>NZ_QUFZ01000036.1:0-14108 GCF_003478725.1 Clostridium sp. AF22-10
TGTATAGCCGAAAGGTAAGCAGTAGTGGTGTCATGGACGCACCCTGAAAAAAGGCGGTATCCCGCCAGATTTCAGATGCTCTGGTAACTTAGTTACCGAGTAGTTCACACGCAGCGGATTTATAACCGGCTGGATGGTATGATTTTTAGCGCCCTTTCTAAAATCGGAAAAGCAAGTGGTGCACTGGAAAAGCCACCGAAGCATAAACTATCAGTAAGTAAGCTTCAGGGTGGCTTTTTCTTTGCATACATTTCCAAAGCCTTTGACACCTGGAGAGGAACGGTCCTGTCTGGAACGCATGAAAGAGGGAGACCATGAGGCACGCAATACTCTGATAGAGCGAAATTTACGGCTGGTGGCGCATGTGACCAGAAAATATCAGGGTACAGATTATGAAATGGAAGATCTCCTGTCGATCGGCACCATCGGGCTCATTAAAGCGGTCAATACGTTTCATCCGGAGCGGGGATCGCGGTTGGCGACGTATGCGGCGAAATGTATCGAGAATGAGATTCTGATGACCTTCCGTGCTGGTAAAAAATATGCAAAGGATATCTCGTTATATGACCGATCGGGGTAGATAAAGATGGAGAAACCGTCAGCCGGATGGATGTGCTGGAGGCAGAAGGAAAAGAAGTTCTGGAAACCATTATTTTAAAGCAGGAAATTGAACAGCTTTACCGCGCCTATGAAGCGTGTTTAAAAGAAACAGAGAAAATCGTCTTACGCAGCCGGTACGGGCTGTTTGGCGGAAAGGAACAGACGCAGCGGGAGATTGCCGACGGACTTGGAATCTCGCGTTCTTATGTGAGCCGGATCGAGAAGCGGGCGCTGGAAAAAATGCGGCGGGGATTTGCGGAACACAAATAAAGAACAGAAAAAGCGGCTGGCAGATGTTAGGGTGGACATCTGTCAGCCGCTTTTGTTATCTTTTAGTCCTCAGCGTCCCGATATCCGTTCGGGTTCATCGACTGCCATTTCCAGGAGTCAGCGCACATCTCCTCAATGCCGTACTGAGCTTCCCAGCCGAGTTCATTTTTCGCTTTGGTAGCATCGGAGTAGCAGGTTGCGATATCGCCGGCGCGGCGTGGCTTGATTTCATAAGGAATTGTTTTGCCGCAGGCTTTTTCGTAAGCCTTGACAACATCGAGTACGCTGTAGCCTTTGCCGGTGCCGAGGTTGTAGATATATACGTCTGGCTTATCGTTAAATTTTTGGAGTGCTTTTACATGACCGACTGCAAGGTCAACTACGTGGATGTAATCGCGCACACCGGTTCCGTCCGGAGTCGGGTAATCATTGCCGAAGACACCGAGGCATTTCAGCTTGCCGACAGCAACCTGTGCGATATAAGGAACCAGGTTGTTCGGGATTCCCTTCGGATCCTCGCCGATCAGACCGCTCTTGTGTGCACCGATTGGGTTGAAGTAGCGGAGCAGAACGACATTCCATTCCGGATCTGCCACGTGCAGGTCAGTTAAAATCTGCTCAAGCATTCCCTTTGTCTGACCGTAAGGGTTTGTGATTTTGCCTTTCGGGCATTCTTCGGTGATCGGGACGAATGCCGGATCTCCGTATACGGTAGCGGAGGAACTGAAAATGATTTTCTTGACGCCATGATTGCGCATTACGTCGCAGAGAATCAAGGTTCCGGTGATATTGTTGTGGTAATATTCCAGTGGCTTCGCAACGGATTCTCCGACTGCCTTTAAGCCTGCAAAATGAATGACCGAATCGATGGATTCTTTCTCAAAAATCTCATTGACTGCCTCGCGATCCAGCATATTTGCCTTGTAAAAGGTTACATGCTTGCCGGTGATTTTCTCCACGCGGCGCAGCGCTTCCTCACTGGCATTGTAAAGGTTGTCCATGACAACGACCTCATATCCGGCGTTTAAAAGTTCGATGCAGGTATGACTGCCGATGTAACCGGCGCCTCCAGTAACTAAAATAGCCATTGTAAACTCCTCCTTCATCCTACCTATAAGAATAATTCATTTTATACCTTCAATCTTTCTTTATTATAAACGCGGCTTGCGAGGAAAACAATCGGAAATATTGTCATGTGTTATCGAAATTATATTTTAAGAGGAAGTTTAACAACGCTTTGCGTAGA
The DNA here is from genome assembly GCF_003478725.1 of Clostridium sp. AF22-10. Classification (NCBI taxonomy): domain Bacteria; kingdom Bacillati; phylum Bacillota; class Clostridia; order Eubacteriales; family Clostridiaceae; genus Clostridium; species Clostridium sp. AF22-10. The sequence continues at coordinate 2,117 of NZ_QUFZ01000036.1, forward strand.
ATTGGAAAGACTCGGATACAGTGTGCGGGATGATAGAATGTGCGTTCGAAAAACGGCTTGCATTTAAAAAGAGGGTGTGATATGATAAATACAGAACGGATGTTCGAGAAACGGGAGGAGGCAGAACCTCATGCTGATACAGGAAAATCTTTCAATCGAAGAAAAGTTAAGAATTTTATCGGATGCGGCGAAGTATGACGCCGCCTGCACATCCAGCGGCGTGGGTAGAAAGGGAAAGGAAGGCTTTCTTGGAAACAGCCGGGTGGACGGCATCTGTCACAGTTTTGCCTCGGATGGGCGCTGTATCTCCCTGCTGAAAATTTTATTTACGAACCAGTGCATCTATGACTGTCATTACTGTGTCAATCGTCGGAGCAATGACACGGTCCGTACCTCCTTTACGCCAGAGGAGGTCTGCCGTCTGACGATGGAATTCTACCGGCGCAACTATATAGAAGGATTGTTTTTAAGTTCCGGTGTGCTGGAGACACCGGATCACACGATGGAACTGCTGTATCAGACCTTGTACCGGCTTCGGCGGGTCCATCGATTTAACGGTTACATCCATGTGAAAGCAATTCCGGGGGCAGATCCGGAGCTGATTGAGAGAGTGGGCTTTCTGGCGGACCGGATGAGTGTGAATCTGGAGCTTCCGACGGCTGATGGTCTGGCGCGCCTGGCACCGGGAAAGACGCGGGACAAGATACTGCGCCCGATGCGCCAGATCCAGACTGGGATTGCGAGACAGCTGGAGCAGGAAGGGCGTCTGGAGAGCAGAGGGGCATGGCTTCCGCAGAAAGAGCGCGGAGAAATTCAGATTCCGGGAGACGGGAGATATGGAATTGGTGGTAAAGCGATAGGAAAAGGGGAAAAGGAATGTCTGCAGGCTGACAAGGGAATTCTGAGTCTGAATCAGACAAAGACAAAGATGGATTGGGGGCGGAATGGAGACAAGGTAAAAGGATTTATGAGGTCGAAAGAGCCGGGGGGAACGGATGAAAGGGTTGGAAGGACACATACACCGGAGACCCCCCGTGTCATCCCGGGACGCTCGATCTATGGCAGTTTCGGACTGGGAAATATCTCAAACAGCAAGAATTATTTCGTCCCCGGCGGTCAGAGCACGCAGCTCATTGTCGGGGCGACTCCGGAGAGTGATTATCAGATGGTTGCAGTCGCGGAAGCGCTGTATCGGAATTTTGGATTAAAGAGGGTCTTTTATTCGGCGTTTATCAAGGTGAATGAGGACAGCCTGCTTCCGGATCTTCCGGACGGACCGCCGCTTCTGCGAGAACACCGTCTGTACCAGGCGGACTGGCTGATGCGCTACTATGGCTTCCGGGCGTCGGAACTTCTGAGTGAAAAACACCCTAATTTTAATGTGTTTCTGGATCCGAAGTGCGACTGGGCGCTGCAGAACCTGGGAGAGTTCCCGGTGGAGGTAAACCGGGCACCGTATGAGATGCTTCTGCGGGTTCCGGGCATCGGGGTAAAGTCTGCGATGCGGATTGTCGCTGCGAGAAAGCAGACGGCGCTTCGGTTTGAAGATTTGAAAAAGATGGGAGTTGTGTTGAAGCGGGCGGTATACTTCATTACCTGTTCAGGGCGGATGATGTACCGGTGCAGATCCATGAGGATGCGATCGCGGCACAGCTAGTCAGTGAAGAAAAGCGGAAGCAGTGGCAGCTGTCACAGAGCGGGCTGTACCGCCAGATGTCGTTGTTTGATGATTTTCATATGGCGCAGGTATGAAACGAACGGAGGAGAGAAAAATGGTTGTATTTGTATGTGAAGACAGTCCGGAAGGCATATTCACAGGAGTATATGATGCCTGGAGCAGCCGCTTGGGGCATGAGAACGTGCGGCTGGAAGTACAGGGCGAATATAATTACAGCCTGTTTTCGGAGTACCGGGAGGTGGCGGTGGATCAGCTCAAGGCGCAGAAAGTCGTGCGCTCGGTGCGCAGATCCCTGTCAGAACTGGCGTACAGCTGGATTTACCGCACGGCACTGAGTGAACGGGAGGATCGGGCAGAGGCGGTCTACCGGTTTCTGGTCTGTGGATTTGGCGCAGGGGCAGCAGGGAGACGTATCACGGACAATTTACAGATACCGGCGGTGCAGACAGTCTTTCAGATCAACCGCGCGGTTGCCAATGAAGCGCATTTGCAGATAGAATTTATGCGGTTTGCGGAATATTCCGATCAGGTACTGTTTTCTGAGATTGGTCCGAAAAACCGGGTGACGGCATTGCTGATGCCGTATTTTACGGATCGCCTGCCATCGGAACCATTTATTATCTATGATAAAAATCATCAGGAAGCGGGAGTCTGGACAGGAAAGGGGCGGTGGTATATGATGCGCGGGGCTGAGACAGAACCCCTGCAGGCGCTTTCCGGGAAAACCGATCAGAGCGAATATGCGGCGCTCTGGAGTGCATTTTTTCATCAGATAGGAATTAAGGAGCGGGAAAATCCAGCCTGCCAGCGAACGCGCCTGCCGCTTCGCTACCGGAAATATATGACGGAATTTCAGTCCGGTTCCAACCGTTCAAATTTGGCTAAATTGTGAACAAATCGTAAACACAAAATCGGGAAAATTGTTCATAAAGAAACGAAAAAAGAATAGAAATAAGCTGGAAACTGGGAAAAAGCAGCATTGAAACGAGAAAACTGCCGCATATATATTAAGATTTAAAGACTTAAAAAAATGATGTAAAACCAACAGAAACAAGGATTTTTCTTACGAAAACTTTCGTTTTTTGTAAGAAATATGGGATTTATTTAGTGAATGTTAATTATCTGTTCATATTTTGGACATAATTTGTTTTTATTATAAGTCCTGTACCGATGAGGTACAAGAAAACATAAATCGTATGTTTTAAAGAGGAGAGAATAATTATGAGAAAGAATCTTACAAAAACAGCAGCAATCTTAGTTATGAGTGCAATGGTAGCAGCATCTGCTCTGACCGCTTGCGGCAGCAAAGCAGAGGAGACAACTGCAGCAGCAGAGGAGACTGTAGCAGCAGAAGAGACTGAGGCAGTTGAGGAGACTGAGGCTGAAACAGAAGAGACTGAGGAAGTTTCCGAGGAAGAGACCGAAGAGGCATCTGAGGAAGAGACTGAGGCAGCTGAGGAGACTGAGGCTGAAACAGAAGAGACTGAGGCAGCTGAGGAGACACAGGCTCAGTAATCAATCTTTGATTGCAGAAGTTTGTTTCTATTCGGATATAACCAAAAAGGTTGTTAAGAAAATCGTAAGAGGGCAGTCGGTTGACAATCGACTGCCCTTTTTGTATACTATAACTGTATTAAATGAACTAATACACTTATGATTTTTGATACAGGGCAGAATGGAGGAAAGGAGAATGTGAGCATGATTCTGATTGATTATAAAGATCGACGACCTCTCTATGAGCAGATTGTTGAGAAGCTGTCGGATCTGATGGTCCGGGGGATTTTGGAGCAGGACAGTCAGCTTCCATCCGTGCGGAGTCTGGCAACGGAGTTGTCGATGAATCCGAATACGATCCAGCGGGCGTATGCAGAGCTGGAACGCCAGGGATATATTTATTCGGTTAAGGGCAGGGGCAGTTTTGTGGCGGATAACCGGCAGATTCGGGAGAGGAAGCGGCAGGAGATCTGGGATCAGCTGGAACTTCTGATCCGGGATGCAAAAGGAACCGGCATCACGATGCTGGAGTTCCAGGAGCAGGTCATCCAGAGCTATGGAAGTGAGGAAGGAGGAAACAGGAATGATAAAGGCTGAGAACCTGACGAAGCGTTTTTATGATACAGTGGCAGTCGATCATATCCATGCGGAGATTCACAATGGAAGTGTCTTTGGTCTGATTGGAACCAACGGCGCCGGAAAAAGTACTTTTTTGCGGATGGCAGCCGGTATTTTAAAGCCGGACGAAGGGAGCATTACGGTTGATGATGAGACGGTATTTGAGAATACAAAGGTAAAGGCACGGTGCTTTTATATCCCGGATGAGCCGTATTTCTTAAGCAATGGAACGGCGGAAGATATGAAGGTGTTTTATCAGGGGATTTATCCGAAGTTTGATGCAGCCCGGTTTGATAAACTGCTAAAGAATTTTGAACTGGAAAGCCGGCGGAAGGTGCAGACCTTTTCGAAGGGTATGAAAAAACAGCTCGCTGTGCTGCTGGGCATTTGCGCGGGAACCGATTATCTGTTCTGCGACGAGACGTTTGACGGGCTGGATCCGGTCATGCGGCAGACGGTCAAGAGTCTTTTTGCCAATGATATCGAGGAGCGGAACCTCACGCCGGTTATCGCCTCCCATAATCTGCGGGAGCTGGAAGATATCTGCGACCATGTAGGTCTGCTTCACAAGGGAGGAATGCTTCTCTCAAAGGATCTGGACGATATGAAGTTAAATATTCACAAGATTCAGTGTGTGCTTCCGGCGGGAGTGGGGAGCAGCGATTTGCAGGGAATCGATATTATAAAGACGGAACAGAGGGGAAGTCTCCTGACGCTTACCGTGCGCGGAAAACGGGAAGAAATTCAGACAATTTTACAGGCGTATCATCCGGTGTTTTTTGAAATGATACCGCTTTCCCTGGAAGAGATCTTTATCAGTGAAACGGAGGTGGCTGGTTATGACATCAAAAGGCTTGTTTTTTAAATATATGAGAGAAAATACGAAGCAGCGTCTCTGGAGCGTGGCGCTTACCGCACTTTTGTGCTTTTTTCTGTTTCCGGTCCTGACAGCGCTGGAAACCAGCATAATGCTGCGTCCGGATAACTTGTCTAAAGATCTGAGCGTCGAAGCGGCGTTAGCAGAAGCAAAATTAAAGCTGACCAATGAGATGCTGAATATGTATTCGATCCAGAATGCAATGCTGGTATTTATCCTGATTGTGGCGGCAGTGGTGCTGGCAGCGTCCGGTTTTTCGTATCTCCATTCGAAAAAGAAAACGGATTTTTTTCACAGCCTTCCGATCAGCCGTGAAATGCTTTATACTGTGACCTGCCTGGACGGTATCCTGTATCTGGCAGTCCCGTATCTGGTATTTCTGCTGGCGGCAGGAGTGATGCTGCAGGTAAAGGGCGCACCATTTTCATGGGGAACCCTGTTGATTGGGTATGTACAGCATATGTGCTTTTTTACACTGGTGTACATGACGGTTGTGCTGGCAGTGATTCTGACAGGCAATCTGATCGTGGGTTTACTGGGAACCGGCGTGCTTTTTAGCTGGGGACCGGGTGTGGCTGCAGTGGTATCGACGTATTTTTCCGAATACTTCATGACGTTTTATGACAATGGCAATTTCCTGCTGCGCTGGTGCGAGCGGACCTCACCGGTTTTCTGGTACGGCACGGCAACTGGTTCGGATCATCCTACCCGGATGGCAGTCATTGCATTGGCAGTGGCAGCCCTGCTCTTTGGCCTGGGAATGTTCCTGTACCGGAAACGCCCGTCTGAGGCGGCGGGAAGAGCGATGGCATTTAAGGTAAGTGAGCCGGTGATCCGTTTCCTTCTGGTTGTGCCGATCACGCTGTTTTCCGGAATGATTTTCCGGTCAATCCTGAATGATGATATCTGGACCGTGTTTGGCTTGATCTGCGGACTGCTCATCACCAGCTGCCTGATCGAAATTATCTATCATTTCGATTTTAAGAGCTTGTTTGCGCATAAGAGACAGCTTGTCATCAGTGCGGTGGCAGTGGCAGCCATTTTCTTAGGGTTCCGCCTGGATGTGGCAGGATATGACAGCTATCTGCCGGATGATGACAAGGTTGCATACGCGGGTATTTACTGTGATGCACTGGACAACAATGCGGTAGGGGCTTACCATGTGACTCCGAGAATGTATAGGGATGGCTACAGTGCTGGAATGGAATGGGCGTCCCAGGGAGATGTGGCAGATAAAATGCAGATCTCGGATGAGGATGGAATCCGTGTCCTGCGGGAAATTGGCGCGCAGGGCATCGAGACAGCTTCCAGACAGCGGAAGCATTTGAACGGCGGACAGGATTGGATGAGTGAGGCGGATCTGGATTCACGCTATGATTCGATCGTGCTGTCCTGGCATCTGAACAATGGAAAAACCGTTTACCGTAATTACCGCACGATCAATGTATCGGAGCTGCGGGAACAGCTAGATTCCATTTATGAAAATCAGAGCTATAAACTGGGAATGTACCCGGTGCTGTCCCTACAGGCAGACGATGCCGCAGGCATCAATTACAAAGAGGAAGAGGACTGCAGCCATGTGAAGCTTCCGGATGAGCAGACGAAGGTGGCACTTCTTGCTGCATACCAGAAAGAGCTGATGGCTCTGACGCCGGATATGCGCCGGGAGGAGATGCCGATCGCGGAGATTCAGTTTAAGACAAATGAGATGCAGGCGATGATTGATGTGATTCGTAAAAATGGCGGCTATTATGACACATTTAACCAGTTTGATTATTATCCGATTTATCCGTCCTTCCAGGAGACGATCGCGATTCTGGAACAGTGTGGTACCGAGGTCGGCAGCAAGGTGACACCGGAAAACACAGAAAAAATCGTGCTTCAGTATCAGGGCGGCAAGATTCCGGAGGATCAGCTGGCACCGGCAGATACAGAGCTTGGAAAACGCCAGCGGGAGTATCTTCAGAATGACAGCAGACGCGAGGTAACGATTACAGATCCGGAACAGATTGCAGAAATTCTTGCAAACTCCGCTTCGGATGATATGGTGCAGATCAATCAAATGGCGGAGGCATATCAGGGGATCAATATTGCAGTATATGTGTCCAGTACAGAGGACACAGGGGCAGTTTCAGAGGATGATTTGAGGGATTCGGTAAATTCAATGGAGGAAAATGAGATAGGTCAGACATATACGGTGGATGCCGGTCAGAATGCCCTGTATGATGGGGAATATGCGGCGGACTATGAAATGGATGAATCGGGTCAGTATGGCATCTACCAGCGCTCATTCCGCTATGGCAAGGTTCCGGAGTTTGTGAAATCGACCTTCGGCCTGACACCGGAATTGATGCGGCTGAACCGGGTGTTTGCGTATTAAAAAAGCTGCCTGGAGTTGATTCAGGGATGCAAAAGATTGACTTTCTCCCCCGTAGGGGCTAAAATAAAGGGAAACGTAGCGGTTCAGCCGGTTTATGTATTTGATGCAAAAACCGGCTGAATCGTTATGAGAAAATATCAGACGCTTTGGTTTTGCATGAACCTGCCTTTGGATTTAGAACAGCGATGCGCTGTCCCATCAGGCAGAACAAAATTTGAGGCGTACATATCCCGCAGAGGAGGAAGAAATATGGCATTTTTCGATGAACTTGGAAAGGTGATCAGCGATAAGAGCAAGGAAGCTGCGAACCGGGTAAAGGACATCACAGGCGTATTACAGCTGAAATCGAAGCTGTCCGCCGAGAAAGATAAGATTAATAAGGCATATATCACACTGGGAAAAGCATACTATGACAGACATGAGGGCGAGCTGGAAGGGAAATTTGCAGATGAGTTCCACACTATCCAGGCAGGGCTTGTGAAGATTGCGTCCCTGGAGGATGAGATTGCCGAGTTAGAGGGCACAAGAGTCTGCGCGGAGTGCGGCGCAAAGGTGGAGAAAAATGCGGCATTCTGCAGCCGGTGCGGTGCGCCGATGGATTCGACGACATCTGCAGATGTGCATGAGCCGGAAGAACCAGAGGAGATGCAGGAGACTATCTTTGAAGAGAAGGATGAAGCTGCAGCAGATAAGGCGGTTGACAACGCAGAAACAGAAGGCACGGCTGGCCCAGACGCGGATTCCGCGGATGCTTCGGACTCTGTTTCGGAGAACACCACCGATACTGCGGCACAGAATGAAAATAACAGCGGGGAGCAGGCATAATTTATGGATTCACTGGTACAATGGTTTACAGCTAATTTATCCGGAGTCATATCGAAGGAGGCAATTATCTTCATTATCTCGATGATTCCGATTCTGGAACTTCGAGGCGGGCTTCTGGCTGCGTCACCGGCACTCTTAAACGTGCCGATCCTGCGGGCGATCCCGATCTGTATCGTGGGAAATATCCTGCCGATCCCGTTTATCCTGCTTCTGATCCGCCATGTGCTGGAGTGGATGAAGAAGGTTCCGTGTTTCCGTGGTATTGCGCTGTGGCTGGAACGCAAAGCGATGAGCAAAAAAGGGCAGATCGAGAAATATGAGTTCTGGGGGCTGATGCTCTTTGTCGGCATCCCGCTTCCGGGAACCGGCGCATGGACAGGCGCGCTGGTGGCATCCCTGCTCCACATGAAATTTGGCAAGGCATTTGGCGCGATTTTAGTCGGTATCGCGCTGGCGACGGTGATTATGTCGATTCTGTCCTACGGCGTGCTGGGCGTGCTGTTTGGATGATGCGCAGATAAAAATGGAATAATGTCTATGCCCGCAAAAGGGCGGCATGGATGCGAATGTATAAAAGACTCTGTAAGGGGAAATTCTCCGGACAGAGTCTTTTTGCGTCCATTATTATTTTGTTGAGAAAAAGAGATCATAAATGAAATTGGGGTTGACATATACTATGGGGGTATATTATAAAGGCAGTTAAGAGATAGGAGGAGACCATGAAGCAATATACAGTAACCGGCATGAGCTGCGCGGCATGCAGCAGCCGGGTTGAAAAGGCAGTATCGAAAGTGCCGGGTGTCACGGCATGCTCGGTCAGCCTGCTGACAAATTCGATGGGCGTCGAGGGCGATGTGCCCCCGGAGACCGTGATTCATGCGGTGGAAGATGCCGGATATGGCGCATCCCTGAAAGGACAGGGCACTGCAGCGCAGGCGCAGAGCGCGTCGGAGGCAGAGGACGCCTTAAAAGATCGGGAGACGCCGGTCTTAAAACACCGTCTGATCGCATCGCTGGGATTCTTAGCAGTCCTTATGTATATGTCGATGGGACATATGATGTGGGGCTGGCCGCTGCCGCACTTTATGGATGGCAACCATGTGGCGATGGGACTTTTGCAGCTCCTTTTGGCCGGAATTATCATGGTGATTAACCAGAAATTCTTTATCAGCGGTTTCAAGGGACTTTTACACCGCGCCCCGAACATGGACACGTTGGTAGCACTTGGTTCCGGCGCGTCGTTTATCTACAGCACATATGCGTTGTTTGCGATGACGGACGCCCAGTTAAAGGGCAACGACACGGCAGTCATGTCCTACATGCATGAATTTTACTTTGAGTCGGCGGCAATGATTCTGGCGCTGATCACAGTCGGAAAAATGCTGGAGGCGCGTTCCAAGGGAAAAACGACGGATGCCTTAAAGGGACTGATGAAACTGGCACCGAAGACAGCTGTTATCATCCGGGATGGAGTGGAAACAAAGGTTCCGATTGACGAGGTAAAGAAGGGTAATGTATTTGTTGTACGCCCAGGTGAAAATATCCCGGTGGACGGTGTGGTCCTGGAAGGAACAAGCGCGGTCAACGAGGCAGCACTGACCGGCGAGAGTATTCCGGTGGATAAGGCACAGGGTGACCCGGTTTCGGCGGCAACGGTCAACCAGTCTGGTTATCTGCGCTGTGAGGCGACCAGAGTCGGTGAAGATACCTCCCTGTCGCAGATTATCCGCATGGTCAGCGACGCGGCGGCGACGAAAGCGCCGATCGCCAAGATTGCAGACCGGGTTTCCGGCGTGTTTGTCCCGGCGGTTATCACGATCGCAGTGGTGACAACGATTATCTGGCTGCTGGCAGGACAGACGTTTGGATTCGCACTGGCGCGAGGTATTTCCGTATTGGTTATCAGCTGCCCGTGTGCACTGGGACTGGCTACGCCGGTTGCGATTATGGTCGGCAACGGCATGGGCGCGAAAAATGGAATCTTGTTCAAGACAGCTGTTTCGCTGGAAGAAACCGGAAAAATGGACATTGTAGCGCTTGATAAGACGGGTACGATCACCAGCGGCGAGCCGCGTGTGACCGACGTCATCCCGTCCGGAGGTGTGACTGAGAAGGAGCTGGTAAGCCTGGCGCTTTCCCTGGAAAAGAAGAGTGAGCACCCATTGGCGAAAGCTGTTCTTCTCTATGCAAAAGAACAGCAGGTGGATGCGCCGGAGGCGGCTGATTTCCAGGCGCTGCCGGGTAATGGACTTTCCGGTACGTTAGACGGCGCTTCATTGGCAGGCGGAAGCTTTTCCTATATCAGCGGACATACGACGGTGTCCGCACAGGAACAGGCATCCTTTGAGCGCCTGGCATCGGAAGGCAAGACACCGCTGTGCTTTATGAAAAATGGTCGTCTGGCTGGTATGATTGCCGTGGCAGATGTCATCAAGGAAGACAGCCCGCAGGCGGTCAAGGAACTGCAGAACATGGGAATCCGTGTGGTCATGCTGACCGGAGATAATGAGCGGACCGCCCGTGCGATTGGGGCACAGGCTGGTGTGGATGAAGTCATTGCCGGAGTACTTCCGGATGGGAAAGAGAGTGTCATCCGCAGCCTGAAAGAACAGGGTAAGGTGGCAATGGTCGGTGATGGTATCAATGATGCCCCGGCGCTCACGCGTGCCGATATAGGTATCGCGATCGGAGCTGGTACAGATATCGCGATTGATGCCGCGGATGTGGTGTTGATGAAGAGCCGTTTGAGTGATGTTCCGGCGGCAATCCGTCTAAGCCGTGCGACGCTTCGAAATATTCACGAAAACCTGTTCTGGGCATTCTTTTACAATGTTGTGGGTATTCCACTTGCAGCCGGTTTGTGGTATCCTATCTTTGGATGGAAATTAAATCCGATGTTCGGCGCTGCAGCGATGAGCTTATCCAGCTTCTGCGTAGTGACGAACGCGCTGCGGCTGAATCTGTTTAAGATGCACGATGCATCGAAGGATCATCCGATGCGGAAGAGGGCTGAGAAGGCTGCTAATAAAGGTGGAGAAAAGGCAGAAACGCAGGTGCAGTTAGGGTGGGGGCAGAAGATACCCGGTCAATTGGGCAAACAGCAAATGGAAATGAAACTGTTTCAAAAGAAATGCAAAAAAGTGAGAATCAAAAAAATAATATAAATATGGAGGGAATAACGATGACAAAGACAATGAATATCGAAGGAATGATGTGTGGACACTGTGAGGCACGCGTAAAGAAGGCGTTGGAGGCACTGGCAGGCGTGGAGAGCGCAGAGGTCAGCCATGAGAAAGGAACCGCGGTCGTAAGCATGAGTGCGGATGTGGCAGACGATACGTTGAAAGAGGCGGTTGAGGCACAGGATTATAAGGTGGACTCGATTCAGTAGGATGAAAAAAGCTGCGAAATGGTGGAATTAATATGCCATTTCGCAGCATTTTGATAAAAGATAGGAGAAAAGCATGGGCTGTTGTAAATGTGAATCACAAGCGCAGGTCTGTCAGGGAGGAGAGACGGAACGCCACAAACACAGAAATCTGACCGAAGAAAAAGATCTGCTGAAACGTTTAAACCGGATCGAGGGACAGGTGCGCGGTGTGAAGGCGATGGTGGAAGACGAGCGATACTGCGTCGATATATTAAACCAGGTATCAGCGGTTCAGGCGGCGCTGAACAGTTTTTCCAAAGTCCTGCTGTCCAACCATATCAAAACCTGTGTGGTCGATGATATAGAGGCGGGAAATGGGGAAGAAGCGGTTGAGGAGCTGTGCAAGACCATTCAGAAGCTGATGAAGTAAATATAAATTTATTGAATTGAGTAAACACAAGCAACTATAGCGAAATATTAAACATAATAAATATTTTTAAAAATTCTTCAAAAAAAGTGTTGACATTCTCCTGGATTTATATTATACTACGTCATGTAATCGAGGCGTGGCTCAGTTTGGTAGAGCGCTGCGTTCGGGACGCAGAGGTCGCGTGTTCGAATCACGTCGCCTCGATTCTATTATAAAACATACGGCCTGTTGGTCAAGCGGTCAAGACGACGCCCTCTCACGGCGTAAACCCGGGTTCGATTCCCGGACAGGTCATCGAAAGTTGCTTTGGGTTTTCCAGA
>NZ_QUFZ01000037.1:0-12469 GCF_003478725.1 Clostridium sp. AF22-10
TTTTAACAGCAATACTATCTGGTGTATGATTAGTAATGTAGCTAGATAATTCGTTATCATTCATATTTTTATAATTATCTTTTATAAAATCTAATTCTTCTTTTGTCCATTTATTTCTCATAAAACTCCTTATTTTAGCATAATTAAATTCTTCATTTTTCAATAAAGTATAGATCATGTTTTAAACCCTCGACTTTACGTTAGGGTTCATACCTTTTCGATTTAATGGATTTTCACCAACGTCATTTGCGATTACGTCCTACTCCTAATGATTTGGATATTCGGGATTTCCACCCTTATTTATATATTCTCCGTTTCCTTGAAAAATATTTCCAAATCCCGACATGGGGATGATCGTTGAGCGTTCACCCTCGGCTAAAGTACCGTATGATCTACGGGGTACGTTAGGGTGCTTCGTTGCAAACAAGCCATTGTTACATTTTCAACTTTTTAATCCTTCATATAGTGGTTTCCCCTATATTGTGGCATGAAATTTTAGGCTGCCCTTGCAGTTAAATATGTTCTATAAGAAATGCTTTCGCATTCTTCAGGCAAAAGTTCACCTGCTAATTCCTCGACTAAAGCCACAGCATGATTTGTACCAAGCTTTTTGTCTTGCTCCTGAATTTCTTTGTAGATTTTGGATATACCGAGGAGGATTTGATATGTATTTTTATAATTTCCATTACTATCAAGAATATCAAAACCTTGATAATTGTTAGAAGCTACATCAGTGTAGTCTTTAATGATTTGTTGCTTTTTAGAATTTGTAGATTTAACAAATGCGTCAACTTCTTCGTTCATAGCAGAAAGTTCTTTTTCTGATTCTTCTGTACCAACTAAACGAAGAGAAATCGTTCTTAAACCTGCTGAGACACTATCCGAATCTTGAATTACACTATTGGCTGTTGTAATCAATGCAGCAGCTTCATCAATTGTATTTCCCATAAGTGAGAGAGTAGCAGCAGATTTTTGAAGACCAGATGCTAATTCATCGGTTGAGATGCTATAGTTGTTGCCAATCTCATTTAGCCTGTCTACAATACTCATTTTATCTAAATCTTTGTATGCCTGACCCATAGAAACAAGAGATTTAGTTGCATCTTCGATGTTATCAAATTCAGATACATTTAATAATACATTTGCTGTTTTAGCACTTTCAGCAGCGTCTTGTAATGATTCTCCTAAACGCATGTAATCAGCCGTGGAATCTTGGATTTGTTTTGCTGTTGTACCGACATCATTTGCAGTATCAAATGTAGTTGACTGATATTCTTTTAATGTTCCTAGAGATTCGTTAGAAACTTTTCTCATCTCTGTGAGAGCAGTATTAAGTTCACGTACAGTCTCAATACCTTGTCTACCATATTGAATTAAATCATTAATACCAAAATAAGAAGCAATAGAACCAGCAGCTCCATAGAAAACTTTTTCTTTAATGACACTAAAGAAACTTTTGCCCTCTCTACCAGCCTCTCGTTCAGCTTGTGCAATTTTTAAGAACTCTGTATGAATATGCTCAATATTAGTGGAAGCACTTCCACTCTTTAATTCAGTCATGTAAGCTTTTAATTTTGCTTTGGCTTCTTCTGAAATCTTAGTATTTCTCTGAAGATAATCTCCAATTTTTTGAAGTTCCTTCTGTCGAGAAATTTCAGTAGAACCCTTATTAGCAGCAGACATATTTTTTAAAGCATCTGAATATTTTTCGATTTCATTAGTTAATTCTTCTACTCTGGTTTTATCTTCCTCAGTAGCTAAACCTTTGTTATTTCTAATTTTGGTTTGAATAGCTTCTAATTCTTTGAGTTTAGAAGAGAATTCATTGAGTGCATCTTTATAAGGTTTTCCTTGATTTTGATTTTCTGGCTTATTTTGTCTTTTATCAAGTTCTTTCTGATATTTCTCAACGGATTTATTTAAGTTGTCAGTGAAATTCTTATTGATATCATCCTTCATATCTTGAAGATGTTGTTTGATACCATTTATCTTATTATTAGCATCTGTAAACTGTTTTTCACTAATAATTCCTTGAGTATGAAAATCTTCTAATTCCTTTTCTAACTGTTCAATAGATTTCGCTTGCTTGTTAATAGATTTTCCCTGAAGTTTTCGCTCTTCTGATTTCTTGGTTTTATTTAAATCATTATTGAACGTACTCCATTTAGTAGCATTTTCATCAGAAGTTTTCTTCTTTTTTCGGAATCTTTCTTCTTTTTAGATTTATCTTCATCCTTGATCTCATCATTTAATTTCTTTAAATTAGAAGTATGATCAGTCTTGAGCTTAGAAATAATAGAAGCAATAGTATTATCAATCTCTTTCATTCGAGCTTCAACTTGCTCTAATGTTGGATTAGGATTGTCTTTTGTAGCAAAGTTAGCCCATGCCTTGCCTAACTTTTCTAACTCGGCAGAAGCTTCAGAAGTGTCACCATAATCATATTTAGAAATAGCATTCTTTAATCTTTTCTGTGCTGATTCTATATATTTAGAAGCTTTATTTCTGGCTTGTTCTTCATTTTTATTTTGAGGTTCAGCAATTCTCTTATTTGTATCAGTCTTAATCTGCTGAAGTTTAGAACGCTGTAATTCCTTATCATATAAATCAGAATTAGCTTTTAATACCTTATTAGCTTCAACATATTGTTCTTGATATCCTTTTTTAATTTGTTGAAGATTTTCGATTTCCGCAGAATCAGATGTTTTAGAAATTTTCTCACGAATGGATTGAATATTTTTCCAAGCACTTTCCTGATCTTTTAATGCTTTTTCGACAGAAGATTTTTGTGAATATCTAGCATCTTGTCTTGACTTTCTCTTGGATTCAGCTAATTTTTGTTCTGCTTCGATTTCTTTTTGTCTTTCTTTACTTTCTTTTGAAATATTCGTTTTATTACCAAGTTTACCCTGAGCATCTGCAAGTTTATCTACTTGTTTTACAGCATCAGCCGCAGTATTACCAATATTCTCTACTTGCTTAACAGCACTACTTGTATTATTCCCCATATTACCCATGTTTTTATTAACATTGAGAATATGTTGACTCAATTCTGAAAGTGACCTATCAATACTCTGAATGGAAGAAAGTAGTGTCTTAGCACCTGAATCATCTAATTTACCAAATGCCTTGCTAAAATCTTTTACTTCAAATGTAATTTCCGATAATTCTTTTGATAAATTCTCAAACTGTTTAAAATCTCCAGTACCTTTACCAAGAGAATCAAGCATCTTATCCAGCTTCTTAATAGCTGAATCTAATGTTTTTGTATCTATATCTAATTTTACTTTATGTTCTTTTTCGGTGACTTCCCCAAGCTCTTTTTCAGCTTCAGAAAGTCTTTTCTTTAAATCATTAATATCAAGCTTAATTTCCGCTTGCCATGATGCTATTCCTGACATATGTATAAATCACCTCACTATTTTTTTGTTAAAAGACTTCCCATAGTTGCACTAATAATATCCTGTACTCGGTTTCCAAAACCATCATCTACATCACGATCTACTGTCATAAATGGTGGAATTGATCTATGCATCATCCAATTACCATGACCGTGTTCACCATTAATAAAAAAGAAATCAAATGCCAAACTCGCAGGTAATGGTTCTTTTTCATATCCTCTATATGGTGGTTCATCAAAACCTTGATAATCAGACATAGAAGAGGAATCAGCTTGCATAGTAATAGTTGTTCCAGAACCAGTTGTCTTTGCGGTATTTAAAACTTTCATAAAGTTATAAGTTCTATTGTACTTTTTTGGATCGTAATCGTTATACCAATCCAACATCGCAAAATTTAGTGATTCCTTAAAAAGTTTATTAATTTTTGGCGCACATTCTTTTGCTAAATTCTTTTCTAATTTGTTTATATCTTTTAAAACCATAGCGGATAATTTACCATTTGCCATAACATCCTCCAAAATTCTCAATAATAAAATAAATAAAAAATAGTCTCATAAGGTTTGACACTTATGAGACTCAAATAATATGTTTCTTCAACGAACATTTGTTCTGAAATATAACTTTAATTTTCTCCTCACGTATGTTATAATATTAGTATCTGTGGTAAATATAGGTAGATAAGGACATAACTGTAATGGAAACCATTTATTCAATTGTTTCTACCTGTGTTGCAGTCTTGGGATTTATATACACAGTAATGGAAACCATTTATTCAATTGTTTCTACCTGTGTTGCAGTCTTGGGATTTATATACACAGTCTACAGAGATAATAAAAAAATAGTATAATCTAGTTTTACAGACGTGAGTATCTACTTAAAATGATTAATTAGATAGAACAGTAGGAGAATAGCCAACTTCTACTACACAAAACCTATAATTCAAATCCTATGTTTACGAGTTCTTGAGATATAAATTATTTTAAATAGAGAAAGCGTCTACTTGACAAATTGTAATTCAATGATATAATTGTCAATAGAACAAATGACCATTACAAATGTATTTTCCTTATCTTGAGCTTACAATATGGCTAATTGTAATGCCTAAGACTTATTACAAAGGAGAAGTACAACAGGAGGCAGGAAAACAGCACCGTAGAAATACGGTGCTGTTTTTCTATTCAAAGTTATATATTTATGTTATAATACAATCATCTGATAACAGATTACATTCGAAAGTGGTGTAATCGCTGCACGCTATTATCAGATGAGAAATCCAAATTTCTCCACAAAGCTTTACAACACACTTGTGTTAGAAAGGAGCATATAGGTGATGACAAGTATTTTTATCATCATCGGGCTTTTAATAATCTTAGTTGCATTTTGTCTTTATGTACGAAACCACCGTATAAAAGACATATATGTAAAGTTAAGCTTTCTTAAAGGCTTCGAATTTAGCTGCTCTTTCTATAAGAATTAGAAAGACACAAGGAATAAAGGGAGAAACAAGGAATAACAGGAGATTTACAGAAGACCACGGCAAACCAGTCGTGGCTTTTCTGCATTTATATATAAAATTATTTAGTTTTCTTCATTACTTTTTCCATCACTTTTGAAAATCTATCAGAAAGTTTCATAATCTTATCATCATCCATATTCTGAAGTTCAGTAGCAATTTTCTCCATTGCTGGTTTAAGAACAGTAGAGCTAATCATGGAAATTCTCTCAACTTTATCACTGATGAATCCCTTTACTGTGCCATGATTATATAAAATATCTTCGCGTTTCATATTTACAATAGCTTCAAAATTCTTCAGTTCATCGTTTGGAATAGTGCAAAGAATTTTATCCATGATACCATTTTCCTGAAGTAGATCAAATTCCTTGTAAAAAGAAGTATCTTCAATTTCAAGATCTGTATAATTTTCTACAATAGCTCTACAAGTAAGAAGATACTGAACAGGAGTATTTACCTGTACATTCATAGTAGATCTACTTTTTTCTTCTCCAGATTCAGTGATGTATTTTTCATGTTCAAAACATACCACATCAGCAATTTCTTTCAGCGATAGTAATTTTATTTAGAATTGGAAAGATATGTTTTAATATTCACATTCTTCTTAAAATAATTTTCTTTTGCTTTATCTGTTGTAATTTCTTTATATCCGTTCACAAATTCTAAAATCTTCATATTCCATGTATCTCCTTTAATCTAATATATTTACTGTTATTTCTGTGCGTGGATTCTCTTTGTCCACATATTCCCATCTTAATTTTTCACCAGTAATAGGATGTTTCCCAGATGACTTGCCATATCCTTTGCAACATTTATGTATTCTGGAACAATCTGCTCCCTTATACGATTCAGAGGCTTCTTTTGCATTTGCGAAAATTTCATTAGTTGTGATACAACGAACAGGTCTTGATTTTACATTATTTGCACCTTTTAATTGTTGACTATGATTTTTCTTCCACTCCTCTGTGTGATGATATGGATTTAATCGCTTTGTTTCTTTTTGCTTTTTAATTGCTTCTGATGGAATGTGCTTGCCATACCAATAACCATGATTGTTTTTAAAATATAAATTAACTTTTTCACTAATTTTATCTTTTGTTTCTTGACTTCTTTTTTTACCTAAAAAACCATCCCCACCAAGCGTTAAATTATAACCATCTAAATTATCTGAAGAATTATAATAAGAAATATAATATCTCTCTTTCTCTTTTGCTTGTTCAAAAGATAATCTATCTTCTATAATTTCATGTTTAAAATTATTCCACCCATACTTTTGTATTGCCTTCCAAAAATACACTCTTCCTGATTTGTCATAGTAACCCCATCCATTTTTCCATCTTCTTTCAGGTTTTTGTTTTGTAATACCAATGTACTTCTTACCGTTTATAAGATTTGTATGCATATAAACTTTATAATTTTTTGTTTCGTTTTCGTTCTGCTCGTTGTTTCTTAACGTATTCATAATCGCACCAACCTCCATCTATTTTTGAATAGCAAATCCATTTATAATCAACAGTGGGATAGTGATACCAAAATAATTTTCGTTTTAAAATTGCAACACTATCTGGCATCCTTTTGTATCAATAACCTCTTCGTGACCATCTTTATAAACAACAAAAAAGTCAGCCACGTATTTAATTGGTTGAACAGATTTACCATTATGTATGAACTTTGGTTGTAACTCATATGGCTTTTGTAACTCATAATTAACCACATCGCCACTCTCCACTAAAGGGCAAAGAACATCACGATAATATTTCATTTCTAAAATAGAATCAAAAGTTATATCATTATAAGTGCGCTTACTTTTGTCTTTATCTACATTAAATTTTGTTCTGCTCATTTATTCTCCTTTCTTCCAAAATAAAAATGCCCTTACCACATGACTAGCGAGTGGTAAAGACACTTTTACATAACACAAAAGAGCAGCTTCCGAAGAAACTGCTCTTTCATATTTAATATATTGTTGTATGTAATGATCTTAATTATTGATCGCCATAGGATATAATTCCCATTTAGCATTTGGATATTTGCTGATATTTGCACAGACAAGTTTATGGACATCATTCATATTCCCTAAATTCTTGTCAATATGAATTACTTTTCCACCTGTTATTTCGATTTCTTCACAAATTACATTATAATACATTCCCATAAGCATACATCTCCTTTATCTCTTTATACAAAATAATTCATATAAGTCTACATGTAACGCAAAAGATAAAGCGACTGCATGAGATAATAAAATATCAGAAGTATATCCATTTTCTAAATTAGAAATAGCAGTAGAAGAAAGTCCACATCTCTTGGACAATTCTGATATTGATATATTCTGTTTATACCTATATTCACCAACTTTATTCTTCATGTAATGTAGTATGCTTAGAATTATTTCGTATATTCATATAATACATAAGAAAATATTAACCAGAATTGGTAATTTTTGTGGTATAATGAACTTTAATCGTATTTTAATTTAACCTCTACTGGTATAATCGGTAAATGTTCCATACAATAATTGAATTTTGCATCTCCATGATGATTCCCACCAACTCCGTTATATGCCTGGTGAAGCGATACAAATTCGTCAACCTCATCTTCGGGAATACCGTTAATAGCAATATAATGTTTATATTTCTGATTTATTTTATCAGCAAGAGATTCTTTTTGTGCCCACATTATATTATTTATTTGCTCATCACGAGATGAATCTGATTTAGCTAATTTTGCAATGCTAGTTGTTAATTCTTTCTGAATCGTAAAACTTTGCTCTCTATCGTGAACTCTATTTTCTGCAAATTGAGTAATGGCATCTTGCGTTTTTTTAAGAGATTCCCTGATCTCATTTATACACGAATCTAAATTCTCTTGAATTTTTTCGTCGTGTTTTATTGATTGATTCACATCTTCTAAATGACGTGCAGATAAATCTTTTAAATCATTTGCAGTTTTTAATAACAATTCATGTTCTTCTCGTTTCATTCTCATAGCTTTTGTTTCTATACCTAAAAAGTCAAATAATAACCATTTAAATATTTCAACAATAGCTTTGAATGCAAAAAGAGCAGTAATAACTCCAAGTATTACAACTTGCCATTCAATATTAAATAAATTTTCTATTGTATCCATTCATACGCCCACCTTCTTATTTCTTGATGAGCTGCTTGAATACTTCGTATAAGCCTGTACTGGATAAGCCACTAAACATACCGCCCAATAAAATCTCAGGAGTAAATGACATATTGATCCAAATATTCAATACAACACCTAAAACTGCCATAATTAATGGAATATATTTATTAATAGCATCAGTAGTGATACATTCTTAATCACATATCCAACGCATAAACATACACCAACAATAATCGGAACAGCAAATTCTGTTAAAAATGTTAAATCGTTCATATATAATTTCCCCTTAATTTAACTCATAATTACACCATTTCTTATATACTTCAGAAGTATCTTCTTTTAAGAAAATCATAGCTAAAATTGTATTGTCTGTCTTTTCGTCAATACTGGCGTACATATCAATAGGATAAACACCATTTTTAATATAGGTTAGATATTGCTTCTGATTTACAATTCTAACCACTTCATTCTGAGTATAACTTCGTGGCTTTAAATTTGATTTTACTTTCATGTTTTATTATTCCTTTTTATCCTGTGTGATTTTGAAAATCGTAAAAAATAGGGAATATATTTCATCGAATCGTGATGTTATATATTCCCTTTCAGAATTTAAAAAAATCACTATTCAACGTCTTCAGCCTCAATTTCCTTTGGCTTCTTTACAACCTTTTTCTCTTTTTATCATCTACATTTTCAGTAGGTGTTTTACTTACTGACTTAATCTTAATCATTGGTTTCTTTGCTTCATTAATTTCAGCAATTGAGAGTTTATAACTCTGACCAAAGTTTTCTAATTTAGATAAATCTAGTTTTTGTAATTTTGCTTTTGCGTCAATATCTTTAATTCTTCCATCTTCATATCCAGATGTAAGAGCATAAATATCATGACAATTCTCAGAACAGAATGTAAAATACCAAGTTGGTTTTTTTGCATCATCTGGAGAACATTGAGGACAGAATTGATATTGACTTTTACATAAAGCACAAATTCTTGTTTTTCTGTCAGACATTTAATTTCACTCCTTTAGTAAATATAAAGAGGTAGGAGAGTACCTACCTCTAAGAATCTAAAATTAGATGTCTTCCTCTTCCTCATCAATATAGTAGATAGAGAAGAGTTCCTGATCTGGAGAACAAGCGTTAAGCATCATAGCTCCCTTGTAATCCATCGTCTGAGAGTCACCACCCTGAAGAGCAAGAGTAAATTCTGGAGATGGCATAAATGATGGAATATGAATAATAACACCCTTTAATGTCTCAGTATCACACTTGTCAACAACAAGTGCCTTGAAGAATAGTTCATGAGCCTTCGGGAATTTCTTGCCAGTATTGGTAATCTTTGCACCATTATGGATTGTTTTCTTGTATTTAACAATATACTGAGTTTCCCCTTCTGCTGTTGGTGGTGTCAGAATGTCACTAGCTGGTGTAGTTACATGCTGATCTCCCGAATCTTTTACTTCATCTGTATGCTTAATGTAGAACTCTGTTGCAGATTCCTTACCAGAACCAAGAGTATAAGTTTCCTTACCCATAGAACCCTTTGGAGATAGAGAACTTACAACTACAGAACCTCAACATAATCAGTAATGTCAAGAGTTTCACCAGCCTTAACAATCTGAATCATTGGCATTACAACGCCGTGATCATCAGTTGCAATCTCAGCATCATTTGCTGCTAGAGTCTCAGCAACAGCGAGGTTAATAAACGCATTAGTAGTCGTTACCTCACCCTTCTTACCTGTGTACTTACGATAAATCAGGTTGCCATCCTTATCATTAATATCAGTAGAATCTGCTGTAATTTCAATAGAAGCTTCTGTTAGCTGAGTAAGAGCATACAGTGGTGTACCATTAGATTTTGCGCCATAGCCAAACTGTAGTCTGTCTACGATTACGTCACCTAGCTTAAAAGCCATATGTATTTCCTCCTTATAAAATAAAAATTTTCAATAAAAAATGAGTAAGCATTAAAGCTCACTCATATAATTGATTAGGTCTTGTGGAAGATCCTTCATAGATATCATTCCACCAAACGCGCCATGTAGCGCAGCGTTACTTTGTTCATATTTTTGAATACGTGCAACTGCGTCCATAAAAAAGTAAAAATTTATATTTTCTATTTCTTCCAATTTATATTTAAAGCCGGGATGATTTACACAAGAAGATACTAATGATAGAAGAGTAGAAGAATTCTCTTTCTTCTTATTTATCTCTTCCACAGCTTTCATCTTGTCTTCTTGTAGCATCCATAACTTAGTTGTCTTTCCTTTGCCCTTTTCTGTTTTAGGATGGACATGAAACATTTCTCTGATGTATTCAGCAATCTCAGCATAATCATCTTCGTAAATTGTCAATTTTTGTTTTGGATCAACTAGAACAAAACAATTTGTATCTTGTCCATCTATATTTTTTGTACCATGTACAAGTTTTAAATTATCAAAATCTAAATCTTTGAATAATAATTTTAGAGGTGCTTTATTTTTTACCGTTTGAAGTAAAATATAAAACACCTCTATATCCTTCGTCTTGGTCCAATCTTTATGGAAAGCATCATAAAGAAGAACACGAATTGACGTAGGATTATTAAGAAAAGGAGAGGCGCAGGAATAGAATTCAGATTCCCCAATATCAATAATATCTTTCATATTAGGGATGGAAATTTTTACATTATGAAGCGTAATGTCTCGACCAAAATACATTTTTAGTTTATCAAAATGATATTTTGGTTTTTTACTTTTTTCTGCCTTTTTAACCTCGTCAGCAACTACCGCCGCTTGGAGACTATCAAGGCTTTCTAAAACATCCAAACAATCACCGCCTTACTTGGTAATTATTGATTGATGTTTTACCTTTTGTAGTTTTATAAATTCCATTAGTCTCAACAACTTGGAATATAATTGTTCTGACTACATAATGGTTGTCCGTTACAGATTCTTTTGATGAAATTAATTTAGCTTGTGCGCCAAATAAATTTGACCAATTAATTCGTTCTCTAATAATAGAGGCAATTAAGTCATGTCGTGGAATACCTGTGAGTTCATCTAGGATATCCCCTTCCTTACAAAAAATATTAAATTTAATCTCCATATATTTTTGTGTAGAATTATATTTTGGCATATCATCAAAACTGACCTGATAGCAAATAAAATGTTTAATATTTGTTTGTGTTTCAGGAATAAATAATTCTGGACGAATATTAGAATTTTCTCCAAAATAAGCACTCCATTCACCATATGGTTCATGTGTTTCTGGATTCCAGTTGATGTTTCCATCATCGTCAAACAACTCGTCTTCATATTTTTCTTCATGAAGAGCATAGAGTAGTTCAGGACAGGTAAGCAGAGCATTTTTAATTTTCTGCTTATAATAAATATTTTCATCATCAGGAGATGTTCTATATTCTCTGAGCTTTTCGAGAAGATCATCTTTTTTAACAAGCCGTTCCATAAAACATCACCTCTTATTCAATTAATTGTAATTCTAAAATCTTTGCTTTAATAACTTTATCATCTTTTTCGACAGCACATTCTACTTGAATTTTTTTACCCAACATTGAAGAATCTGGAGGAAACTTTAATTTTATTTGATTAAATTTTGTCGCTTCTCTCCATATAACTTTATCTGTATATTCTTCATCATCTATTTTACAAGACCATGTGAAAGTAGCGTCAGAATATTGAGATGTAATTACAGATGACTCTTTTGTAATCTCTGTTGTGAGTGTTTTATAACTTCCGCCAACTTTAAGGGAATAACTAGAAGCTGAGATTTCAGCGATAGGAGCGGATAACTCATGTCTTATATCTACATCTGGGACTGGTTCAATTTTACTATCGTAATAATCAGCCCACATTCCGATAATATTACCATCAGAATCCTTTTCAATATAATCAGTGAATTGATTATAAAATGTTTGGTAAAGCGTAAGTTTTTGGATGCCTAATGGTTGAGAATTTTCACATTTACTAATTTTCCATGCAATAGGATGATCTGTTGGAGCAGAAACTAAAAGCCTCATATTTTTATCTTGATCATCTGTATACCAAAATTTGTCAGTGATTGAATTTAATGGCATCCAAACTTTATCTTGGTTCTCTTGTGAAGTAAATCTAAGATCGGTCCAAAGTCCACTGTTGTAAGAATTTTGACTTCTCAAGCAACACCACATTTTTCGTTTAATACGTCTTGAACTATCTCTTTCAATCCATGATAATTCATAATTAGCTGGCAAAATAAGATATTTTGGAAATTGATTAGCTATCTCTTTTTCAATAATTATCCATTTATGATAAACTCCTGCATCATCAGGAATATCTATGAAGCAACCAATGAATATATCTGAACCATATTTTTGTTTGTAATTTTTCTCAAGATAATATAATTCATCATCTGGTGAAAATTTTGTTTTCTGTGATGGTTTT
>NZ_QUFZ01000038.1:0-11427 GCF_003478725.1 Clostridium sp. AF22-10
TTTTTTAATGGAAGTTTTTTGAAAATTAGAATTTCTTCTATATTGAATGAAGAACAAAAAAAACAGGTCAATATTAAGTTGTTCTTTTTCTTAATTGCTATTATATTGTTAAAAAATGTCTAGGACAAAAGCGTTAAAAAAGGAGAGGAACACTATCTTTTTTTAATGGAAGTTTTTTGAAAATTAGAATTTCTTCTATATTGAATGAAGAACAAAAAAAACAGGTCAATATTAAGTTGTTCTTTTTCTTAATTGCTATTATATTGTCTGGTACAATAGTAATAGAACCAGTAGCTGATTTGAAGTTGCATGCACCGTATTTTGAAGAAGATGATATAGTCAAAAAAAATAACTTTTTTGTAAAGACAGAAAACGGGTATGAATTATATATGAATGGTACATATATAGGAACATTGGATGAAATACCAAATGAATTAAAGAATATTAATATTAGGAGGAAATAAAAATGAAAAAAACGATCAGAATTTTAGCAGTAATAATTGCTATGACATGTATTTTTTCAGGGACTGCGTTTGCACAAGAGAAAGAGGTGGCTGTTGAAAAATCGAGTTCAATAGCTAGAGCAGATGTTATAAAATATGTTTATAAAGTTGAAAACGGGAAATTATATAGAAGATATATAATTATTCTAAGGATACGTGGCTGGGAGATTGGGAACTGTGTGACTAAAGTAATAATATGATAATTATATTTAATAAATATGTACACTACTTTTTACGCTTTGAATTTAAAGTAATGTAAAAATTTTATAGCGTGAAGTTTGAAGTTGAGAAATTGCCTTGACAAATAATAAATTTCGCTTATAATACAGAATATACTCAATAACCTTACAAAGGCAATGAAGGGAACAAGTAGAGATCCGCAGGAGAGCGCACAGAAAGCAGCCGGATGATGAGAGGCGCGCGTGAACCGGATATTCGAATACATCCCGGAGCTTCGCACCGAAGAATCTAAAATCGGATCCGATGAAAAGGCTGCGTGGAAAATGTGCGGCGGTTGATTTGGTAGGCTGCGACGTGAGAGACACACGTTATCCGGTCACGGTATCAGAGGGTACCGGCAGAGGCAGATGGGCGCGAGCTGTCTGCGAACAAAGGTGGTAACACGGGAATTTTGCCCCGTCCTTTTTGGAGGACGGGGCTTTTTTATTTTATAGAAAAATGTGTCTTGTGAAATCACAGACGTTCCAAAGTACCTTTATTGTTCTGTTTTGAGAATGATTTTCGGAGAGAAAATAAAGGATGAATCGGATGTATTTTTGAAAAAAGGAATCCCGTGGAGAAGCAAAACGAGTAAGCAAAATTATTTTTTATAAAAAGGAGTAAACAGGAAAATGCAGATTTACGAAGAATTAGTAGCCAGAGGTCTGATCGCCCAGGTTACAAACGAAGAAGAGATCAAAAAACTGGTCAACGAAGGAAAAGCCGTTTTCTACATCGGTTTTGACCCGACCGCAGACAGCCTTCATGTAGGACATTTCATGGCACTGTGCCTGATGAAACGTCTGCAGATGGCAGGCAACAAGCCGATCGCATTACTTGGCGGCGGCACCGGCATGATCGGCGATCCGTCCGGACGTACGGATATGCGCCAGATGCTGACACCGGAGACGATCCAGCATAACTGCGACTGCTTCAAAAAGCAGATGAGCCGTTTCATCGATTTCTCTGATGACAAGGCGCTCTTAGTCAACAACGCAGAGTGGCTGATGAATCTGAATTATGTAAACTTACTGCGCGAGGTTGGTCCGCATTTCAGCGTCAACCGTATGCTGACCGCTGAGTGCTACAAGCAGAGAATGGAGAGAGGCTTAAGCTTCTTAGAGTTCAACTACATGATTATGCAGAGCTACGACTTCTATATGTTATACCAGAAATACGGCTGCAACATGCAGTTCGGCGGCGATGATCAGTGGAGCAATATGTTAGGCGGTACCGAGCTGATCCGCAGAAAGCTTGGCAAGGACGCACACGCAATGACCATCACCCTGCTGTTAAACTCCGAGGGCAAGAAGATGGGTAAGACCCAGTCCGGCGCTGTATGGCTGGATCCGAACAAGACATCCCCGTTCGAGTTCTACCAGTACTGGAGAAACGTAGCCGATGCCGATGTATTAAAGTGCCTGCGTATGCTGACCTTCCTGCCGCTTGAGCAGATCGATGAGATGGACAAATGGGAAGGCAGCCAGTTAAATACTGCAAAAGAGATCCTGGCTTACGAGCTGACCAAGCTGGTACACGGCGAGGAAGAGGCTGAGAAGGCACAGGCAGCAGCGAAAGCACTGTTCTCCAGCGGAAATGCAGCCAATATGCCGACCTACGAACTGACTGAGGATGATTTCAACGGTGATGAGATCGATATTCTCTCCATCCTGCAGAAATCCGGTCTGGCTCCGTCCCGTTCCGAGGCAAGAAGAAATGTCGAGCAGGGCGGCGTATCTGTAGACGGAAACCAGGTAAAAGATATCAAGGCAGTCTTCACGAAGGATCAGCTCGCTGGCGAAGGAATGGTTGTCAAGAGAGGTAAGAAGAACTTTAAGAAGGTTGTTTTAAAATAAGTGGAGATGTTCCGCCAGAATCTTCACCCCATACAAATCAGAATCACGCCGCCGGCGATCTCTGCCGGGCTTTCAAGCGAAGCCCGGAGAGATGTCCGGCGGCGGTTCCGATCATGGAGAGAAGCAGAGCAAATCCGAAACCATATCTTACATTCACTCCCACAAAAATTACCCAAATTTTACATAAACGATACCAAAATATGATTTCTGTAAATCCAGGAATCTTTTATACTGCGTACTGTAAGAAATCAAGGATAAAAAACTCTGAGAGAAAAAAGAGAGAGGAAAGAGGAATTTTATTATGAAGAAAAATATTCAGAAAACAATCGCAGTATTAGGAGCAGCCGTTCTGGCAACTGGAATGGTAGGATGTGGTTCCAGCAATACAAATACAAGTGCAGCAGACACAAGCGCAGACAGCAGCGCAGCTGAAAGTGGTGCAGCAGCAGATACAACCGAGAACAGCGCAGATACAAAAGATTTAAGTGGTTCTATCACCCTGGCAGGTTCCACTTCGATGGAAAAATTTGCAAATGCACTGGCAGAAACGTTCATGGAGAAATATCCGAACGTGACCGTACAGGCTGAATTTACCGGCTCTTCCGCAGGTATCGAGTCCGTGCTGGTAGGTCAGTGTGATGTCGGTGATTCTTCCAGAGCATTAAAGGATGATGAGAAAGCAAAAGGTGCTGTTGAAAATATCGTAGCCATCGATGGTATCGCCGTTGTCGTTGACCCGTCCAACGCTGTAGATGGTCTGAGCAAGGACGAGCTGACCGGCATTTACGACGGAAGCATCACAAACTGGAAGGATGTAGGCGGCAGCGATATGCCGATTGTCGTAGTCGGACGGGAAGCAGGTTCCGGTACAAGAGGCGCATTTGAGGAGCTTCTGGGTCTGGAAGATGCCTGCAAATATGCAAACGAGCTGGATTCCACCGGTGCAGTTATGGCAAAAGTAGCATCTACACCGGGTTCCATCGGATACGTATCTCTGGATGTAGTTGATGATACCGTCAAGGCAGTGAAGCTCGACGATGTAGAGCCGACGGAAGAAAACATCAAGGCAGGCAGCTATTTCTTAAGCCGCCCATTCGTAATGGCAACCAAGGGAGAAATTTCTGAGCAGAACGAGCTGGTACAGGCGCTGTTTGACTATGTATACTCTGCAGAAGGCGATGACCTGATTAAATCTGTAGGCCTGATTACTACGAAGTAAGAAACTGCATCGGAATTTGTGAATGTGGATAAAATTACCGGTGAAAACCGGTAAGGATAGAAAAATCAGAAATTCACGAATACACATAATATTGAATAGATTCAAATAATATCGAGTCGCTTGCAGTCAAGCCGCAGAAAGGAAACTCTGCTTTGACCGAAAGCGGCTCGCTGTTCAATCCGGGACAGGAGAGACATATGCACGAAAAGAAATTTACCATTTTTGGAAGCCATGCCACGAAATCAGCGGTAGAGAGGGCAGCGGAAATTATTTTTACCGCCTGCGGCCTGCTGGCGGTGGTGGCAGTTTTTTCAATTACCTTATACATGATTATCAGCGGTACCCCGGCACTTTTTAAGGTGGGTGTTCCGGAAATCTTATTTGGAACCGTCTGGAAGCCGACTGGAAATCCGGCGTCTTTCGGAATTCTCTACGTTATTTTAACTTCCATCGTCGGAACCTTTCTGGCGATCCTGATCGGTGTTCCGATTGGGCTGTTTACCGCCATCTTTCTGGCAGAGGTTGCGCCGCCGAAGGTAGCGGCAGTGGTCCGCCCGGCAGTTGAGCTTCTGGCAGGTATTCCGTCGGTTATCTACGGACTCTTAGGAATTTTGATTTTAAATCCCCTGATGTATAAGCTGGAAATGAAAATCTTTGCCGGTTCCACGACGCATCAATTTACCGGCGGTGCGAACCTGATATCGGCGGTTCTGGTTCTGGCAATCATGATTCTTCCGACCGTCATCAATATCAGTGAGGCGTCGCTTAGGGCAGTCCCGAAACATTTAAAAAGCGCATCGCTGGCGCTCGGTGCAACGCATATCCAGACGATTTTCAAAGTAATCGTTCCGGCGGCGCACTCCGGCATCATCACGGCGGTGGTTTTAGGCTGCGGACGTGCGATCGGGGAGGCAATGGCGATCAGCCTGGTATCTGGAAGTTCAGTCAATCTGCCGCTCCCATTTAACTCCGTCCGTTTCCTGACAACCGCGATCGTGGCGGAAATGTCTTATTCAGAGGGACTTCACCGGGAAGTGCTCTTTACCATCGGTCTGGTGCTGTTCGTATTTATCATGTTTATCAACACGGTGCTCAGCCGGATGTTTGTGAAGGAGGGCGGCGCAAATGACCGATAATAGTATGAAAAGTATTTACCAGAAGCGCACCCGCATCGGGGACAATATCTTAAAAGCGCTGATTTATCTGGCAGCTGGCGTGGCGATCGCGCTGTTAGTTGGCATCATGGGGTATGTGTTTGTGCGCGGCCTGCCGCAGGTTTCCTGGCAGCTTCTGTCCACGGTGCAGAGCTCCCTCAAGGGCACCTTTGGTATTCTGGGAAATATCATCAACACGATTTACATCATTGTAATTACCCTTATCATTGCAGCGCCGATCGGAATCGGCTCCGCCATTTATCTGAACGAATACGCAAAGCCGGGAAAACTGGTGCGGACGATTGAATTTACAACCGAGATCCTGTCCGGTATTCCGTCGATTATTTTTGGCTTGTTCGGTATGGTCTTTTTCGGAATGACGCTGAAGCTGGGCTATTCGGTTCTGACCGGATCCTTCACGCTGACCCTGATGGTGCTTCCGCTGATTACGCGGAACACACAGGAAGCACTCAAAACCGTTCCGGACAGCTACCGTAGCGGCGCACTGGGAATCGGTGCAACGAAATGGTATATGATCCGGACGATCCTGCTGCCGAGCGCGGCACCGGGTATTATGACTGGCGTCATCCTTTCGATTGGCCGTATCGTGGGCGAGTCGGCGGCGCTTCTGTTTACTGCCGGAAGCGGCTTCCAGCTTCCGAAAAACCTGTTTGGAAAACTGTTTGAGTCGAGCGGCACGCTGACCATCCAGCTCTACCTGTCGATGCAGAAAGCAAAATACGATCAGGCATTTGGAATCGCGGTCGTGCTTCTGATTATCGTGCTGGGAATCAACCTGCTGACGAGATTTTTGACCAACCGGTTTGATGTGACAAAATTAAAATAAAGTAAAAAATGAGGAAATGATATGGAGACAAAAATTTCTACGTCGGATTTGAATCTGTACTATGGAAACAATCATGCATTAAAAAATATCAATCTGGATATATATGAAAATCAGATCACAGCGTTTATCGGACCGTCCGGTTGCGGTAAGTCTACCTATTTGAAAACATTGAACCGCATGAACGATCTGGTGCCGAATGTAACAATCAATGGAAAGGTGTGGATCGACGGCGAGGATATCTATGATCCGAGGTTGATACGACGCTTCTTCGCAAGAAGGTCGGCATGGTATTTCAGCAGCCGAACCCATTTCCGATGAGTATTTATGACAATATCGCGTATGGACCGCGGATTCACGGCATTAAGGGAAAAGCAGAGCTGGACGCGATTGTGGAGAAGAGTCTGCGCGGCGCGGCCCTGTGGGATGAGGTCAAGGATCGCCTGAAACGTTCTGCACTGGGACTTTCCGGCGGACAGCAGCAGCGTCTCTGCATCGCGCGTGCGCTGGCGGTTGAGCCGGAGATTCTCCTGATGGATGAGCCGACCTCGGCACTGGACCCGATTTCCACGCTGAAAATCGAGGATCTGATGGGCGAGCTTAAGAAGAATTATACAGTTGTCATCGTTACCCACAATATGCAGCAGGCGACCCGTATTGCGGACTACACGGCATTTTTCCTGGTGGGAGAGGTAGTCGAGTATGCACCGACGACGGATCTGTTCTCGCATCCGCGGGAGAAGAAGACGGAAGACTATATTACCGGACGGTTTGGATGATAGGCGTAAGATTGAGGATTTAAAAATAAGTAGAAAATCAGTTTACTGTTCAGAAGTGGAAAATTTCTGGGCAGAAAACAGGGGAGATGGAGAGGAGATACGGGATGGCGACGAGAGAGGCATTTATACAGGAGTTAGAAGGGCTGAATCAGGAATTGAACGCGATGAGCCAGATGGTGCAGGATGCGATTGACAGTAGTTTTCAAGCGCTTACCGAGCATAATGAAGAGCTGGCACAGAAGGTTATCAAAGGAGACCGGGATGTGGACAATATGGAGCGAAAGATCGAGACACACTGCCTGACGCTGATGTTAAAGCAGCAGCCGGTCGCCAGTGATCTGCGCCATATCTCGACGGCGCTGAAGGTTGTGACCGATCTGGAGCGGATGGGCGATCAGGCGGCGGACATTGCCGATCTGTCCCTGCGTTTGGAGGATGCAGATATTAGTCTTGTAAGCAAACATCTTCCGGCCATGGTGGCAAATGTGAAAACGATGGTAAAGGATGCGATTCACGCGTTTACCCAGCGTGACACCGAGACGGCGGAGACATTCGAACAGAGGGATGACCTGATCGATGCCTTCTTTGAGCGGGTAAAACGGGAAGTGATTGAGTTTCTGAAAAAAGACGGGGATAAATCCGATGTGGCAGTCGATCTTTTGATGGTTGCTAAGTATCTGGAGCGAATCGCCGATCACGCGGTCAATGTGTGCGAGTGGACAGAGTTCTCGGATACGGGGGCCGTGGGGGATGTGATGATTCTCTAGGTTTAATTAAAATCCGGGCATGAAAAATGAAAATTAGATGCCTGGATTTTTTCCGTTCTGCATAAAATAAATAGAATATGTGGAAATAACGTGGAGTGCGATATATCATGCGTGATATAGTTCTGGAACTTCTCAGTTCTTACGGGTATGCGGGGATGTTTGCCTTGATTCTGATTGAAAATCTCTTTCCGCCGATTCCTTCAGAAGTGATTCTGACATTCGGCGGATTTATGACAACGTACACACGGATGTCAATCGCAGGGGCTGTCCTGGCAGCAACATCCGGATCGGTACTTGGAGCACTGATTTTGTATGAACTGGGAAGACGAATTCCTGTCCAGAAGTTTTATTCCTTTTTGGGCGGCGCATGGGGAAAACGGCTCGGAGTGGAAGTGGAAGATGTAAAAGATGCAGACGGATGGCTGGAGAGAACGGGACGATCAGCCGTCTTTTTTTGCCGTTTCGTTCCGATCATCCGAAGTCTGATCTCGATCCCGGCGGGAATGGCAAAGATGGAACTCCTGCCATTTCTCCTTCTGACAACAGCGGGCAGTCTTATCTGGAATACGGTGCTCATCGGAGCCGGCGCGGTGGCGGGGGCATCGTGGGAACGTATTCTGGTGCTGTTAAAGACATATTCCCGCTTCGCCGTGATGGGAGCGGGAATCTTGGGATTTGCAGGGGCGTGTGTGTATTTTCGGAAACGATAACAACAAGAGAGGGAAAATTCATGCAGAAAGAGTTTATTCATTCAAACAAAAATATATCGTGTCATTCTTTACTTCCAGCCGTGCCGTCCCATCGATCACCAGCTGTTCCAGATATGGGCGCAGGTGGCGTTCCTGACGGATGAGCTGGTCGTAGGTACCGATGTGCATTCCGATCAGACGTCGGCTTGCCTGATAAAATTCATCGCGTGTCATTGGTCTCTGCAAAAGCTCTGCCAGCTCTGCGAGACGCAGACGGACAAGATCCATATTTTTGTCCGCCAGTTCCCGGATATTGCCATCAAATGGACCTTTGTGCGATAAAATCCAGTGCTGGTAAGGCAGTTTTGTGATTGCTTCCTTGCTTTCCAGATCCAGACCGACGTGGTCGCAGTATGGAAGCTTGACGTGACGCAGGACATTTTCGGTTAAAAGCGCGTCTCCGGTAAAGCAGACGCCGTCCGGTGTGCCGATGACGATGTGGTCGAGGGAATGCCCCGGCAGATGGTGAACCGGGAAGGTTACGCCGCAGAGTGTCACGGAAGTATCCTCCGGCTGGATGATACAGTCAACCGGGCAGCGCTGCTCGGTGTCGATGGAAACCTTTTCCTTCTCGGAGCGCCCGAAATAATTGGTATACCGTTCCAGCGCCGCCTGGGAGGCGATCAGCCCGGCTTCGCCAAGCGACATAGCCAGTGGAATCTGAAAGGCTTCGCGCAGGCGTTTGCTGTTTCCATGATGGTCGATGTGCGCGTGGGAAACGATCAGCCCCGCCGGGGTCAGCCCGGCGTCTTTCAGAGAGCCGACCAGCTCGTCATATTCCTTTGAGTAACCATTGTCAAACAGGATGCAGCGGGTGTCGTCGATGCGGTAGATGCCGACGGCTGTTTTGCCAAGCAGGCAGTCTGTATTTCCAGAAACGTGTATGAGTTCCACGGAAAGAGTCCTCCTTTTATCATGAATAACACAAAAAGCGACGGCTGAGATATCTCCGCTGTCGCTTTTTAAGAATGCGTCTGATAGGAATCGAACCTACGCCTCAGGCTCCGGAGGCCGGCGCTCTATCCACTGAGCTACAGACGCATTACTTGTATGATACTATAATATTTAGAAAATTGCAAGTTTTTTTTCGGAAATACTGCTTGCCGAGTAACCAAATCACCGCTATAATATTAACAATCGAATAAGTCAGGAGGCGGTCGGGTGGGAGAACCGAAAAAGAAACCGGGACGCAGCCGGAAGAACGGAACGGACTGGGAACTGCGCCGCTATGTGATGCTGCTTGCGGCGGTGATTGTATTGATTCTGATTGGCGCGGTGGCGATGTTTTCCGGGAAAATAACAAACATTCTGGGGAAAAAGGATGGCTTACCGGCAGAAATGGTGGATACAGGCGGATCTGGAATGGTGATTGAGCCGGACACGAAAGAATATATTCAGGACTTTGGCGGATGTATTCTGACAGAGAATGGCGAGCCGGGGATCACAGAGCTGATGAATACTTATTTTCAGGCGGTTTCCGACTGTGATATGGATACGTTTGTGAAGTTGTTTACCTCACAGGATACGAGTGAGGAAGAACACTACCGTCAGGAATTTGAAGAACAGAAGCAGTACATTTCCGGGTACCAGAATGTGAAATGTTATACGACGCCGGGGCTTAGGAACGGTGAGATGGCAGCGTATGTGTATTATGAGATTTTGTATACGGGCGTGGAGACACCGGCACCGAGTCTGGTGCGGATCTATGCGATCCGGGCGGAGGACGGAAACTGGCAGATCGATGACGGGAAAATGTCCGAAGAGCTGACGCAGTATTTTGAAGAACTGTCGGTCAATGAGGATGTGCGCCTTCTCAGCAAGCAGACGGATGAAGCAATGGATGCGGCGATGGAGCAGGATGAGGCGTTGAAAGAGCGCGTGGAATTTATGAAACAGGGCGCATCTTATATGCAGGAGGAGTCAGAACCGGCTGCGTCAAATCCTTAAAATGCTTTATTGAATTCGTCTGGCTGGAAAAATAAAGTTTTTAAGGTATGGAAAGCTGAAAAGCGGATATGCCGGAGTATAGAGAAATGGTTGATAGCATATAAGATATAAAACCGATTGATTTATAAAAAGTGAAAGTACAGATATAGAAAGACAAAGAGGCACAAAGAATGGATGTAAAAGATTTTTATTATGATTTACCACAGGAGCTGATCGCACAGGATCCGCTGGAAGATCGTTCTTCTTCCCGGCTTTTAGTGCTGGATAAAAAGACGGGTGAGATGCAGCATAAGGTGTTTAAGGATATTGTCAATTATCTTCATCCGGGCGATTGCCTGGTGATCAATGACACAAAGGTTATCCCGGCGCGTCTGATCGGAAGCAAGGAGGGAACGGATGCACACATCGAGATTCTTCTTCTGAAACGCCGTGAGAACGATATCTGGGAGACGCTGGTAAAGCCGGGCAAAAAGGCAAAGCCGGGAACCGTAATTAATTTTGGCGATGGTTTGTTAAAAGGAACCGTCATTGATGTGGTAGAAGAGGGAAATCGTCTGATTCAGTTCTCCTATGAGGGGATCTTCGAGGAGATTCTTGACCAGCTTGGTCAGATGCCGCTTCCACCGTATATTACACACCGTCTGAAAGATAAAAACCGTTATCAGACCGTTTATGCAGAACATGAGGGATCCGCGGCTGCTCCGACTGCCGGACTTCATTTTACCAAGGAACTGCTGGCACAGATTCAGGAAATGGGCGTCAAGATCGCGCATGTCACACTTC
The DNA here is from genome assembly GCF_003478725.1 of Clostridium sp. AF22-10. Taxonomy (NCBI): domain Bacteria; kingdom Bacillati; phylum Bacillota; class Clostridia; order Eubacteriales; family Clostridiaceae; genus Clostridium; species Clostridium sp. AF22-10. The sequence goes on from NZ_QUFZ01000038.1 coordinate 10,821, forward strand.
ATGTGGGTCTGGGAACCTTCCGGCCGGTCAAGGTTTCGAATGTACTGGATCATCATATGCACTCGGAGTTCTATCGTATCGAGGAAGATGCCGCCAACATGATCAATGAGACGAAGAAAAATGGCGGACGCATCATCTGTGTCGGTACGACAAGCTGCCGGACGATTGAATCCGCAGCGGCTGAGGACGGCACGATCCGCGCGTGCAGCGGCTGGACCGACATTTTCATCTATCCGGGCTATCAGTTCAAGATTCTGGACTGCCTGATCACAAACTTCCACCTGCCGGAGTCCACACTCGTCATGCTGGTATCCGCATTGGCAGGCAGAGAACACGTGCTCACGGCGTATGAAGAGGCGATCCGGCAGAGATATCGGTTCTTTAGTTTTGGGGATGCTATGTTTATCCAGTAGAGAAAAGGGATGTATGAAAAAGACTCATAGTGAAAGGCTATGGGTCTTTTTATTTCGAAAAATGTTTGAAAAACGGCACACCGCGTTCTCGTTACTTTAGCCTGCAAATAAAAAGTCAAGACTTAATGGGGAAAAAAATATAAAATTTTACATGGTTAAAATTAGGCACTAAAATAAGACCACCACAAGCAGTG
>NZ_QUFZ01000039.1:0-6629 GCF_003478725.1 Clostridium sp. AF22-10
ATGGAAATTAGTTAGGTTAAGAGAGATTTTCAATTTTCTTATTTATAGATTTGTTAATTTTCACATCTCCTGTTATATGCTGCATTATATTCTGTAGTGTGGCATATAACATTCTCTATCCGAGATTGGAGAAATAAAATATATAAGGAATAAAAAGGATTAAATATGAATGAAATTTCTAAAAAAGAGCTTGATGCTCTAATCAAGTCTGGTGTAATCAGAAACACAAGATACGGATATGTAAATAAAACAGGTGAGACTATCGGTTATTATCGTACCAGAAATGGCAAACGGTATGTCGAGAACTCATATGTTAAGTGATAAAAATGAGGATTAAAAGGAGAAAATCAACATGGGGAAAAGTAAATTAAGTTTTAAAAGAAGTATCACAGATAAATTAAATATTGAGGGCGTTCTGTCTAATGATGGAATTCTTATCACATATAAAGATGAGAATGGTTTTGAACAGGATGTTGCAGTTGCAGATCTGCTAACAGCATTTGAAGATCAGCATATTAAATTCTCTGTACAATTAAAGACTGATGAAGATTTAGAGCTGGCTGCATCTGATGAAGAGTAAGCGTAGGAAGTTGGTGCTTATTTGTACAATGTAGAACGACAACAAAATGAATCTGAAGAGGAATATCTTTGGAGACTTGGTGAGGCAAAAGACTCCGGGCTTCTTGATATGACTTGGGAGGAATTAACAAATATTATTAATAAAGAGTTTCGTGAAGATGAGACTCTATATAGAAAAGAATCATCTTATAGGAAACGATACGCTGATGCTAAAAAATTTAAGACAAATGTTTTCGAAAAATTAGGATCAGAAACGTCGAATGATATTGATGAAAAAATCAGAGAGCTTCAAAAGGCTAAAATTAAACTTCAAACTGAAAAGTTGGAATATTCTAAATGGCTAAGAGAAAATGCCAGAGATGAACTGATTATTGAAAAGATTTCTGATGCAGTCGCTTCTCTTCCATCGCTAGAAATTCCAAAATATATTGCACCACAACATTCTAAAAAGTCACATTTATTATGTATAGCTGATGCTCATTATTCTATTGAGTTTGAGATTAAAGATTTATTTGGAAATACAATTAATGAATATAGTCCAATGATTTTTGAAAAACGCATGTGGGATTTAGCAGCGCAAGTCATAGAAATTGTTAAAGAACAGGGAATTACTGAACTTAATATCTGGGAACTTGGTGATAGCTGTGAGGGATTGCTAAGATTGAATTCTCAGCTTATGAAATTAAGATATGGTGCAATCGATTCTGCTATCCATTACGGCGATTTTTTAGCACATTGGTTAAATGAATTAAGTAAATATGTTGATATTAATTTTCAGATGGTAATGGACAGTAATCATAATCAGTTAAGATTATTAAATGCGCCAAAGAATGCTTTTCCAGAAGAAAATTTAAGCAAAATTATTATGCTTGCTATCGAAAAAGAGCTTCTACATAATCCTAATATTACCATTATTAAAAATCCAACTGGTCTTAATTATGGAGAATTATCTTCATATAAAGTTTTGGGTATTCATGGTGAAGTGAAAGATTTAGGAAAAGCGATCGATGATTACTCCAGAGTTTATAAAACTAATATTAGTTATGTGGTTGGAGCGCATATCCACCATTTAGCCCAGAAAGAGACAGCAATCGACCAAGAGGCACTTTCTATAAGGTCAATAATGGGTGTAAATCCATATGCTATGACATTATTAACTACTGCCAATGCAGGTGCTTCCTTATTTGAATTTGAGGAAGGAAGAGGTCTGGTTTGTGACCATAGACTAAAACTAAAATAGCAACAAACCAACACTGAGATGATTAAATTCATCATAGTAAGGGAATGCAGAGCATCCCTAAATACAAAATAATAAAAAATTTAAGGAAAGAAAGAGGAATTAAAAATGAATAGACAGGATTTTATTAGAAAAGTAAAAGAAAATGTAGCTGGAACACTAGAAGGTGTTACTATTAAGGATACTACTGTTTTTGTAGATGGTGTAATTGAGGAACTGAAGAAAGCTATGGTAGCTGGTGAAGTGGTTTCCATCTCTGGCTTCGGTAAATTTGAGACAGTTGTACGTGCTGCTCATGATGGTAGAAACCCTAAGACTGGAGAAACCATTATGATTAAAGAGACAAGAGCACCAAAGTTTACTGCTCTTACAGGACTCAAGGAAGCTGTTAAGAACGCTTAATTTAGCATAATATTGACAAGATGAGGAGAGGTTTGGATAACCTCTCTTTTTATTTGGAGATTTACGGAGGATTTGGAAATTGAATCAGAAAAAGAAAACAGATAATGTAGAAATTAGTAGACTTACTCTAAGAGAATCAGATGATATTCTTTTTGAAATTTTAGATAGTTGGCAAGATGGAAAGAAAATTTCTCTAGTTTCTGACATGGAACTGGTTGAGTATGTTGCTACTGCTCTTTTGAAGGATGTAGAGGATATCACTGCTGAGTATATTGATTTCACTGCTGAAATTGATGAAGAAGAATATTTTCTAACTATTGATAAGAACGGTTGGCTCTGTGCTGGTCCACTTGTAGATTATTTTGATATTGAAAAGTCTGATAAGATTTATATTGATCTTGATACAGGAATAAGTGATTTGACTATTGACTTTTGTCTTGATGAAGGTTTACACGTAACAGTATTCGCTACAGATGATGACTGTGATGGTGATTGTGAGAACTGTGAATATGGCATCGAAGATAAGAAATCAGTTGAGAAGGAATCTACTACTGCTACTTACACTGTAAATGGTAAGAAAGTTTCTGAGGAGGACTATCGTAAAAAGCTCAATGAGATGGATAAGAAGTTTCAGAAGCACATTCAGGCTGTATTAGATGAGTATAATGGCTTCATTGAAGATAGTAAAGCTTGGAAGAAATTATTTGATTAATATTTGAGTGGTTGTGGTGTAATTCCACAATCACTTATTTTTAAATAAAAAATGGAAGTTATAAAGAAATATTGCAAAATAAAATAAATGAGATTTTACAAGAAGTAGCTTAGTTTACCACCATCCTACTTCTTTTTGTTTGAAAGGAAGTGATTATATTGGATGGAAAGATAGCAAATAGAACTGATGAGATTACGGAAGAGGAATGGTTGGAAATAAATAAAACTAATAGAGATATGGTTCAAGACTATCTCGACAACCAATCCGATCTTTCTGTAAAAACTCGACCAGCGTATCGTTCAGGTTTGAGAATATTTTTCAAATATGTGCATGATTATCTTGGGGACAAGGATTTTACACAGATTAAAAAGAAAGAATTTCAGAAATACCTGAATTGGCTAACGAATCGTGGCTTGTCAGATTCTGCTATTAAATTTAAAAAATCATGTGTAAGTGCATTTTGTAATTATGTAATGATGATGTATGAGGATGAGATGCCGACCTCAGGAATTTCACCATTGGGTTAAAAGTAGTAAAAACTGGATATGTACATGAAAAAGTACCTCTTACGCCAGATGAATATGTTGCATTATGCGAAGAATTAGAAAGACGTGAAGAATGGCAAAAACTTGCATACGTTGTATTTTCTTATAGTACAGGATGTCGAAGAGCTGAAGCTAGACAGCTTCTTAAAGAAGTTGTTGATTATCCTGCCAAAGAAAAGAAAATTAAAATTCTCGATGAAGATGGCAAAGAGGTAGAAGCTATTTCAAGACAATATCAAACACATACCATAAGATGTAAGGGTGCTTCGATTCAAGGAAAACAAAGAAAACTCAAGTTTGGGGAAGATGCAATGCATTGGCTAAAAAAATGGATTGAAGTACGTGGAGACGATGACTGTCCTTATATGTTTGTTGTTAAAAATAAAGATGGTTCTGAAACAAGACAAGTTGGAGAAGGAATATTTAATGATTGGTGTAGTGGATTATTCACACAAATTGTTGGGCGTAGAGTTCACCCACATTTAATGCGTGAATCACGAGCAACAAATCTTGTTGTATATGAACATAAATCAGCAGAAGTTGCACAGAAACTATTAGGACATAATGATGTATCTACAACAAAGAATCATTATATTATAAAATCTGATGAAAATGACGAATCTGACGAGGCTTTTACATAATCCTTCCGAAACCACTCAGATATATGTAATTCGTGAAGATACTGAGGATGCTAATGAAGCTTTCGTCTAATATCATTTTTCACTATCAACCATAGAAGATGTTCGTGCTTCTCTGCGTTAATAAGAACCTTAATTGACGGATAAGAGTCATTAAACCTTATCAAGTGGTCTTTGCTCCGAAGACTGAAAATATGCGGAGAATAATATATTATCCAGGTCATCAGCATAATTGGAACATGCGTCTCATATCAGAGAAGATTTCGGTTCGATTCCGATGTGGCGTAGCTACTGGATAAATTAATGGAGCATCAATACATAAGCGCAATGTAGTTTGGTTGATGCGAGTTACCACCTTACTCTTCTCGTGCGTTGGTTAGCGAGAAAATACAGGTGTATAGGTAAGCATGAATTAGGTTGCGAACAAGCGACCATATTCTAAATAACTGGACGTGTACAGTCCAATATCAGCTAGTTAATGCTTTATGCTGATTTTACATATCAGAGAATTTTCAATATTCTTTTTGTCGGTCAGCTGATAACTGATTGACAGTAGATCTCATCAATCTACATAATAATGAAGAGGTCGTACCTCTTCTGTTATACCGTTTTAGCTCAATTGGTAGAGCAGCTGATTTGTAATTAGCAGGTTGTAGGTTCAAGTCCTATAGGCGGCTTCTGTTCATTGTCTTATATAGGGCGATTATCCCTGTACTCTTGTTATTTTTTAATCATATTTTTCTTTCTAGGAGTAACTGTTATCATAGTTACTCCGTATAAGGCAAAGAATTATTTTTGTTCATAAAGCTAGAAATAGCTTTTGAAATATATTTTCTTAAAGGAGGAACTTGTTATGAGTGACTGCAAGAAACATAAAATTAAAGACGTAAACGATTACAAGCATCTGAAGCCAGATACAAACTGTACCTGCGAGGGTGCTTATGGTTCTGATCGTGGCGAGGGCATGGGTCCAGCTACAGATCCAGAGCTAGTTGCTAAACGCAAATAGTAATTGTTTACAACGGAGAGTGGCTGGTGCTACTCTCCTATTCTATCAACTTGTTATTTTGTGTAGGATAATTACCCTAATTCATTAAATATTGTTTTCATATTATTTTATCCTTTCAAAATTTTGACTTTTTCATGATTATTTTTCTCAATTTTGGAGTGACTACTGAAGTGTAGTTACTCTATACAAAATAATAAGTTAAGTTTAGAGGTTTATTTTATTGGAATAAAAGGAAGGAAGTGACTGTTATTGACAGTAGCCAAAGAACCAGCAACTAAAATAACAGTTGCTCAAGCTAAAAAGAAAATTGAAACACTAGAAAATAAAGTAAAAACATTAAAAGATGGTGCATGGTGTTATTTATGTGATGTTCATAAATCTAAGGATAAATTTTATGTAAATACAGACCCTATGAGTAAAAGTGGTTTAGCACCAATTTGTAAAGATTGTGCTAAAAAGATTGCATTAAAGGTTACAAACGGTGAAGAACAGGAGCCAGATAAATCTTCTGTTCAATTAGCACTTAGATATCTGAATAAACCGTTCCTTGAGAAAGTATGGGATTCAAGTATTCAAGAAGTTGAGAATCTTGCTTCTGGTAAAGTCAAATCAAATGTATGGGCTGCATATTCTCGACAAATTGCTATGCCAAATTATATTGGCATGACTTATGCCGATTCCGATCATTTTGTAAATAAAGCATTAAGTGAGAATAATAAGGATTCCGCTACTGAGAAAACTGTAGATAACCATGCTGGATTAGATACATATGATAATTTTATTAAAAATAAGAATGATGTTATTCGATTATTAAGTTATGATCCTTTTGAAAAAGAGGATATAAATGATCAGCCATTTTTATACTCTCAACTATTAGGACTTCTTGATTCTAGTGAAGATGCCAATGAGGATATGATGCGTACATCTTCTGCTATTACAATTGTCCGTGGTTTTCTACAGCAATCTAAAATAGATGACACTATAGCAAAATTAATGTGTGATATATCTAATATTGAAAAGAATTACGCCACTATAAAATCTTTGCAAGATAGTAAAAATAAAATTAATTCTGTAATTACGAGTTTAGCGCAAGATAATTGCATTTCATTAAGATATAATAAAAATGCTAAAAAGGGCGAAAATACTTGGACTGGTAAGATTAAAAAGATTAAGTCTCTAAATTTAAGAGACGCTGAAGTAAATGGATTTGATATTGATACATGTAGAGGTATGCAACAAGTTCAAGAAATAAGTGATGCATCTATAATGAAGCAACTGGAATTGGATGAATCTGAATGGTCTGATATGGTTGCAGAAATGAGAGTTACTAATAAAGATTTACGAAAAGAAAAAGAAGCATATAAAGAAATTAATCGCATCCTGCTTAGAGAAAATTTGGATTTAAGAGATACATTGAAAGAGAACAATCTTTTAGATGAAAATAATGTAAAAGATTTAAGAGATTTATATTCTGTATTCGGAGAAGAGAATGTCAAAGAGAAGGAGA
>NZ_QUFZ01000004.1:0-241725 GCF_003478725.1 Clostridium sp. AF22-10
CTTCTTCTTCGTGGATAGCACTGAGGAGCATACCGCAAGAGTCAATGCCCATCATAGCTCTCGGTGGAAGATTTGTGATAGCAATAAGAGTCTTTCCAACCAGTTCTTCCGGCTCATAAAAGCTATGAATACCGCTTAAAATGGTTCTGTCTGTGCCTGTTCCGTCATCAAGAGTAAACTGTAACAGCTTCTTTGACTTCGGTACTGCAACGCACTCTTTAACCTTTACTGCACGGAAATCTGACTTGCTGAATGTATCAAAATCAACCATTTCTTCAAACAATGGCTCGACTTTTACCTTAGAAAAATCAATCTTTTCAACCGGTTTTTCAGCCTCTGCCGGAGCTGCTTCGGAAGTCTTGGAAGCTTTCTTATCAGCGTCTAATGACTTCATCGTTGGGACCCTTTTTGTGGTTCTTTCATACTCGACCAAGCTGGTGTTAATACTATTAAATTCTCCATATTCCAATTATCCCCCATACTTCATATTTTTGCTCTACTTTGAGTCACTTTGCGGGCAAATGATGTAAAATATGATGTAAATGATGTAGGGCGATAGTAGTATATGCAAGAGCATATTCATATACAAGAAATTATAACTTCTCTTATTTACAATGTCAATCCACATCAAAGTAACGCTGCCTTATCTTTTCCTGCTTCAGAACAAGAAAAAAGAACACACAACATTCTGTATGTTCTCTTTCTGTATGTGAAGTCCAATATTATCATTTGAAGTAGCTATCCAATCCTTTGAACTCTGCCGCTTTCATTTCTTTTGTAACATCAGCATAGATGTTCAGTGTAGTTGAAATATCTGAATGTCCGAGTGCGTCTTGAATGACCTTTATATTTACTCCAGCTTCACACATTCTTGTTGTAAATGTATGTCTAAGCGAGTGGCAGCTAAAATGAGGAAGTAACACATCAGGTTCATCACTGTGCAAAAACTGCTCATCATTGCAATCACGGATAATTCTTCGGATTGCTTTGTTGAGTGTGGCTTGGTGCTGTGCCTGACCAAAACGATTGATGAAAATAAAATCTGTATATCCGTCAATCGTGACCTCGCAATGAAGTCCTAAATCTTCCTGCTTCTGTTTCTCCTGTTCAAATGCTTCTCTCACAAAACCGAGCATTGGAACCTGCCTCATACTCGCCGGAGTCTTCGTTGTATTTACATTGAAATAACAGCCGCTTTTACTTCCCTCAGTTCTGTGGTCATAATATACAAGAGTATGATTAACATCAATCATTCCACTTTCCATATCAATATCACACCATCTCAATCCAGTTACTTCCCCCACACGAAGTCCAGTTCCTATCATTACTGCAAAGACCGGATACCAGTGTTCATATGCAGGGTGGGTTTTCAGGAAATTCAGAAATAGCTCCTGCTCCGGTTTCGTCAACGCTCTACGCTTTTCCGACTGAAAACAATGTGCTTTTTTCAATTCTCTCAACACATTATCTGACGGGTTATTTCTGATGAAGTCATCATCGACAGCAATCTGTAAAACCTGATGAAGAACCGTATGTATATTATCAATCGTTGAAGGCTTCAAATTTCTTTCATCAACAAGATAATTGTAGTATTTCTTAATATCTGATTTCTTCAGCGTTGATATTCTTTTACTTCCAATCACTGGTCGCACAAAGGTATTGTACATATATTTGTAATTTTCAAAGGTATTATTCTTCAGCCCTCTTTTCATATTTGCCCAAAGGTCAAATAACTCATCAATGGTTGTGTATCGTGCTTCGGTCTTAATACCATCACATTTATCTTTCTGAATACGCTTTTCTTTTTCTCTCAGGTCATCTAAAGTTCTTGCGTAAACAAATCTTCTTTTCATCTGGCTGTCCTGCCAGCTAAATTGATAAGTACCGTCTTTTCTCTGAACCTCTCCGGTTTTCAGAACAACCCTTGATTTATCTTTTCTTTTTGTCGCCATTGTATCCTCCTAAATTCTAAACTGCTTATCTATATATTTGTCCAGTCGTTCCCTCACAATATGGATTTTATTGCCTATCCATATTGCAAAGGGACAACCTGCTTGATTAGACAACTCACGCAACTTCGTTCTTCCTATACCGGAATATGCTGCGGCTTCTTCGATTGTCAGCCACTTTCTTTCCCATATTGGTTCTTCAGCATTGCTTATGAGTTTTCCCTGATATGTTCTTACTTCGGCAAGTAAGCGTTCATCATCATTCAAGGAAAGTAAGTTTTTCAATGTATTCATCAAAAATCCTCCTCTTAATCATTCGACGATTTCCTATATGAAGAACAAATGGGCATTCTTCTTGGCTTGTTAGTTTTCTCAGTCTTTCTCTACCTATGCCAGAATATTCAACTGCTTCATCAATCGTCAAATTAGACTTATGCCATATCGGCACATCATATTTTTTTCGGATAATCTTTTCTGTATCTGCCATTACGGAAGCACCTCCTTGTTTTTTTCTGCCCTTATGATAATTAAAAAATGGCGATGAGCCTATTATGCGAACCGACCCATCGCACATTTTACAAATCAGCTATATCGAATACGCATTATCAAGATATTCGTCCAGTTTTCTTCTTTTAATCAGTCGCTTACTTCCATTCCAAAGAACAAAAGGGCAAAACTCCGAGTCGGACATTTCTCTTAATTTTCTTGAGCCAATACCACAATAAGCTGCGGCTTCTTCTACTGTAAGATTGGACTTCTTCCAGATAGGAATAATGATTTTATTTTCTGTCATTGCTTCCCCTCTTTTCTTTCTTTGATGAATATCTGTCGGTAACAACATAATCCCAACCATCCCCATCGCACTTATCACATCTGTCTTTTCGCTTTGCAAATGGGTCGAGTCGCCTTACAATATAGTCTGGATTGTGGATGTAATCATTCAGACACTTCGGGCATAGACAGCGAATATTTTCTTTCCCCTCCAGCTTGTAAACCCAAAGTCCAAAAGTCTTTTTCAAAGTTGCATTTATCTGTCTGAAAAGTTTATCGTCATCTACCGTACCTATGTATTCACGCAAATCCTCTCTATTGACTGTCCGTATCTGCTCCAGAAGAACCATTGACGGTTTCTTCAGTCCAAACTCCTCGCCGAGAATAATGTGCGATGGCAAATATCTTTTCTTGATTACACTTGTAACCGCTGCAACAATAATCGTCGGAGCATTCTGGTTATAATCGTCTGCCTGAACGACAAGCACCGGACGCTCTCCGCTTTGTACTGAACCACTGTTATCTCCAAAGTCATAGTAGAATAAATCCCCACGACAAATCATTTTTTCTTTCATATACATAACCTCACAAGAATCAAATTTTTAAAGTGTCATTCGTATCCGGAATGAAATAACCCCTTCACTCATTTGGACAAAGGGTGCTGAAATGCACACCCAAAATCAGAGATTTTCATAAAATTTGATAAAGTTTTTCTTTGCCGCTGCAATAGACTTATCTACGGAGCTGTAATATACACCCTCCTGCTTTGCAATCGCTCTGGAACTCAGACCGCAGCACACATTCTTCATAAGTCGTTCCCTTTGAAGTGGCTGCAACATTGAAAGTGCTATCCTTGCTTTCCTGATTTCACACTGACGCAATTCTTCTCTTTCCAGTTCAAGCCTTTCTTCCTCTGCTCTTTCAAATGGGTCGTCAAACATAATGGCAAGTTCTTTATGGAACTGTGAGGACATTTCATCGTCGTATCCATAGCAGTCAAGTGTACGACTGCTTCTCTTTGCATACTTGTCCTCATTTCGGTTTGCATCGTCAATTACCTCTCCCTGTGCAATGGAAAGATGTACAAACGGAGAATATCTTTCTATAACAAGGGGATACTTCTCCCAAAGCTCTTTTACAGATAATTCCGTAATAATCGCCCATCTTTCATCTCCGGTATAGCCGTTATATTCGTATTTAAGGTTTATCAGTTTACAATCCTTTGCAAATAATTCTTCTTGTTCTGTTAATGTAAGTTTGTTTGTCATTTTCGTAATCTCCTTTGAATTTTCTAAAATTGCTTTTTTATATAGAAAATTCGGAGATTACGGGTACTCAGCTATCTGGCATTGCCATGCGTTATAAAACATAAAAGTCCTTTCCCAAGTAAGGGAAAAGACCTAATACTGCACGAAGCATAATCGAATAAAACAGCAACAAAAAAAGCACCGTCGAATCTGGACAGCAAAGAATACTTCTATTCTTCACTTATCCGGCTTCGTACGGTGCTTGGTAGTTTAGCAAATAAATTGCTTATCTCCGCTTACTCGATTAGAAATCGTTTCGATATTTACTTGTAATCTTCATCGCCTGCAATTCCTGCCATATCCGTTCCTACGGATTCTGCGGAAGTAAGCGAGATTTAAGATATGGACATTCTTGCATTTCTGACACTTCACACTCAAATGTCCGGTTGCGTCTGAAAAAACTCTTTGTATCCTGAACCCACAAGTCGGGCAGAGAATATCACGCTCTTTCAGACTTTCTGCTTCTACTCTTGACAGAAGCAATCTCTTTTGTATTTCAGGTGCTACCTGAGTCTGTAACCTCATTGTGAAACACCTCCCAGATTTAACTCATTGGAAATGTACTCAAGGATATTGTGATACTCAAATAGCCCCATATCTCTCAATCTGATAACCAAGGCTGTATAAGATACTCCGATATAAGCTGCCATTCTGCGGATAACTGCTTTATCCTTTGAAGTAATGGTATTATCGCCATAAACTCTTATCGGATTTGACTGATTATATTTCGCCAAGGCATTTTCAATAATTCTTCTCGGCATAAGAAGCGAAGCTCCCATTGTATCTGCCTGCCACTCAACAGACGCAAACATCTGAGCCAGTTCCTCTTTGGAATAACTACGCTCACTGTCATACTCTGCATGAAAGCGTCCTTCACTCGGCATTGCATACATCTTACTCAAGATATGATGTGACGCTTCGTGTGCCATTGTAAATCTGCGACGTCCCTGCTCCTTTTCAGCAAGAAGAAATTTATCAAGTACGATGGTATCTTTCGGGAAAACAAAGGGAATAATTTTTCTGTCCTGATGTACCAGCAGTGGTGTTGCTCCATCTGCCAGAAAGCCAATCCTGCCTGCATCATCTTCTGCGAAAGAAGCGTATTCAATTCGTAACATAAGAAATTCTGTAATGAAATGTTCTATGTCGATGGATTGAATCACTCGATTGCTAAACTTATTAGCATAAGCTGTTATCAAGCCTTCGCTGATTTCTTCCAACTCGGCTCTTGACATATAAATACTCAAGTTGTGTCCACCTCCGACTCCACCTTGTCCGGTGGTGCAACTCCTCCGGCAAAGTTCTGTTGTATTTCCGCACTATCCAAATTGATTAGATAGCGAATTCCTTCAAGTATTCTCATTCGTCTGTCCTCTGTTATAGTTCTTTGATGATGTGACAAGCCACACCCTGAATGCAGCACTCATCTACAATGATGTCTTTCATCTTCTTATTTTCCGGATGGAGAATGATTTTCTTATTCTCATCATCTCGGAAGTACCGTTTCAATGTATTCTGATTATCCACAAGGGCAACTACTATATCGCCCTCATTGGCTTCTACCTGCTTTTTGACAACCACAAGGTCGCCGTCATCTATCCCTGCATCAATCATAGACTGACCGCTTGCTCTTAATATAAAGAAATCTCCTTTGCCGAAAATAGCAGTAGGAAGTGATACATATTCTTCAATATTTTCTTCCTCATACTGAGGACTGCCACAAGGAATAGAACCTACAATCGGTGTCTGTGTCTGTTCGCCACTGTACTTACGGGTCACATTGGTACTAATCTCCTGCCCGTCGTACTCAATCATATTCTTCTGAGCCATCTCTACCAAGTATTTGTATGCTGTACCTCTGGCAATACCAACCGCTTCAGCAATCTTTGTAGTCGATGGGGATTGTCTGTTTTGCAGGTAATAATCCTCAATATACTTTTTTATCTCACTCATAAGTTCAGGACTCTTGCTTCTCATACCTGCACCTCGCTTTCTTTTTTATCGGAAGCACTCTGCTTTCGATAGTTTTATTATACCTGATACGAAAAATTTTTCAAGTAGGTTTTTCGTAAAAGAAAAGAGGTGTCGCAATTTGCTAACACCTCTGCACCTTTTAACTCAATTTATTTCTTTTTAACTCAGCCAATGTTAAAAGCAAAGTTTTTGAGTTGTTTGGGCTTTTATTGAAAATTTCCGCCCATAAAGGCATTTTTGTTCAATGAACTTAATCTGTTAAATTGTGCAGACCGTCTGCACAAATTCTATTCTGTTTCCTTTTCTTCGTTATCCTGCTGCTGAAGATAAAACATTGCCTTTTGGGTTTCAATCTCCGCTTTCAGTTCTTCTTTTGTCGGTAAGTATAATTTGTACTTGGAAGCAAATAATTGTTCATTGCCGTGCATAACAGAATAACGTGCAATATCATCATCTGTATCAGAACAAAGAACAATACCGATTGTTGGGTTATCGCCCTCACTGCGTTTCAGTTCGTCATACATACGGATATACATGTCCATCTGCCCTACATCTTGATGTGTTATCTTCTCTGTTTTCAGGTCGATGAGGACAAAGCATTTCAGTATGTAATTGTAAAACACAAGGTCGATATAGTAGTCCTGCTTCTCCGTATGAATATGCTGCTGTCTTGCCACAAAAGCATATCCCTTTCCAAGTTCCATTAAGAATTTTTGCAAATTGGAAAGGATACTTTTCTCAAGGTCACTCTCTGTAAAATCTGTATTCTGAGAAAATCCTAAGAACTCCGCAACTACCGGATTTTTGATGAACTCCAACTTATCATTCTGATACGGTGCAGTCAGTTCCTTCATTTCACTTTCTACAAGCTCTTTTTTCTGAGTTTTAAGCATACGGTAATAATACTGAGAAGAAATATTCCTTTGCAAAGTACGGACACTCCAAGTCTGTTCTGCGGCTTCTTTCTCATACCAGTCACGAGCTTCAGGGTCTTTGACCTGTAATAATGTTCTATAATGCGACCACGAAAGCAGAACGCCGGATTGTCTACACGCCGTGTCGACAATTTCAGGAAAGGTTTTATAAAACTTCAGACAATGATATAAATTACTTCTATCATATCCTTTTCCATATCGCTGAGTCAGTTCTTTAGAAATTTTCTTTATTACCTCTAGCCCATACTCCGAGCGTTCATCTCCACCTAATTCTTCTTCTGCTATTCTGTAACCAATCAACCAATTCCTCTGCACGAGCAATGTATTGACAGCCTGATATGCAGCTTTTTGTGAGGACTCGATAATCCCACACATATCCTTTAAGATGTCATCGGTTTTAACAAAATTATCCATAAAACTATTTTGACCGATTTTTTCTAATTTATTCTCCATAGCCATCGCTCCTTGGAATTTCTAATTACTTCTTGAATTTATATTTTCCTTTTCCGTAACCGGATACTGGTTCAATAATATCTGCCTTTACCAAATTGGAAAGAAGTTTTGAAGCACCTGAAGCTTTCAGCTCAAGAAGTTCCATAACCGCACTTCTTCCAAACACCTCATCAAAGCCAAACTTCTCAAAAAGTTTATGGATATGAATCGTCGTTTTTACCGAGAAATCACTACTTTTTTCGGAAAGTACACTTTCAATATCCACTTTTCTGTCTTGAATGTCCACTTTTTCTTTTTCAATATCCACTTTTTCTTCATTCAAAAGTCCACTTATATGAAGATTTCGATTATGAAGCTCATTTTTCTCGTTCAAAAGCAGATTTCTGAGAAATACTTCCAGATACTCTGTTGTTTCGTGAATGCCTTTTTGCAGGTTCGTATAATTTGCACGGACAAGTGCATTTCTGAAATACCACGCATTTTCCGCAAAAATATCATTGGTTGCAGAGAACCCAAGTGTCCTCAAATATTTGATGAAGAACACTGCCGTTGTTCTTGTATTGCCTTCTCCGAAAATATGGATTTGCCATAGCCTTGAAATGAATACCGCCAGATGATGAATAATCTCGTCCATTGAAAGCCCTTTATAACTAAAATCCTTCTCCTGCGAAAAATCATATTCAAGTGTGGCTCTCAGTTCTGAAGCACTACCGTACATAACAGTTGCCCCATCAAGCACCCATTCTTTCTTTGTGATGTTATAATCTCTAATCTTTCCAGCGTGTTTATAAATACCCTGAAAGAGTTTACGGTGGATAGCAATATACTCGTTTGGCGAAAATGAAAACGCCGTTTCAGAAAGAATTTCAGCAATACGGGAAGAAACCTTATCTGCTTCTTCGGTACGTTCGTCATCAGATAAATGGATAGGTCTTTCCTCATAATAACTGTCGATAAGGGTCTGTGCTTCTTTCATCGTGATTTTGCCTTCAATATTCTGAATGGCAGTATCGATCAAATATTTAGATGGTTTGAGTCCGTCCACCGCCTGAAGTCCGATTGCCGTACTCCAAGCATAACCTTTGTGAGCTTTATCCGGTTCAGACTCCCTCAAATATTCCTTAAACGGGTCTTTTTCCATATCCACTACCTCGCTTCATAGTCTTATAATTCAATCTTACCTAATTTGTGCAGACCGTCTGCACAATTTCAAATCTGCACTATTCGCTTTCCTGCATACCCTCATCGGCTTGTGTAATCATCTGTCTGTACTGTTCTTTTACACTTTCCGGTGCAAGTATCTGTACCTTGCCATTAAAGCCAAACACCCAACCGAAAAAAGTCGGACTGGCTGATACTTCGGTCTGTACCCTGAAAGAAGTCATATCATACGCAAGGGTTGTCACATCTTCTCCGAAACGGTCAACCATTGTTTTCATCAAACTGTTATCACATCGTAAATCCACAAGAACTTTCTCGCCGGAGAACATAAAGAAAACTTCTTTTGTGTAATTCTCAATATTAAAATCATCCGGCATAGGAATAATATCCTTATCCAATATCTCAGGTTTTGAAGCAATACGGTCTACTCTGAAATTGATAACCTTACTTTTCTTCTCAGAATATCCGAGAACATAATAATAGTCCCCACACCAGAGAAGTTTATACGGACTGAGCTTATACACTTCGCCCTTATTCTTCAGAACCTTTTTCTTTAATCCGGTGTAATCATAATACTGGAAAGAAATCTGCTTACCTGCATTGATGGCGTCATTTATAGCGTCGATGATGTAATATATCTGCTCATTATCCGGCTTAATTCGATTGACCACATAGTTATTACGCTTCAACTTTGCCACCTGCCCCGGACTGGTCATCGTATGTATCTTCTCAATCAGCGTTTTGCTTTTCTTCTTTGTAATAAACTTCGATGACTCTACTGCATCTATCAGCAGTTTCAGTTCCGGCAATTCAAACTTACGACTGGCTACAAAGTATTTGCTCTGAGTAGAATGGATAGTAACAATATCCATTCCAAACTCCTGAAGTGCAGCAATGTCTTTTGTGACCGTCGTTCTATGTGCAGATATTCCGTATTCATCATTCAATATATTGATTAACTGTGTTGTGGAAAGAGGATTTTCTTCATCGGTTCTTTCCATTAAAATTTTTTGTAAATATAAAATTCTCGGCTTTGTTTCCATAGCCTTCCTTTCCTAATTGTGCAGACCGTCTGCACAATTTAAAATCTATCATCGCATTGTCTTTTATTCCACGCCTAATGCCTTATATACTGCATCTTCTGCACTGGAATAGAAAATCAGATTAAAGCAACCTATTAAATCCGACGGAACTGCTCCAATGTCTGCTGCGGATACGATAGGAAGCAAAACTTTCTTTGCCCCACTGTCCAAGCATACCTGCAAGCTGTTTGCAAGCTCATCAACTTTGATAAGTGTTCCTGCTATACTGATTTCTCCAAGAACAGCAAGACTACTTGCAACGGGTTTACCTAATGCCACTGAAGATAAAGCAATCAGTGTTGGCAATGCCAATTTGTCTGTCATACCAATGCCCTGCAAATCTTGGTAATTGATGATATAATCCTTTGTCGTCGTACTGATAGAACCACTGATACGGTTAGAATTGGCTTTCAAGAAATTAAACGCCGTATTCGTTGCTTCTTTGCATTTTCCATCAGAACCTAAACCGGAACGCTCGAACTTTCCGTTACCCGGCATCATCTGAGATTCCAAACGGAATACACCAAGCATACCTGTTTTACCCTGAGCCACGGTATAGACTTGTCCCGGATTACACATCTCCGTCGAATCAGTTTTCCACCGCCCTGCTCCGGTACGGACACATAGAATTCCTCAAATGTTTCATTATCAATGTATGAGAAATTAACATCATAGAACTCCATACCACCAAGTTTCTTTAACTGCTCTTTTACTCTACGACGCATCTCAAGAGAAATCTTTAAAACTTCTTCCAGTTCTTCTTTTGTATATTCTCCATCAGGATAAAGCAGCTTGATGAATCCACCGACCATCTTTCTGACTGCAATCGTATCACGCTGATTTAAGTTCTTTCCAAGGCAGAAATATTTATCCAAGGCATCGCCATACTGTTCTTTACGAAGTTCTCTAATAAACTCTGCAAGATAATCACTGATAAATCCATAATCATTTGTGAAATGCTGCGGTCTAAACTTCGGAATTTCCCAACCCGGAATATAACAGTGCATACGGTCAAGGAATGCTGTATCTGTTCCCATTTCCGGAGGGAACGGAGCAAACAGACTTGATGTTTTCAACAGCACATCAACACTCTGGTTGATATTACCCACAAATACCATAGATGCAGAAGCAGATTTTTCTTCTTTTCCACGGGCAAAAGAACCGGAAGCCATATAATCTTTCATTATCTGGATACCGTCTTTATCTTTGAAATTGATACCTGCAACCTCATCAAAAGCAACACAATCCCACAAACCTACAAGACCAACTGTCTTTCTTGCCATATTATAGAACAAATTGGCAACCGTCGTCTGACCACCGGAAACAAGAATACTGTTCGGTGAGATTTCTTTATACAAATGAGATTTACCTGTACTTCTCGGTCCGAGTTCACACAAGTTAAAATTATTTTCTACAAGCGGTAACATACGGGCAAGAAGCAGCCACTTTTCTCTTTCAGTCAGTGTATCCGGTTCCATGCCGATAGAACGAAGCATTACACTTATCCATTCATCTTTTGTAAATGCTTTTCTTCCTTGTTTCAGTTCATTGATGTCAACGTGTGGCATCTGAATCGGTGTCAATTTACGGATATGGATAGGAGAAGCATTCTTATCTTCCTCTATGTATTCATATTCAAGTTGGACAATACACCAGATACCGCCACAAAGCAGGCGGTCAAATTTACTCGGATAATCTTCGCTAATCGGAATTGCTTTAATTCCAAGATTAGAAAACTCTGCTTCATAAGTATCTTTTTTAATATTCAGATTGACCGTAATCTTATCAATAACGGTATGACTTCCCCTCTGACGGAGCAATGAAAGGATTTTCTGTGCTTCGTCTGGTCGTACATAATTGTCTGCCAGTATTCTTTTTACATTCGCCACACCTTCTTCAATGATGGACGGGTCATCGGAACTGCAATACTGTCCAAGTAAAAATTCAAGCACATAAACCGGAACATTCGCACCTTCCTTGATGGATTTCGTCAAATCCTTACGGACAATCTTTCCATCAAAATAAGTACGGAGCTTTCTGTTTATATCACTCATCTCAGAAAAATTGGTGGTTTCTTCAAAGCTAAATGAAGTGCTATTCTCAGTTACAATATTTTCCTCTGTTTCTACTTCTTCTATGCTTCCTTCATCATCTGCAAAATCAGCATAGCCCTGAGCTATATCTTTTTCAATGTTATCCATAATAATCTAATCCTCCTCATCGCACTTATCGGCAAGCTGCTCGATGATATGCAACATATATTCTTTCGCTATGCTGTCTTTTCCTAAGAAGTTATACTTTTCATCAAGATAATTCTCAATCTGAATCAGGATAGAAAAAATATTATTGACAATTCCAATCGGTTCATCAGTTGCGTCCGTTCCATAGAGCTGTCCACCCATTGTAAAAATCACGAGCCAAAATGAACCCAATGGATTACCTGATGAGAACATTGTTTTATAAAACTGCCCCATCTCCGTATTGTTAGCAATCTCTCTTACATATTGTTCCGGTGTTACACCAGTATGTATGCCTGAAAGTCTGACGGCATCATTCATCATTCTCAGTTTCACGGACTTTGGCTGTTTTGTCATCATTACAACATCGCAGATACAATTCAAAATCTGAAGTTCCAAATACGGAAGCAATTCTTCTTTTGAAATATCGTTTGTAATGTTTGACCTGTCAATCAAATCCTCATAGAAAAACTTCATTTCTTCCAAGCGGTCTTCTATTGGTATCACACCAAGCCAGTCCACTTCCTTAATGGAAATCTCACGCACTTGGTTAATCTGATAATTTACACTGTCAATAAAGTTCTGACAGATTGCATTTGAAATATTACTATCAGGATTTCCAAGAATCGAAAACCGCATAATGATTGACGTCGTATAATCAATCATATCCTGCAAATCTTTCTGCGTTCCGGATTTGTATAACGCCCGGAAGAAGTTAACCCAAAAGCCACCTGCATAACTCTTACTTATAGATATGACATTTCGGAAATTGCCAACCTCTCCTCCAGTTCTCGCTGCACTTAAATATGCACTCTCCAAAAATGGAAAGCTCATATTATTGAAGTAAATCCTAATGATTTTACTCTGCTCTTTTGTCACTCTGCCCTGTCTTTCAATGACAAGAGCAAACGCATATAACGCAAGGTAGGTACTGCCTGAAGCTATCTCGTTCGGAATATATCGGCGTGACGCCTTTGTTACAACTTTTGATACAATATTGAATGCCCGTTCGCTATCACTGGCTATCTTTTCATAACATTCCTGATAAAACTTCTGTGTTTTAATCAGTCTTTTCTCTTTCTCTCTGCTCATATCCCGAACAGTCATTGCAACTGCAAAGGCTAAGGCATCAGAAAAGCCCCATCTTCCCATAAGGCGATACCCCCTTTTCAGATATTACCCGAAGAATCCAAAATCATCGGCAAATGCAATATCCATAATAATCTCGTGACGAAGAACTTCTATGTCGTTCTTATCGTCATAAGCAACCAAGTAGTATTTCTGTGATTTATCGTATTTCTTATTCTTAAAGTTGAAGCGGAGTCTGAACATACGCTTCGTCGTATCTTTATCTTTCTTATCTGCAATAACAATATTCTCATTAGAAATCTTCTCGTTATTATCAGAAATAAAATATACTCGGTAACTGGTTTCTTTCACAATATCACTTACCGGCTCTGTCTGAACAAAATCCAGTGTCGTAATAAGGTTTGTAATCTTTGAAGTCAGGCTTACAAGAGCAATCTCTGCAAGACTTGTTTCCTTTTTGCCCTTATCTACTTTCACATCAATCATTGGTACAAGCATTTCCTGCGGAGAGCAGCCGCCATGAACATAGTTCTGTCCTGCTCCTGCCACCTTGAAGATATCTGAAGCAAGCGGGAACGATACAATACGTTCATCGACACTACCAAGTACCTTACCAACCGTTGTATGGCAAACACCGTCTGCCTTGATTTCTTCGGCAGATATGGTATAACGCTGTCCAACGTTGTTTGATTTTGAAGCAGCTCCGGCAATCTTATCGGTTGCCTGAATTTTATCTCTCTTATAAATAAATCCGTGGTCTGCCGTCACAATAAAATGATAGGTATTTGCCTGCGATGCAATCCTCTTTATCAAAGTATAAATTTCTTCAATGGCTTCTTCACAAGCAGTAAACACTTCATTCTCAGAAGCCGCTTTATCTCCACGGGCATCTATCTGATTATGATAAATATACACAACGTCCTGTCCGGTAAAGATAGAACGAAGGTCTGCCTGCTTCATTGTTTTCATTAAATCGAACTGAACACACTTACTGCTTATTTTATACTCTTTCAAAATAGCTTCCCTCTGCTCCGTGGAACTGCACGCTTTTCCGTCAACCAGTACATCATAAGACGTGCTGTACTCAATCGTCTTATGCGGAAGTAATGAAGCCATACCTAAAGGTGTATAAGATGGAAGAACGCCTTGCATTGCTCCGATAGAAGCATTACACTTCTCATCTGCCTGCATTTTTTCAAACAGCGTATGTGCAACCTCATAACGGAGTGCATCGGATATAATAACTACTACTCTATCCTTTGAGTAATTGATATGTCTTGCAAAGAAATCTCTCTGCAACGTAAGTCCTGTTTCTCCGTCTGCATCTGCAAGCTCATTGTTCCAGTTCACTGTAATCCGGTTCAGATACTCATTGGTATAGATATTCTCAACTAGCTCCCTGATTTTTTCAAACTGCGTGGTATCTTCCAATTTATCAAAGTAAAAATAGAAGTATCTATAATAACGGTCAATCTTATAGGTTGACTCCGTATATTCCTTAACCATGTTTTTGATACCGCTGACTGGCTGATACTTACCTTCAGCAATCATATCAAAGGCATTTTGAAGAATGAAATACTCGCTGCGGAAGTTCTTTCCAAAATGTTGCTTCCTGCGTTCTACGCAAAGTTCCGGAATCGTCTTTCCATTCAGCTTTGCTCCTATATCCTCATTCTCAAGTCTGCCGACAATCCAACTAATCAGAAGCTCATCAACACCTGCAAAGATATTGCAATCTACAAGTGTTTCGACTTCCATCTTCTCAAGATAATGTTTACCGTTGATTGCATTATAGATAATCTCTGAAATCTCATCAAAACAAGTACCATATAAATAGCTGTTCATCAGGTTATCCATAAACGCAATGATATTACCAAATTTATAAGAAATAAATGGTTTCCAAGCCTGTGGCATATCCGTATGAATACTCTTAGCCGCATAAGTAACAAACATCGTGATAACGAGTTTTTCAAGTGTTGGCTTCGGGTCATTATATCCAAATGCCACATCTGCCTGCTGCCAGAATGCAGAAAGCAAATCATACTTTTCAAACTCTGCAAGGTATTTATTATCCTGCAATCCATCGTCTGTCAAAATTGAACGCAACACTTCTTCAAAAGAAGCAGTCTTATCCTTGCAAAGAACGCTCATCAAGGCAACTTCTATCGTACTTCTGTTGAAATTTTCTATTTCCAAATCATAAAATTTCTGCGTTCTGTCTTTATTCGCAAAGAATTTAATATAATGCTGAATAACAGGCTTGTACCGTTCATCAATTCCTAAATCAAGAGTAAGCAAAGAAGCACGGTCGGCAAAAAATTCTTTGGAATATCGGATTATATCTGCAAGATGATTATCCCTTATGCCCGGTTTCGCAAAAGGAGCATACACAAGGTAATTGGTTGTCGTATCCTCTCGTTCCAAGAAGTATTTAATATAGAACTGGTTGTCCGGCTCAAGATGTAGAACCTTTGCATTTTCCAATTCTATGCTGTCAATATCCTCCTGAAACTCTGCATTGGCATCATACCAAAACACAAGTTTACGGACATCACTTGCAAACTCACTATTTAATTTGTCTGTAATTTGTTTTAAGTTTAGTTCTGCCATATTTGACCTGCCTTATAAATCAATTTTCAAGCCGATTGTCATCAACAATATCCTGATAAATCGCATAATCTTTTATATCGTCGCCTAAATCCATTACCTTTTTCAATATTTTCTGTTCCGTTTCTTCGCTGATTACATTTATATCTTTTTCACATTGTTCCATCCAAAATACGAATTCATTTCCTAACCTACTCTGTACTTCTTGGTTTGCTGCTACCAATATATTTTTTTCATTAAATACTTGTGTGTTTTTCCATATTTCATCCACATCTTTTGAGTATAGAGTAACTACAACAATACCCATAAGATTTGAGATTGTATAAATCGTATTATCCGAGTAGCCGGAATACGAAGTTAAAGAACGATGAATGGTGGTATGAGGTCGTCCTGTTTTTAACAAATTATCATCAGGTGCGTTCACATTCATTATTCGTTCAAAGAAGAAAATATGATGTTCAATATTGCTTAAATCCGTTCTTTTGCTAAGGAGAAAATCTCTCATAATCCCCTCGGCTTCAATCATTCTTTCTATTACATCCAGTTTCAGACTTTTTTCACGAACAAAATTTACAATATCCAAATAAAGGCTTCGCCACGATAAGGATGTAAGGAAATAAAAAAGTTTTTCGTCATAGTTAAAGGTTTCGTGTTTATCTCGCTTATACGGATAAAAGACAGTATTAGCGAAATATCTTTCAGACGCACTAAATAATTCTTCGCAATCGTGACAAAGCATATAATGCTTTTCGATGTCCTGAGCAATTCGGTTCGGATTTTCGTGACTGCGAATATTGCCTATCGAAGTATTTTTCAGATATTTCCCTATAAATTTAGGAATAATATGGCTAAGTTGCAGTTCCTTATCTTCGCCACATAATGCACATTTACCCATCATATCCACCTCACTTATATCTTCACTAAAATCTGCATTTTCTTTCCATCGACGGTCTGGACTTTTTCGTAATTGACTTTTACACCGTCATCAAGGTCGATGTCGATACATGAAAGAGCCAAATGAGCGATTTTAGCATCATAATCTTTGGTTTCCTTAATCTGTTTCTGGAGCTTTTCTTTACGCTTTGTAGCATTGGAAATTTCCTTGTTGTCGTGGCTATAGTCAATGATTTCCTGCATACGGGTAATCTCTTTTTCATACACACGCTGAATACGATGCAGGTACTCAACTCGAACATTACCAATGGTGTCTGCATTCCAACGGTGCATATAAACAAGAGCCTTAAATCCATTCTGCTTACCACTATCAAAAAGCCAATAAATCGGGCGTTTCTGATAAGTCTTAATATGGTCTTTGATGAAATCTATTAGGAAATAATTTCTGATTACTTCACGGCTTGTCTTTCCTTTATTACCAAGGGCATTCGCAATAAAATCAAGGTTTTCTTCAAGCGTATCTTCTCCGTAAACCTTTTTCAGCCAAGCACAAAACAGACCGACAATATCATCTTCAAAATATTCCTCGTCCGTAATTGGAATACAGTTATCCGCATCAGGTTCAAATGATAATTCTGTTGCAGTTTTCCAATCATCAGTATCATGGAATTTAGGATAATGATAATCCGCAAGAGATATACCGGCATAACTGCCTTCTATTGCTTCGCCATTTTTGTCTAATGCAGCCTGCCCTTTATACTTCCAATAAACATCATCGAAGTTTCCACCTGCATAGGCAATGCCTTCTGTATCAAGGGAATAACGACCAAACATACAACCAACTGCATAGGATAACAAGCTCTTAATATCTCTCTGTAAATCTGCCTTACGAACTGTAACGTCTTTATCTTCTACTTCCGGTGTCAATTCGTCCTGCAATCCGTAAATATCCATAAAAATGCTATTGAGTTTTTCTTCATTTGCTTTAAGCTGATTGAAATGATTTTCACATTCTTTTGACCATATCTCAAAAGCCACTGATACCTTATCTGCTTCATAACAAATCAATGGATGCTTTTTAAAGTCCCAAGAAACTTCAAAAGAATCCCATTCATTTGAAGATATATCAATACACATTTTCACTAAATTTTCAATTATTTCTTTCTTATCCTTCTCTATAATTATAGGCAATCTAGAAATATCTCCTGCCTGAAAATTGATTGTTGGAGCTATCAACTTTAATATTTCAGAAGCGATTATTGTATTACAAAAGCCTAAATAGTAATGCAAATTATCATCATATGGGTAAAATGACATTCCCGCAATATCAGAAATATTACACTTTTTATATCTAAATGCTGGCTTTGATGTAATAAGTGACCAAGTTGCAGATGGCAAAAACTTCAATTTATTAGGATAATCTTGTACATTTCGTTTTTCAATTTTTGCCTTTCCGATTACACAAGCTCCCTCATTCTCCCAATTAACAACACAATCATTATTACCATACCATTTGCGATATTCTCCACCTTTGTTATATGGAAACCATTTTGCTCCTGATTGCACAGCTTCATTAGCAGAATTCGCTGTTGAATTAAATTTGCTATCTGCGACTTCCCACCATAAACGAACAAATTGATTATTATCTCCTGTCTTCATTCCATTTCTTGCTAATGCCATTTCCCCCAAGGAGGATATTTATCAAATGCCTTAATTATCTGTTTACTAACCCAATAAGAAATCGGCATTCCCGGTATTTTTCCAAAATCTTTTTGTTTAGCATAATAACGATTATTCTCAGCCAAAAATTCATCTGCTTTACCTTTTTCAGATGTTGGTTCTATCAATCTACAATATGTTCCTTTATAATCTTCAAAGTGGCTTTTTCTCATAACAAAGCTTGTAGTTTGAACAACTTCTCCTGCTATCTCATCAAATGCCCTTGCTCCAAGATGTGCCATACTAATTATGTCAGATAATAATATTTTCTTACGTAGCTTCTCATACGAAGATATAAATAGCCAGGAATGCATTGTTATCATTGCTTGGTATCCGTTTACTTTCAACATTTCCTTGCATCGCTCAATAAATACCGCAAATAAATCCGTTTTACTATCCGGATAATTTTCTTTGACATAATCACTTAATTTTGCACCGGCATTACTTACCGGCATATACGGTGGATTGGTTACTACTACATCATACTTTTGTACAAGCATTATTGCCTGCTTCAATATAGGCTTGACCGTTGCAATGGCTTCATTGCAATTCGACTGATGTATTAAATCTCCATCATATTTATGCGTTTCAAGATAATCGATTTGATTTTGAATATTTTGCAAATCTTCTTCTGATAGCGAAACATTCAAAACGCTACCATATTCACTGGCATACTTAAATTCAGTTATAAGCTGTTGAGTAATGGATTTATAATCGTCCATTTTTTCAAGTGCATACTCGGATAAATCATTACTGCTTTGAATGTAGCAGAGATTAGGCTCTATTCCCGAAGTTAGTATTCTGCGATTATACTGACGAGCTTTCATCATAATTGCAAAATATGCAAGCTGATATGCACGTTTATCAATATCAAGACCAAAAATATTATTTTTCAATATACTACGTGCAGCATCTCTCTGCGTATATCCATAGCTCTCATATATCTGCATAAGTATATCAAAAGCATATACAAGAATATGACCACTACCCATACACGGGTCTATTATCTTAATGCTTTCCGGTGCCAACTCCTTATATGTTGATTTAATTTCTTCAAGTTTAGCTACAACATCAGGTTCTTGCTCTGCTTCATCAATATAATATCTCCAAGTATCTTTCAAAGAATTATCTGGATGTCCCTCTATCCAAATTCTACCCAATGAATTTTCAACCATATAACGAACAATCCAATCCGGTGTAAAAAGCTGTGTTGCCGCCGGAATTTCTTCTTTCGATATTTTCTTTCCGCTTGCTCGTCCAAAAACTGCTGCTTTGGGTTCAATATTATAGTATTGATACAACCAACCAATAATTTCGACCTGACCATCAGCTTTTATTTTTCCATCATCGGTATACATTTCATCGTTAATGCGGAAATCAACTTCTTCAATATCGTTCACAAGATGATATATAATTCCATCTGGGTCTGTAAACGGAATTGTAAGCAATAGTTCTGAGTAATCATCTGTCTTTTCAAATAAATCAGGTAAAATATCGTGAAGTTTATTGCACTGCTTAATGAAAAGAATACGGAACAACTCATCTAATTCATTATCGTCTTTCAGTTGGATTATTTTATCCTGCTCAGATGATGTAAATTCCAAATCTGTGTCAAACGGCATCGTTACCAAATCAGGCTCTTTCTTCGCCTTATTCTCAGAAGAAAGCACACGAACACCAGACGGCAAATAATCATTGACTTCCATAAAACGAATCGCAATCAAACGGTTGAACCAAGTATATGCAACTTCTTCAACCAGGTATCTAAATGCTTCTTTATAATTTTGAATATCTCTTTCTTTTTTCTTAATCGCACTAACTAATGCATTACGCTGTTTAATCTCATCTCTCGAAATCTCAGCATAATTTTTCGTTCCAATATCAAAAAAATGCAAGTCATTTGTTGACTGAGGTAACTCATCTGCAATTCCATCTTCCGTGATGCCAATCATACTTGCCTTATATATGATATCTGATATAAGTTTTTCTCTTGCCCATACAGAAAAATTTTTTATTGCTGTTTTGTTCATCTTGCTTTCTCCATCTCTTATCTAATAAAGTTTTCAAGCTGTTGCAGTAACATACCCCAATCTGCTCCGGTAACTGCTCCGGCAGCAAGTGTTACTGCAAGTTTCATAGAAAAATCACCTGCAAACTTTTTGATACCTACAAGAGCTTTTCCTATACGGTTCTTTTTCGGATTATCGGTTTTCAACTGTTCCTGAACCATCTCCAAATCGTCTTTTACATTCTCAATTTCTTCTGCATCAACACCTTGTATCTCAGGCAATGAAGCAAGTAATTTGTCAATTAACTCAAGCATAGAACCTGTGTCATTTGTAGTGTTATAAGTATTTATCACGCCACTGTTCTGCTGACTTGCAGAGCCATTGACAGTTTCAATATTCTGAATATATGTATTTCCGCCCATAGCTTTTTCCTCCTCGTCATAAACAATCATTTTCATCGAAAGTTGGTCGTTAATATAATCTATAAGCGGCTTAAATGCCATATCAAGAAAATTTTGTATAATTGTATTTATTTTTTTATCCGACCAACAATAATTCATAGCCTGACTTCTGACATTAACTGTATTCTCGTTATTTATAAAATTCAAATAATCATACTGTGCCTTTATATGGCAGGCTTCATCTACTGGCGGAGTATAATCAGCCCAATCAGCAGAGCCAATATCATAGCATTCTTTAAAATCATAATCGACACCTGATATTTTATCCTGAATGATTCCGGAAATTAACTCGTTTCCATTTATAAATTTGAGGAATCGAGAAAGATTTATATCTGCTGTGTCGTCTGTACTATTAAGCAAATTGCTTGATAATCTACGAAATTCTAAACTCAGTTTTCTTAATCCTAATCTGTTCATATATCCACCCCACAATACGGACAAAATACCTTCGCTGCTCCTGCACAATAAAGTACCTTTACTCTGCGACCACAGCAAGAACACTTAAACTCTGTTTCTGTGGTATCCTTATCCTTTAATTCTTTCGTTGCAACCTTTTTCAATGGCTTATAATCCATTTTTATCTTTATCAAGCCTTTAGAACGATTAAGCGACCTTTGCATTTTCTTAAAGGTCTTTTTCAATTCTTCTACCATATAGTTATAAGCGATTGCCTGTGCCTGCTCGATTACCTCTGCTGATAGAAATTCATTCTTTTCTTTCGCCAGACCGCAGTAAGGGCAAAACAGTTCTTCAAAGGGCTCATCGTCATTTTGATATTCTCCGGCTTGCAACTTAAATTCTGAATTGCAGTATGGGCATTCGAAAGTCACATATCCTTCGCTATCTCCCTGAATAGATATTGTAAAATTTTCTGTTGACAAGGCTTACACCTCCCAATCTCTTAGAACTCAATATTGATAATCGTATCTTCTTCCAATGTATTCATCAGTTTCTTCTCAAGTTCTGCAACGTACTTCTTAACATCTGCTTCATTCTCAAGCTGCCAAGTTGTCGCATTGTTGATAGATTTAATACTAACAGTTTTCTTTCTCTTTACCTTTGGAGCAGGTGTAGCCGGAGCAATCGTTTCTCCGCCATAGTTTCCGGTTTCTGCAACGTGAGCAGGCTGTTCTGCTGCAATGATTTTCGCTTCTTCTTTTTCAATTTCATTTAAGCAGCGGACTTTGAGTGCGTCTGCTTCCACTTTGATATTTTGTAATGTAGCCACATTGTTACAGCTCATTGCCTTGTCACTGATTTCTCTGAACAGATTTACATATTTATCAGCTAATTTATCGTGGCATTTCTTGTCTTGCAGTTCTTCAAAAACACGCTGTCTTGCTTCCTGAATGGCATTATCTATCGGCTTCTGCATTTCGTTAAGGAGTTTGCTGTAAAGATTGATAAACGTGTCCAGTAAATCCGGTAATTTAAAGATTTCTGAATAAGGAACAGATTTCTTCAAAATAGACTTGATGTCCGCAACAACTGCTTCAATCTCACTATTTACAATGAATGTCTTACTGTCATCATAAATCTTCATCAGCTTCAGAGCTTTATCAAATATGCCCTTTTGTTCTCCCCCAAAGAACTTCTTAACAGGCTCATAATCCTCAGCAAAATCGAGGAAATCATCTTTTTTATTGTCAATACCTGCAAAGAACTCATTGGAATATTTCATTTGCAGAACATCAGCCATCAGCTTTTTTCCAGAAGCAATAAGCTGTTTGCCCGGATATGCAGGCTGTGTCGCATAGTGAATATCCAATTTTTCAAGGTCATTCTTCAGATTTGATGCATAACCAAGAAAACTTCTCATAATCGCATCGTCATCATCACTTGCCGAAGTAACATTAAAGAGTTCTTTCATTACTGTACGGACAGATTTCTTCTGCTTTTCATTCGCTTTTACACGCTTCTCTGTCATCAGCTTTTCATTAAACTCTTTGCGTGTCAGATAACGGATAATTTCTTCCGGAGTCTTTGAAAGCAATGTAACTGCATCGTTATTAACGAACATTGCAATTTCGCCATCTTTGAACAACTTAGCGACAAGCCACTGCACATCGGCTTCTACAAATCCATACGGAG
The DNA here is from genome assembly GCF_003478725.1 of Clostridium sp. AF22-10. Classification (NCBI taxonomy): domain Bacteria; kingdom Bacillati; phylum Bacillota; class Clostridia; order Eubacteriales; family Clostridiaceae; genus Clostridium; species Clostridium sp. AF22-10. The sequence goes on from NZ_QUFZ01000004.1 coordinate 22,740, forward strand.
CTTTCAAGAAGCGTTCCAGAATGGACTTCATAGAGGTTTTCATGTGGCGCTGTGTGTTCAAAGCAATATAGTCATTAACATCGTGAAGAGCTAATTCATTCTTAGCGGTATTTGTACCAGCAAGAGTAAGCTGCTGTCCATTATTCTTAAACAGTGTGCGTATATCCGACTCGCTCATTGCCGTATCAATATAAGACAACTTATGATAAACAGTTGAAACCAACTTGCCGAGTGCTTCATTTATCTTGGATGCAATTTCCTTTGCTCCGCTCTGAATTTTATCGCCATTCACATAGATTTCTGCATTCTTTAAACTTTCTGAAAGGAACAACTTTGCAGCATCGTTTCTCTCACGCATTTCCACTTTCTTGGCTTCCTTAATGCTTTCAAACTGTGTAACTGTATTTGTAGCATCAAAGCGGATAAATTTTTCTATCTGCAAAGCAGAACGGATTTCATCAAGAAACGTTCTGTCATCAGGCAATACTACAAGCACACAGCTTGACTGACCGGACAGAATTCTCATTGTCGTTTCATCTGCTCGCTCATCGCTGTTCGGAGTAAGGATTTTCAATGTTATATCATTATTCTGATTTGCCTTATACGGCTTATCATCAACAACCTGATTAAAAGCAAACGCATATCTTCCGTTGAATGCCGGATAGCGATATTTCTTTTCATCGTAAAGACCATCAAAAATCATCTCGGATACCTTTGCAATAACTTCTCCGGAATCTACATTCTGTGATTCAATCGCCCTGTTAATTTCCTGCTCCTCATCTGTCAGGAATACATAAATATCCCCGTTCTTCTGAACCAACGTCTGACGAACAAGACGTTTCAATGCGTCCTCTACCTGCTGTGCAAGAGCCATACGGTCATCATTTACATTCGATACCATAAGACTTGTGATATTCTCAATATTTGCTTTGATTTCCTTAACGTACTTAATCATAAAGAGTGTTTTCAGTACATTAACATCAAAACATTCCTTTTCGTGATTCGGATTCAGATACTCATTATCTAAGGCACGGGAAATAACACCCTTGTGAGAATGGTCAAGGAATTGCTCAAGGGCGTCATAGAACATATTAAATGGCACAATTGTTCCTGGCTCATCGTTCATAACTTTTACGGCAGATTCTTTAAACAATGCAAGCATAGAACGCTCGCCTTCTGCCAGATGCTTACCGGATGCACCGTGAGTACGAATGGAAGTCAGCACACTTCCAAGTAAATTAAACTGATATGGAATAAACGGATAGATGTCCGCAAAATTTTCTCTGTCGGAATATAATTTTTTCTCAACACCATCATTAAACAAAATCAGGTTCTTAATGACTGTCGCCTTATCATCATAAAGCAGTGTAAGTGTCTGTTTTCCTGCTTCGTTCTTTTCAAGGATTCTCTTTTTGATTACTTCATCAACATTGGCAGATGAAAGAGAAAGTCTGGTATCAAAACGTCCCTGAATTTTCGAGAAGTCATTTCCTTTTGTTTTTGTAATCGAATCAATATCCTGCTGACTTGTTACGATAATCCAAGCTTTACCGCCGCAGGCAGTACCCAAATCTTCTGTTACAGTCTGAAGATTCAGCATAAGTTTAGAATCATCGCCTATATACTGTCCAATCTCATCAATCAGGAATACGATATGATGATTACTCTCTTTTTTATCAAGATATTTCTTAACAAGTCTGGCGAAATCCTCAACCTTATATGTATATTCTCCGGTAGCTTTCTCACACCAATTTCTACCAGCTTCTATGCTCATAAATTCAATCTCATCAAGGACTTCTACCACATCGTCCTGAATGAAATCAAAGTCGCTGCGTGATTCCTCCCAAGTAGAACCAAAGCTATCTTCAAATTTTTCCTTGAATAAATCGTACTTTCCTTCTTCGGTCAATTTGCGTTCCAAATCTGCAAGGAACGGATTAGAACCACTAAATCCCTGCATTTCATTGAACACATTCTGCAATACGGAAACAATGGCAACCTTAGACTGTTTGCCATTCACTTCGCTTTTAGAGTCAATATTGAAAAGGACAACATTCGTCGGGATCGTACCTGCCAGTTTCATATCTGCAAGTACCATCTGGTCAGAAATTTTATTATCATCTACGAAGTAATCAATCGCTTTCTTACCGCCAACTTCTTTATTTTCAAGGAGATAGGATAAAATCTTCAGGAAGTGAGATTTACCACTTCCAAAGAAGCCGGAAATCCACACGCCCATCTTGTCTGTATTTCCGGTAATTCCCCTCTTATAGCTCGCAAAGAAATCAGAAAAATGCTTCTGAAGTTCTCTTGTCACAACATATTCTTCAAGCTCTTGCTTAATATTTGCATCGTCATCTTGTCCAACTTTGATTACGCCTTTAATATCTCTGTCAATAGGCTTTGAAAACATATTCTTGATAATCATATTCCCTCTCCTCTTAATCCACGAGCTTAAATGCTCTGTAATAGTTATCGTCCTTTATCTCTCCAAACAGTACCAGTTCCTGACCGTCATAATTGCCCGGATAAAACAGCACTACCGGAACATTATCTATGACCTGATGTAAATTATTCAGTACCGTATGTGAACGCAATATCGGATAGCACTTTCCAATACCAGTAATAAACACAACCGCTTTCTCCGGCGTATTATCCCTGATATGATTCACTATCAGACTGTCTGATGATGTTATCCTCAGCATATTGCTGATGGATTTTGATACTCTCTCAAAGCCTTTTGTCTTTTCAAACTGATAACACTTTTCTAAATATCCTTTTCTGATAAGAATATCAATCATAATGTCGTAAAGGTCAAACACTACAACTTTGAAATCATCATCTGAGTTTTCACTTTTTTTCTTGATGTATTCTATCCTCTCACGGATATACAATTCTTTTTCAGCCGGATAATCAAAGATATAGTATCCGACTTCATTACCTAACCCTTTGTTCTCTCTAAACGAGGGTTTTTGTATCATTTCTTCTGCTTTATCTAATCGTTCATCAAGCGACATCATTTAGTCCACCCCCGTAATTGCTTTAATCATTGCACTCTCTCCACACGCTTCAAGATAACGCTCTAAAGCAATATCAAGAATTGGTGGCGTTATGGTTTTCTTCTTCTCAACAGCCGTTAAAAGGTTTGCATCAGTCAAATAGTTAAAATATATTGAGCGAAGCCTGCGTTTTGTACCATCTGTCCAAGCTGCAATATCTTCACTTTGAATTTCTTTATTCTTGAAAAAAATATTTACATCTGCGTCTTCGATTACTGGAATACCAAGTATATTTTTTTCACGGTACACTTCAAACATAAATTCAAAGAACAATCGGTCTGACCTGAGAATGGCAATCAAATTGATTACCTTTTGGGTTGCCAAGTCAGAAGTACAAAACAAGTCAATCAGTGTCTTATCCAATCTTTTGGCTCTATTCCAAATGTATCCATATATCCTTTTGGCTCGATACTCTTTTGCCGCACCAAAAAGATTTTCGTCTATACACATTTTTTTAATTTCTTCTTCGGACTTTCCATCGTCAATCAGCTTGATGACCTTCTTCATTTCAACAAACCAGAATGATTGGGAAATCAATCCTGCACTATATGTTTCTTCTACCATCTAATTCACCCTTTGGTGGACATTAAGCCTTTTAATATCCAATTTTATTTTTTTACCGGAAGCTATGTTCCTTCTATTCGTCCAATATAACTTCACATATATCCCCAATATCACAATGGAACACTTTACAAATTCTCATCAGGACATCAAGAGATACTGTTTCGTTCTTATTCAACTTCGTCGCAACAGATGATGAAATTTCTGCTGCACGCATTAAATCCTGTCTTTTCATCTGATTATCAATCATAAGTTTTTGAAGTTTATTATAGCTTATTCTCATCTGTAACTCTCCTTTGTATTCTCCGCTTCTTCTGGTTACAGTTACTCGATTAACATCATACCATAAATAATCTATTTTTTCAAGATACGGACATTTATTCGCAACCCGTCATTGATTAGGTGTCATTTTTTGCTAACACCTAACAGTAAAGTAATTCAAAGCAAAAAAAGAAAGCTCGTCGATTAGGACGAACTTCTGTGTTTTATGGAAGTATTTGCTTTGACTGCTTCACAAGTGTATCTATGACTTCATAAATTCTGTTTCTATCTTCAGGAGCAAGTTTCTCAAGCTTCTCATTCAGCATTGAGTTCTTGACTGTATATCCCGTTTCCAGAACATCTGTAAGAACCATATCCGATGATACACCTAAAGCATTTACTATCTTTATGAAAGTTTCGAGTGACGGAATTTTCTCTCCACGCTCAACCATACCAATATAATTTGTTGTCAAATCTGTTTTCTCAGCCAAATCTTCTTGGCGTAATTTCCTCGCAAGTCGGAACTTTCTTATATTCTTGCCGATTGTATCGAGCTTCATCACATCACCTCCCTTAGTGTGTTTCCATAACTAATAGTATAGGTTAAGTCGATTTCAAATCACACGCACCCAAAGGAAGTCAAACCAACTATTAGTGATGATTCCCAACTATTTTTATGTTATACTATAAAAGTAGTAATTCACGATTGTTAATGGCGAAAGACAAATCACAACCCAAGAGCCAAGTTAAACAATCTCCATAGAATAAACTTAGGGGTAAAAGGAATGGACGAACAAAAGATAATATTCAGTAATCGGTTTGAAAAAGAGAAATTTGAGGATTACAAAACAGATTTGGGAACTGACAGCTCAGTCACTCCCGACTTTACGGAAGCTGATGATTTTTTAAAATTTATACAGAAGAACCGCAGAAGTGTTCCAAGTAAAGAGCGAATTGCTGACAAGGATAAATTTATCAAAACCGTTTACGAACTATCCAATAGCTTTGAAATTGACGCTGACCTGATAGAATTTGCCGAGGGATATATCGCCAACATCTATGTAGATTATGCCTGCTACACTGGATATATCAAGAAGCTGTTAGCAATTCTTTTTATCCTTGCCGATGATATTTCCTTTTTAGACGGCAGTAAAGAAAATGCCGATATGCTTTTCAGCTTCACTTATCACACACACCATATTTTCCTGAATAACAGAGAAACAACTGATTTCTCATAATGTACCCGATGGCTACTCAACTGAGCAGCCATCTTTTCAATTTTCCAGACACCGTCTGGAATTTTTAATATGCCGGAATACCGTATCCATAGATATTGCTGCTTCCGACTGCGTACTGTCTTTGCTTGCAGGCGTCGCCTGAGTTGCCCTCTACGGTATAAACTGTGCCATTCTCACACTTCTCTACGATACCAACGTGGTCTGTTGTACCGTCGCCTTCCCAATCAAAGAAGATAATATCTCCTACCTTTGGTTCATAAGTGCGGTCTTGCCATTTTCCATTTGACTTAAACCAGTTTGCACCATCCACGCAACCTGCAAATTTCGGAACAAGTCCGCTTTCAATATACCCGCATTGGTCAGCACACCAAGATACGAAGCAGGCACACCATTCCACTCGACTATTAAAGCCGTACCAGCTCCAGTAAGGTTGTCCGCCCTGATTGCCTAGCTGTGTCAAGGCAACCTCAACAATCGCCTGATTACCTCCGGCAGTAAAGGCTCGCCCATACGGATAGTATCTCAGAACGTGAGCCGGATATTGGGTATCTCCATAACTGTCCCAACCAAGCCTTTGTGCCTGCTGAGTGGAAAACTCCACTGCATTGGCATAAGAATAACCGCCATACTTTGTTTTTGCCCAAGAAATATACCCATTACCGAAGTTGTAGCCTTGCAAGGCAAGTTTGATATGCTCCATATCTATCGGACTTTCCACTTCTGCCGAAGTAAGAGCCGCTTTCAATTCCTGAACTCCACACTGGATAGAATATTCAGGGTCTTTAATTCCATTAGGTTCGTGCGGATACCTTGTATTGAAACTTCCCTCTGCTGCCTGCATAGGGTCAAGTCCTCTGCCGCCGCTTTCCTGCATCATAACCGCCTTGATAAGTTCTACATACTCAGGAATGCCGTACTCTTTGGCATACTTCTGTATGATGGGTTCATAGGCTTCTACCTCTGCACTTACCGGAGTATAGGAATTACTGTCACTCCCTCCTCCGAACATTGCTACGGCAGCACCAAACAACACGACAATCATAATAATCAGCACCGCTATCCAACCGCCTGCGGCGATTGCTGCTACAAGTGCTTTTGTCCCTGCAATAATCGCTTTGACTGTCGCAACAGTAGCTTTCGCTGTGGCTTTGACGGTATCTGCTGTGGCTTTCGCCGCTTTCTTTGCCGTCCGAGCCGCTTTCTGTGTTGCTTTGGCTGTTGTTTTTGCTGTTTTCTGTGCTATAATGGCAGCTTCTTTTGTGGTCTTAATAGAAGTCTTTGCCGTTTGTTCTGCGGTCTTGACCGACCTCTGAACAGTATTGGTTGCACCTTTCGATACGGTCTTGACTGTCGTATTTCCTACCGACCTTGCAGACTGTTTAATTGTTTTCTCCGTACGCTCCAGAGTTCGGATGCTCTGTTTTCCGACAGGATTGACCGATTGTTTCTGAAGCTGTTTCTCTGCACGCTTGGTCTTGAAATTCTCAATTCCCGTTTTGGCTTTCTGATAATTCTGTCTTGTTTCACGCACACCCCATCTGCCGACTTTATCTGCACGGTATGCTGTTTCATGAACAGTCCTATCCGTTGCCACTTCGATTTTATCAGAAGCATATTCCTCTGCGGAATTTTCCGAAGCATTGGTAGAATGTTCTGCCTTATCTTTCGTCATCACATAAGCTTTCTTCATTCGCTCCGTGGCAACTGCTGCCTTATTTATGGTCTTGATTGTACCTTTGCTTGTATCTCTTGTTTTTATATCAGCCATCGGTTTCCTCCTTCTCGAAAATAATAGAGAGTGGGGTTTAATCCACTCTCTTAGCTACAACAACAAGCCTGCCATTGTTTCTTGAATATTCACAAGTAGAAAGAGAAATCAGCTTGTCGCCATACTCTGCCGATACTCCGGTATCATACAGAGAAAGTTCCTTGCACTTGGCAACATACGCATCAAACTCTGCCGCATTTTCTGCGTCCGTAAACTCATAATACTTAAAGCTGTCAGAGCTGTTTGTATAAACAACCACCTTAAAGACTGCAATCACTTCATACTGGTGTCTGTCCGTCAGTGTATCAAAGGTAATCGTCTTATGACCTTCCCAAAAGCTCTTGTTTCTGTACTTCATCAGTCCCGTAAACATAGAACCGTCATTCATGTGGTGTCCGTAAATAATGATGTTATCTGAAGGTTTCTGCACATCACAATTTTCCTGCACATATGGACAGCCATAAGCGGAATAGGTCTTATCAAACTTATGCTTCAGGTAGAAGTTCGGTTCATTTACAGACTGCACGACCGGATAGTTGATATTGGTATCCTCAACCTTTACCCAACCCACCATATCCTCATTCTGCCGATAAAGTTCAAAATATTCCGCAAGATAGTCCTTATCTTCCAAAAACGTCACGCCCTCATTTTCCTTTGGCGGCTCGTCCTCCACAATCTCCGCAAGGTTATCATAGACTTCATTCTGCTTGGCAGAGTCAATGTGATTACGGATAATAAAGAAGGTGCTTACAGACAACACTACCGTAAACACCATCGCAATAATAATATAGATTTTTCTGCTCATTTTCTCTTACCTTTCCATATCGTTTCTCTTAGGTGGAGTCAAATCTCTGCAATACTCCGGATACCTCAACTTGATACCCTCCATGAAATACGGAGCATATCCACAACAGAACAGTTCCTCCGGTGTATAGAGATTTTCCCTGCCTTCTTCCGTAAATCCATTCCAGAGATTAAAGGCAAGGTGGCAGACCTTAACTGTGCCACTTGTCTGCCAACCGCCGTGCATACCTTCCGGTATGATGCAGTCCCTCTTAAAATCAAACATCTTTCCGATGTTCATTCTCGTTTCTTCTGAAATACCCATCACATAGAAAAATGCTCTGTGATAGCAGTCGTTGACTTTGCACTTATCCAGATTTTCCAATACAAAATCTCTGTGTGCAGCATTGCGAAATTGAATCTTAGACATTGTAAATCCCTCCTTATGCTTCGCCTGGTTTGGTTGTCATCAGTTTATAAAGTTTCGTGTTCTTAGGGAATTTGTTTGCAAACGGTACAAGCGAACTTCCCACCTTGATAAGTCCGTGTCCTGCTTCCACATTCGTGATATAGGACATCTGGAGGTCAGAAATATTCAGAAGTTTTGCAAGCTCAAGCCTGTCTGTGGAAGCCTGATTCAGCATAATGATGAACTCTGAGTTTGCAAGCATTGTTCTCGCTGTGTGGCTCTGCAAAAGGTCATCGACGTTCTGGGTAATTCCACTTGCGTATGCACCGTATTTTCTCACACGCTTCCACAAGGTAAAGAGGAAGTTTGCAGAGTATTCGTGCTGGAACAGAAGATAAATCTCATCAATGAAGATAAAGGTATTCTTACCCTTTGCACGGTTCTGTGTGATACGGTTCAGGATAGAGTCAAGGACAACAAGCATACCAATCGGCATAAGCTGTTTACCCAAGTCAAGAATGTCATAGCAGATAAGGCGATTATTAGTATCCACATTCGTCTGCTTTGCAAAGGTATTCAGAGAACCGTGTGTGAAAAGTTCAATGGCAAGTGCCAGTTCCTTTGCTTCCGGTTCGTCCTGCTGCAAAAGTTCTGCCCTGAAATCCTGCAAGGTCGGTATATGTCCCTGATAGTCATTCTGCTGATAACTGCGATACACGCTTGCCGTGCAACGGTCAATGATAGACTTCTGCTTTGCTCCGAGATTTGTTCCGCCGATGAGCTGTTCACAAAGGGACATAATGAACTCAGATTTCAAAATGACAGGGTTTGCACCGTCGCCGTAATCCTTATTCATATCCATTGCATTGATGTGATTGTCGGAAGTAGCAGAAATATTGATTACTTCTCCGCCCATCGCATTGACAAGCTGTGAATACTCTCGTTCAGGTCGATGATGATAATATCCGCATCTGAAGAAAGCACCTGATTGATGATTTCTCCCTTTGCCGCAAATGACTTACCGCCACCAGATACACCGAGAATAAAGGAGTTACCATTCAAAAGCTGCTTACGGTCTGCGATAATCATATTTTTGCTGATAACATTCTGACCGTAATAGATACCGTTCTCGTGGAAAATATCCTGCACCCTGAATGGAATAAATACCGAAAGGCTCTCTGTGGTAAGTGTTCTGAACGCATCAATCTTTCTTGTTCCAAACGGCATTACCGTGTTGAGTCCATCTACCTGCTGAAATCTCAGTGTTGCAAACTGGCAAAGATGTTTTCTTGCTGTGGTAAGTAACGCTTCCGTATCATTCTCAAGCTGTTCCTTACTGTCTGCCATAATAACCATTGTGATAACAGCGAACATCATTCTCTGGTCACGGGTCGTAAGGTCATCGAGGAACTCTTTCATTTCTTTCTTCTGCTGCTCCATATCATACGGAACAGTTGCAGAGAAGTTGTTATTGGCATTCTGCCTACGCTGCCAGTTTGTGATATTGGTTTCCACACCAAGCAGACGGTTCTCTGCTTCCTTTACTGCTTCATCAGTCGGAACGGGAACAATATCAATGGACATCATCAGATTTCTGTTCATATCCGTAAGTTCCGCTACCATACTGTCCTTGATATAGGACGCATATTCACGAAGAAAAAGGACTCTTCCATAACGGTTTCCCATCTTGAAATAGTCCTTTTCAAATTCCATTGTGTCAGGGCAGATATAGTCCTTAAAATCGTGTCCCTTTTTTCTTGTTTCCTTAATATCAAAGTGAAAAGAACTTTCTTCTCCCACACGATAGAAGTCGTGGAAAATACGAAGTCTTTCGTCTGTTTCCAGTTCCACGCACTTACTTCCAAGCCTGCCGAAGTGAGCAATCAAATCTGCACCGACACGGGCAAAATAAGTTCTTGCATCCTCCACACTCTTTTTGTTGATGGAAATGGTAATATACTTATCCTGAACAATGGAGTTTGCACCCGTTGCCTTATCAAGAAGCATTTTGTTGTATTCCTCTCGATACTCGTCCAGATTATCTCCGGTTGTCGGAATAAGGATTGTCTGCTCAAAATCCAGTCTGTTGAGCCGACGATTATTGATTGTGATTTTTGTCGTTGCACCACTGTCAAGAGAGTTCAGAAGTTCGGAATATTCAAGAAACATCGCTTCCTTATCTTCACGGCTTGCCACTGCATAGTTAATATCCGTAAAGCGGTAGGTCTTTGAATATTTATCCTTTCCCACTTTGAAAATGCCATCATCAAAGATAGCTGCTACGGGAATCACGTCCTGCACCCCTTTCGGTACAACAAATTTTTCTTTATCCTGCTTAAACAGGTTCGTAAGAGTCTTAATCATTTGACTTCAATACCTCCTTCTGTTTCTGTTCAATGCTTGGCTTCATCAGTTCGTAATACACATTGGTGGAGTGAAACACCAGCTTCTTCGGCATCAAAAACTCCGATTTTATCCACGCATAGATTGCTTTTTCTGCGGTCATACCGTTGTACTTCACAAAGCCAAGTGCCGCAAACGGGGCAGCACCCAAAATGCACACCCACGATACGGTTTCCGTGCCAACATACGGTCTGAGCAAGAAATACAGCCCTACCGCAACGCCACAAGCGAGAACAGAAAAAATGAACTGTCTGAGCGACAGTCCAAAAAACATTGACTCTGTATAATTTCTGATTTCTCGGTTAATTTTTACTTCCATATCTGTTTCCTTTCCTGCGGTTTCGGTCTTTCTCCCTCACGCATTTATCATTCAGGCAAAAGACTTTGCCTTTCCGTTTACCACCATAGTAAACACATTTCTTACAATCTCTTTGGTTCATCTCAAAATCTCTCCTTAAAGTCCCATCATCTCTCGGATAATACGGTCAGACATTTTCACTGCACCGACAAGAACAAGCATATTAAATACCAGTTCCCCGATATATGCCCACACTTGCGTAACTGCTGCTGCGTCAGGATTCACTACTGGCGGCGATGATGCAAATACGGAGAAAATAATACAAGCAAGTACAATAACTGCTCCCTCAAGCAGAACGGCACAATAGCTCTTGATAAAACTCTTGCCGACATTCTGTGTAGGTTCTCCTGCAAATGTGGAAAGCGGTATCGGTGCAAGTGCTGTGTACATATACAACTTGAAAAATCTTCCGTACACCGTCATTATCAGAATGAACGACAGCACCGTGATAAATAATCCTCCGATAAGCGTTACCGCCCACAAGGGAATACTCTCGAAAAATCCGCAGTCCTCTATGGTCGTTACCATCTCTGCGGGCAAGGTCGTCTGTTCCGGAGTTCCAAATCCGGCAGCATTCATAATGGTTGAAATTGTCCCTTGCACGATATTAAATAAAGCAAGCATAAGCTCCATTCCATATGTGATAACACCTTTCGCCAGTGCAAAACGAACAAAGAGTTTCAGTGCGTGTTCCGGTTTCTTCACATCTGTAAAACTTCCGCAGGTCTTTACCATACCTATCACAAAAAACAATACAAGTAAAGCAAGCCCGATAGCCTGAACTGCACCGTTGATGTCAACAATAACCTTCCAGATATTCCCGCCCTTAAAGTTCTGCGGTGTAGTTGTGATGAGTGCCCATATTTCCGACAGTTTTTCATTCCAAGTTTCAAGGGCATTTTCAAGATTTTGAACTACCCAGTTATCACTCATTCAAAGCACCTCCTTACAATTAAGGGGTGTACCTTAACTTGGCACACCCCTCGATAACTGTGTAACTCTTATCTTAGCCTGTGATAAGAGTAAGGATTTCTTTCGCAAAAGTGATAATGACACCGCCCGCAAGAGTCAGGAAGCCATTGGCTCTCTGAGAAGGGTCGTGAGATTTGAGTGAAAGACCGACCTGCACGATACCAAAGCCAAGCAAAATCATACCGATGGCACGGATAAGTCCGAAGATAAAGTCAGACAGATTATTAACTACGGTAAGCGGGTCATTCGCTGCAAATGCAGTCGTTGTCATTCCAAGTGCCAACGCACCGACAATGACCATTGTGCAATAAGCACGGAAGCCTTTCTTAACCTTTCCGGTCATAGGCAGTTTCTTTGTTTCCTGAGCGTCAGTTGCTTTTTTCTTAAAAATAGTCATAGTTGAATACCTCCAAAATTTAATTTGTTTGATTGTTTATGAACAGAGCTTCCATCTCCTCATCGGAAAGAAGTTCCCAGTTCGTTTCTTCCATTTCCTTTTCAGGAAGTGTTGCAGGGTCAATGTCCCAAATGGCAATCGAAGCAATATCTTTTGTGACTTCTCCGTGCTTATAAGGACTTGCCTTTCCGTCTGTGGTAAGTGCCACATTCGGGTGTTTCATAATGTCATATTTGAAATCCATAATGGGTCTTTCCCCACGGATAAATAAAATAGCGTACTGATTATCGAGCATACGCACCTCATCAGGGGTAAGTAACTCTCTGCCGCTAATCTGATAGTTGGTGGAATAATTACCGCTTCTTCCGGTACTCTTTCCGAACGTGTTGGTATCAATGGTTTCCTTGCCCAACAGCTCCGACACATATTTATGGGTTGACTGCTCATTTCCACCAAGGTAAAGAAATTCATCGCAGTTACCCACAATGCTCTCCCACTGTTTTTCAAACAAGGCTTTAAGCTGTGCCAAGTTCTGTAAGATGATGCTTACCGATACCCCACGGGAACGCATAACCGACAGTATCTTGTCGAAGTCGTCCGGCAGTGAAACATTGGCAAATTCGTCCATCATAAAATGAACAGGCATCGGCAGACAGCCGCCGTGGATATGGTCGGCTGCATAAAACAACTGCTGAAAGAGCTGTGTGTAAAGAATGGATACCAAGAAGTTGAAACTGGAGTCGTTATCCGGTATCAGTGCAAACAGAGCCACCTTTTTCTCTCCAAGTGACTGTAAATCCAGTTCATCGGCAGAGGTAAGAGCAGCAAGACTCTCCAAGTTGAACTTTTCAAGCCTTGCTGCAAGGGTTATCTGTATGGATTTTAATGTTTTGGAAGAACCGGAATGATAAGAGTGGTAATACTTCAAAGCAATGTGGTCAGGATTATCTATCATCAAATCCGAAAACAGATTATCAAGCGGAGAAGGACTTGGGTCGTCCTCGTCCTCAATCGCCCCGGCTCTGAGCATTTCCATTACCATCGCAAAATTCTGTTCTTCCGGCGGTGCTTCATAATGCAGATAAAATACAAGTGCAAGCAGAAGCATTGACGCTGCCGTATCCCAAAATGGGTCATTGCTCTGTGAACCTTTCGGAGTGGTACTCTTAAAAAGATTGGTTACGAGCTTCTGCACATCATTGTCATTCTGCAAATAAACAAAAGGATTGTAACAATGGCTTTTCTCCATTGAAATCAAATCAAGCACACGCACTTCGTAACCTTTCTTCTCAAGAAGATGTCCCGTATCTCGCAGGATTTCCCCTTTCGGGTCTAATATCACATAGCTGTTTCTTGCAGCGTTCATAATATTAGGCTTTGCATAAAATCTTGTCTTACCTGCACCGGAGCCACCGCACACAAGCGTATTCAGATTTCGTCTGTGCTTCTTGGCATTAAGTCCAATGCACACATTCTGAGTCATCAGCTTATTTTCTGACAGCGGCTTTTGTCGGTACTTTTTATCAATGGCTCTGACATTGCCCCATTTGGCAGAACCGTGTTCCTCTCGTCTGCGGTAATTCTTTCTTGTTGAGAAATAAATCCCGATACCCATTCCATAGCATAAAAGTAAAATGAGGACAGTTTTCAGGCTGTCCCCACATAATTTTATGGAAAATGGATTATCAAAGAGTGTCGCAAGATTGGCTGCTATCTCCGGCAATCCTCCGCTTATGGAAGGTGCAATCAGAAGTGCCAGCCATATGACCGGAACGATACCGACAATGGATAAAATAATGGCAGTCTGCCTGTCATTATCTCGCTTCATCTGAGCGTTTCCTTTCAATCACTTTGAACTTTTTCAATGGGGCATTTCCGACTTTTACAAGCAGGTCGTCTACTGCGTCTGCGGACTTGCCTTCCTCCATCAACTTTGTTTTCTCATCGTTTAAGGAGCGAATGACAACACCGTGTTCATAATCGTCCAAAGCAATGTGGTAGAGTTTTTCTTTTTCCATATCTGCCCTCCGTTATCTCTCATAGTCCTTTGAACGCTCCTGCTTCTTGCGGAACATTTCATCAGAGATATGACTGTGAATTTCTGCCATTGCATTTCGTGTCTTGGAAAGCTCCGCACGGATTTCTTTCGGCTCTTTGGAAGCCAGTCCCTCCGGAATACGGTTAATTGCAAAATTCTGTGTATCTACGCCATACTTCTTGCAAATCATATATCCGATACACACTGCCTGAAAGCCCATATCCCTGCGGCTGTAACTTTCGCTGTTGATAGAAAGCTGTGCGTGTCCAAGTTCCTGAGCGACACACTGAGCAACTGCTACGCTGTCGCCCACATTACGCTTCACATACAAGGTCTGCTTTTCATTATTATAGAAAGCTGCCATATTCGGATACGGAAGTTCATCGGTTGCCGCAACCTCCACCGGAGATACATCAAGCATTGTCGTGATAAGTGCTTTCGGGTCACGGTTTGCTGACACTGCCGGAGCTTTTCTTCCATTTGTCTGCGTAACATCAAATACCTTTTTTACATTGTAGGAAATACCCGGAGAACCATCTGCTCTTGTGTATTCCACTGGTTCAAGAATAGAAATACTCTTTGCCCCTTTGGTAATCTTCACATTGTCCTTACCCCAATCATCAAAATCTTTAAGCTGTGTCGCCTGCGGATACTGACTGTAAATAAGGAGAGCATTTGCTGCGGAATATCTGTCCATTCGACTCTGCGTATCAAGAAAGTTCTTGAACTTATCAGGGTCACTCACAATCTCACGGGCAGCGTCATCAATCATCTGATAGACCTTTTCTTTTTCTGCTCGCTTCTTTTCCGCATACTCCTCTTTGGATAATCTTGGCTGATTACCGCCAGCCTTTGCGGGTTTGAAATCATTTGTCATAGTGAATTACCTCTCTTTTGTTTTGGGTTTCTTCTTCGGCTGACGGTGTACCGTCTGACCGTTTTTCTGCTGCGGATTCTTGCCGTCTTTCTTAACCTCCGGCTCTTTACGCTCTGCTTCTTTTTGCTGTTTTGCCTGTGCCTTGTAACGGTCAAGTTTCTCTTTGACCGATGGCTTTTCCACTGGCTTTGCAACACCCTTATCAGATTGCGTTTCTACCGGCTCTGAGTTTTGCCTTGACAGAGGGCTTTTGTCTGTTTTGGCGACTGAGGGGTTTGCGTTTGCTCGCTCCTCTTTCTGCATTGGATTTCTGACTGCTTCTTCCATAATGATTTCACTCTTGGATTTGGTCGGCTTTTCTTTCTCAACCGCTTCACGGTCTGCGATAGCCTTCTCTGCTTCACTGACAATCGAAGCCTTATCCACCTTGCCAAGTTCAAATCTTTCAACGATACGCTGAATTTTAGAAGCGTCCTCTGCTCTTGCAATAATATCTACCGGAGCGTTCTCTCCCTTTGTGTTCTTATCTCTGAGGACACAATAAAGAACGCCATAGCGTTTTGCCTGTTCGGTAAACTTCTTCAAATCCTTTTGCGGAATGGAAAAGACTTTCAGCTCCTTGCCTGACTTAATCATATTGGTAAGCCTTGCTTTGCCCTTCGTCTTTTGTTCCTGCTTCAGAACCGATACCAAAAGCAATGCGATATTCTTCGCCGCCGAACCGCTTAATCTTGCAGCAACTTCAAATCCTTCAAGCGAAAGCCTAACGACCTGCTCTGCTGCGTCACCACCGTTGTTCATAACGTGATTTCTCCTTTCTCTGCTGTTTTTGTTCCTCTGTTTCGATATGCTCAAGGTTTTCTTCCATAACCTTTGACCTCTCCGCAATATCCTCGCAGAGTTTTACTTCCCGTCGGAGTTTTTTTAATTCTCCGTTGATAGAAGCGATTTCATCTTTTGCCGCCTGAAGCTGACCATCATCAATATTTGTTCTTATCTTTTTTCGGAGATGTGTTCTTCCGACAATCAGATTTTTCATCTGCTCCTCTAAGGAAGTCTTATATGAAAAAAGCTGTTCGTCCGTGGAAATATTTTCTCGTCCGAGCAGCCTTACTTCATCAGTAATCTTATCGAGCTTCATCAAATCATCTTTCAAAAAATAATGAAGCCTTGCGTTATTCTGTTTCTTATACTTGGGCAGATAACCGAGTCTGTAACAGTAATACAGATACAGCCCATAAAGTCCGCCTTTCTTTTTCAGCTTCTGTCCTCTGGTCTGCATACGGTACTGTCTTGGTTTATAAGTCGCCCTCTGGAACGGCTCAATCTCTGCCCATCTGTCACGATTTTCTTTGATACGCTCTACAATCCGGTCATTGGTATAATCTGCTCCGAGATTTTTCAGTCGTATCGGCTTATCGTATCCCTTTGGAATGACTGTCCAGTATTTTCGGCTTGGACTTAGGTTATAGGCATATCCCATTTCCTTGAGAGCAAACTGAAATTCTTTCAGGGTCTTGCTGTGGTCGATAGCATAATCAATAGCTTCTTTTGCAACCGAATAGCGTGTCGGCATACCTGCCTTTTCTTTCATCGTCAGATACTCCGACTGCTTACTGCGGTTCGGATTCGGGTCATAGTAAAGTCCGTACTTCTCACAAATCCTGTCTGCAACTTTTCGGAATTTGAACCACGCTTTTTCCTCGCCCCACAAATGTTTGCCATCGACGAAAGAAATAGAGTTGATGACAAAATGGCAATGCAGGTGCTTTGTGTTCAGGTGGGTTGTCACAACGACCTGAAATCTTTTACCCCACACTTCATTTGCAAATTCCATTCCGATTTTCTGTGCCATCTCAGGAGATATATCTGTTTCCTTGAAACTCAAATATCCGTGATAGGCTTGGATACCGTCTGTCTTTTGGTACTGCTCCTTAACCGTTATGAATTGGTCACGGGCAATCGCCACATTACAGTTGATACCCTCAACATAAAATTCTCGCTCTGTTTTTTCTTCGTCCTTTGCATAAGCAATAACATCAGCAAGAGCCTGATACTGTTCCGGTGAAAACTCCCTTTTGATATTTGCAGAAGTCTTTTCGGGATTAGTCGCATAGTCAATGACCTGACCAAGCCTTTCTGTTACCGACCACAACTTTGTTACTGCCATTTCATTTCGCTCTGATTTGGACGAAGATATGTCCTCTCAATCTCTGACTGGAACTTATTCCACTTTGCAGCTTCATTCTTCAGCATAGGTGCGTCAATGAAACCAAGTGTATTTGCTTTGGCAGCAAGCTGATTGATGTTATTACCGATAGAGGAAAGTTCCCTCATCACATCATAGAAACGGTCATCTGGTTTCTCTTTCGGTTCGTAACCTCTGATAAGCAAACGGATAAGTCCGGCTTCGGAAAGACAAGCCTTCTTTGCCTTTGCTGCCAAGTCCTGTGCTTCCTTGCGGTTAAAGCGTACAATCTTCTGAATGTTTCTCTTTCTCATAATCGGTATCTTCCTTTCTCTTTACTCTGCAATCTTTGTTAATCTGGAATAAGCACATCATCGTAACGCCAAGACAACTGCCGAGCAGTGTTCCGGCGGCGATAAGTAATAACTCTCTCAAATCAAGTTCTCCTTTCTCACGGGGTATTAGGGCAACCCCTAACGAGCCTTTTACCGTTTGGGAAACTGTGTTTATCCAAATGGTCTGCTCGCTAAGAATAAACATCTCCTCCGGGTTGCCCCGTTCTCAGTCTACTATCTCTCATAATCCTTTGATTTCGGCTTAAAAGGTTCAGCCACGATATTGCCGCCCACTTCCTTAGAAAAGCGTTCGGGATACTTGAACTGTTCCTTGTATTTCTTCATCATATCGTCCGGCAAGCTCTGAAAACTCTCACTCTCAGGCGGTGCATAACAGATAAAGAATTTGCCGCAGATAATATCTACCATCTCTTTCTTATCAT
Source organism: Clostridium sp. AF22-10 (assembly GCF_003478725.1). Lineage (NCBI taxonomy): Bacteria > Bacillati > Bacillota > Clostridia > Eubacteriales > Clostridiaceae > Clostridium > Clostridium sp. AF22-10. The sequence continues at coordinate 40,830 of NZ_QUFZ01000004.1, forward strand.
TGTCCTGCACATAAACTGCACGGTTAAGCGGAAGTCCTCTCATCTTTCCTTCCTCATTACAGATGATTGCAACATCATCGTCATAGGGCATATATTCCTCAATGTCCCCGCCGACAACCTCCTGCATTGCTTCCAGACTGTCGTCGATTACAATTTCCTTCGGGTACTTTTCCGGTTCTACCAAGAGAACTTTAATCTTAGAATCATTCATCGTTCTTCATTCCTTTCGTGTGTTTTTTTATTGTAAATGCCCATCCGCATACAAAGAAAATCGTTGAAGTCCTTACCTGCTTTTGGTGGCTCATCAACGATTTCATACTTATCCGGCAGAATGGTTTTTAAGGTCTGTGCTGCCTTTCTGCCCGCTATATCATTGTCAAAATGGATACGGATTTTCCTGACAGATGGGTTACTGCCAAGATACTTTTCCAGTGCAATCGGCACTTTACTGTCCTCAATTTTCTTTGCCGGAGAATACACCCCGGACAGCGAAACAAAGCTCATTTCTTTCCAGTTCTGCCCGTTCAGCTTCGCAAGCGTGGCATAGGATAACAGGTCTATGGCACACTCAAAGAGGTGTACTTCCTCCAAGTTTTCCTTACCAAGCCGAAAAGAATAATCTTTTTTACTGCCACTGCAATCGCCCATAATCCTACGCTTATTCGTGGAACGGTAGGCTGCATATTTCGGCTCTTTCTTCTCGTCATAGCCTACAAACACAACATTGTGATACGGCAGGCTCTCAAAGATAAGGTCATTAGAGATACAGTAATTGATGATTTCAAAATCTATTCCTCTCCCGAAAAGATACTCTGTAATCACTCTGTTGGAAGCACATTTTTCAGGGAGAAGAAGCGGTTTATTTTCCTCTTTTGGCTGTGGCTTTTCATAGACCGGAGCCTGAATCGCTGTGTGTCCGATAATGGTTTCCACCGCTTCAAGGAAGCTGTAACCTTTGACCTTAATCAGATAATCCAAAGCACTCCTGCCGCCGATACCTCTCGACCACCATATCCATTTCCCGTTTGAAATCTTCAAGCTGTCGTGGGTTCTGGTGCAATAGGTGTTACCTGAAAACTTAACCAGTTCATACGGTTCATAATTTTTCAGGTAGGTTAATAAGTCCATCTGCTTCGCCTGAATGATTAACTCAGGTGCGATAAAAGGCATATCGACCACCTCCTTAAAATAAAAATAGCCACCTGATTTTTTGAAAACCAAGTGGCTATATAATATTAAATTTTGTGTCTATGTTTTATGAAAGAATCTTCTCTTAATCAATTTTTCTTTCCTGTAGCTTTACTTTTTCAGTTTTAACCCATCTTTGAAGCTTCACCCACACGCTCTGTAACCTTGTAGTAACCATGAGTATAAGGGTCAAATGCAATGGCATTTACCTTGGAAATATCAATTTTACCGTCTACCATAACGCTCTCATCGGCAGTTACATTCACTACCTTTCCAATAACGCCACAACCGTATTCATTATCTTGATACTCAATAAATTTACATTCTAAACAAATTGGAAACTCATTGATAATAGGAGCATCTACGACTTCAGCCTTACTTGCAGTCAATCCGCTACGTGTAAATTTATCTGTTACACGATTACCAGACTCTACGCCAAAATAATCTGCTTCTACCAAGTGTTCTACATCTGCGATACTAACAGTAAATGCACCTCGTGCCTTAATATTTTGCACGGTTTTATGTGTTTCGGTAAGATTCAATGCAACTATGTCCCTTGCTTGCATTGTCCCCCAAGCAGCATTCATTACATTCACACTGTTGTCCTCATTATAAGTTGCCACCATCAACACTGGCATAGGAAAAATTCCTTCCGTAATTTTCAACTTTGTTCTCATAATAATCTCTCCTTAAAATTAGATTGACAGAATTATTTATCCTGCTTATAATTATATCCAATCAATTCAGAATTTCAAGTACTGGTAAAAATGATAGGTACTATCCAAGGAGAAAGTATAATGATTCAAAACTACATTGAAAATGCCAATTTTGAAGATACAGGCTTTGCTTACACCTTGTCCCTGATTTCCGGCAAACATAAAATGGTCATTCTTTATTGTTTAATGGAATTTAAAACTGTAAGATTCAATGAGCTGAAGCGTTATCTGAAAACAATTTCCGATAAAACATTAAGTAGCAATCTCAAGGAACTAGAATCTGACAAACTGATTATCCGTACTGAATATCCTCAAATTCCACCCAAGGTGGAATACTGTCTTTCGGAACGTGGCAAGTCACTAATGGTAGTGTTAGATCAGCTTTGTGTTTGGGGTGAAGAAAACAAACTGACAGATTAACATCTTCTAATTTTTTTGAAAATATTATTTCTGACAGTATAACTTTGTACCATCTTACCTAACATACTATCTGCGGTATGGGATTTTTCCATACCGCAATTCTAAACTCATCTTTCAAAATTTCTTGACTTCTTTTCAATCATTTCGCCCTCATCAGGTTCTCCGCCGACAATCTCATTTTCCTTTTTATCCATATTGAGCAGGATATTCAGCTCATCAAGTCGGGCAGTTTTTGCCCTCAATTCTTCCTCCTTTGTAAACGGCTTTTCGATTTCCTGCTTCGCTGTTTCAAACTGCTTCTCCGTATTTTCAAGGCTGTTTTCCGTATCAGCAAGTGCTTCCTCAAAGCGTTCTATGCCGTTATCTATTCTCACGATATTACCGTGAGAATCATCGCCAAGCGGTACATCTCTGCTCGTTTCGCCTTTTAATTTCACAACATAATTACGCTGCACCGTATCAAAATACAGTTCCATTTGAAAGCCACGGTACTCACCAAGTGGTATCGCATCAGGACTGTTCATTGACTTGCAGGCATTGATGATTGCCTGACCTGCTTCGGCTTTTTCGGAATAAGAAACACCCGATACCATCATTCCAAGCGGCTGCTCGTCTATCGGTTTCGGGTGTGATTTTGCTGTTTCAACATCTTTTGTAAGTCCCTCTACACGGGATTTTAAGTAAGCAATCTGTTGTGGATAGAACTTGATGACCTTATCCTCCAGTCCGTATTTCTCCGATAAGAAATTGGATTTTAACATCTTCAGCTTCTGCACCTGAATGTCTAAGTCCATCTTTTCTTTGATATACGGATTGCCTGTTGCAAGCATTTTTATCTCTGCATAGGACAGTGCGGTTTCATCAATGTCCTCTGCCGACCTGACCGGAGATTTGCTCGTCATAATCTGACTTGCGAACTTCTGCTTACCTTCCACAAGCTGATAGAGGTATGCATCAAAGGTCTGCTCTGTTACATAGCGATAAATCTCTACCTGCGGATTTTCATTGCCCTGACGGACAATTCTGCCGGAACGCTGCTCCAAATCTGAAGGTCGCCACGGACAATCCACATCGTGAAGTGCAATAAGTTTGTCTTGCACATTCGTTCCTGCTCCCATCTTCTGAGTAGAGCCAAGAAGCACCCTGACTTCTCCCTTGCGGGTCTTTTGGAACAGTTCTTTTTTCTTCATATCCGTGTCGGCTTCGTGTATGAACTTCACTTCACTTTCAGGAATACCTCTCTCAATCAGCTTCTTTCTGATGTCGTTATAGACGGAAAATGTGCCGTCATTCTTCGGCGTGGAAAGGTCACAAAACACAAGCTGTGCCGATTTCTTGTCGGCATTTTCTTTCCATATCCGATAGATGTTATCGACGCAGGCATTGATTTTACTGCCCTCAAAATCAGGCAGCATATCGTTTAGCATACGCTGGTCAAGAGCCAGTTTTCTTCCGTCATTCGTGATTTTCAGCATATTATCTACGCTTGAATCCACACCGCCGCCACGCACCTGCTCGGCTCTCTCTGCAAGGGAAGCAACCATTTCTTTCTGCATTTCTGACGGCTTTACTGCAATGTTATGGTACTTTGCTTCCGGTACTGGCAGGTTCAACATATCCGCTGTCTTAATGTCCGCTATCTCCTTGAACATCGCCATTAGTTCAGGCAGGTTATAGAATTTTGCGAACCTTGTCTTTGCTCTGTATCCTGTTCCTTCCGGTGTAAGTTCCACTGCCGTAATGGTTTCTCCGAAAGTGGATGCCCAGGCGTCAAAGTGCTGCAACCCATTTTTCACAAGCGTGTTATACTGCAAATATCGCTGTATCGTATAGAGTTCCACCATGCTGTTTGAGATAGGTGTACCCGTTGCAAATACGGTTCCTCGACCTCCGGTAATCTCGTCAAGGTAACGACACTTCATAAAGAGGTCGGAAGATTTCTGTGCTTCCGTCTGTGCGATACCGCCCACATTACGCATTTTTGTATAAAGATAAAGGTTCTTGTAATAATGGCTTTCATCAACAAAAAGCCTGTCTACACCAAGTTCCTCAAAGGTTACAACATCATCTTTTTTCGTCTGGTCATTGAGTTTATCAAGTTTCTGCTTGATAGATTTCTTTGACTTTTCAAGCTGCTTTATGGAGAAGTTTTCCCCTCGGTTTCGCTTGAGTTCTGCAATTCCTCCAGTTATCTCCTCAAGCTGCTGTTCTAAGATTGCCCTCTGTCTTTCAATGGACATCGGGATTTTCTCAAACTGTGAATGTCCGATAATAACGGCGTCATAATCTCCGGTTGCAATCCTGCCGCAGAACTTTTTACGATTCTTGGTTTCAAAATCTTTCTTTGTTGCGACAAGGATATTCGCCGCCGGATAGAGCTGCAAATACTCAGCCGCCCATTGTTCGGTCAAGTGATTTGGTACAACAAACAGTGACTTATTACAAAGTCCAAGCCTTTTTGACTCCTGTGCTGCCGCTACCATTTCAAAAGTTTTTCCTGCTCCGACTGCGTGTGCAAGAAGCGTATTTCCTCCGTAAAGGATATGGGCAACCGCATTTTTCTGATGTTCCCTGAGTTCAATTTCAGGGTTCATACCATTGAAGATGATATGACTTCCATCATACTCACGAGGTCTGACGCTATTGAATTTCTCATTGTAGGATTTGCAAAGTCTTTCCCTGCGTTCAGGGTCAGACCATATCCAGTCCTGAAATTCCTGCTTAATCATTTCCTGCTTCGACTGAGCAATCGCTGTTTCCTTTTTATTCAGGACAGCCTTTTTCCTGCCCTCATCATCTTCGATATAATCAAAGATACGCACATCTTTTAAATTCAGCGTTTCCTCAATAATCTTATAGGCATTGATGCGGGAAGTTCCGTAAGTGTTATATGCCCTTACATTTCCTTTGTCGTAAGATTTGCCCTCAATATTCCACTCACTCGTAAATGGAGAGAAGTGAACTTTGATATTCCACTGTGCATAGCGTGGTGTTTCAAGCAAATGAAAGATAAACTCCTGCACATCGTCCGGTGGCAGCCAAGTTGCACCAAGTCGCACGGAAATTTCACTTGCAGTCAGGTCTTTCGGCTGCACCTTTTGAAGTGCTTCCACATTGACCTTATAATCTTCCGGATAGAGTTCTGCCGAGTTCTTTGCAATCTTCAGCTTTTCCCTGACATTACCCGAAAGGTATTCATCAGCCATCAGATACTTCGGTTCGTAAGAATTTCCATACTCATAAAGCGGGTTTAGGAAGATAACACCCTTTAAGTCCTCAAAGATTTCATTCTCCGATTTACCGGAAAGCTCCATCATATAGTCCATATCAATCGTGGCTTTTTCTCCAAGAGATACCGCCAACGCTTCGCTTGCCGTATCAACAGAAGTAACCGGAGTATGCGGCTTAATTGTCCTCTTAGAAAACATATCAGCCTTACGTTCCAGTTCTCCGTCCTCTCCGATTATCTCCAATGCGGAAAGCAAAGAGAATGAACTGTCCTGCGAAAAAGCAGAGGTATTTGCACGGCTGTTAATGAGTCCGTACTTACCTGAAAAGGTATCATAAAGTCTGTTTAATCGCTCCTGCTCCGCTTTGATTTCGCTGTCAGGGTAATCTTCTGTCTGCAATTCAATCAGCGTTCTGACGGAATTTCTAATAGCAATCATACCCTTAATTCGGTTCTCTGCGGTTGCCGACACTTCCACCGGAGTCATACGGGAATTTTCACGATAATAGATTTTATCGTCTACCACCGTATATGAAAAGTTTCTCACTGCCGGGTCTGCCGGAATAGAATTATCTTCCTCCTCCAGTTCTTCCTCGGCTTCATATTCCGTGATTTCTCCGTGAATGTTTGCTACTGCTTCATCAAGCTGTGCTGCAAGGTCTGCATTTTCATACGGCACACAAGTTGCTTCCATACCGAAACGCCCCGATACCATTTTCATTTCTCCGAGTATCATTTCGGGGTGCTGCACAAAATAAGAGTTCATCTTAATTCCGTTCTCATCGGTATCAAGATGAACCCAATCCGGCTCAATATCTATCAGTCTGTCACGCTTTTGCAGGATAAGAATATCCGAAATGACTTCCGTTCCTGCATTACCCTTAAAGGTATTATTCGGCAATCGGATTGCTCCAAGAAGCTCTGCCCTCTGTGCAATATATTTTCGTACCGCCGAGTTTTCCTTATCCATTGTGCCTTTGCTCGTTACAAGAGCCATTACACCGCCGGGTCTTAACTTATCAAGGGACTTGGCAAAAAAGTAATCGTGTATCAGGAACTTATGCTTGTCATACCTTTTATCCGATACCTTAAAATCTCCAAAAGGTACATTTCCAACCACTCCATCAAAGAAGCTGTCCGGCAGATTGGTTTCTTCAAATCCCTGTGCCGCAACGGTTGATTTCTGGTAAAGCTGCTGTGCAATCCCTGCGGAAATTCTATCAAGTTCCACACCGTAAACCTTACTGTCCTGCATTGCGTCCGGTAGCATACCGATAAAATTGCCGATACCGCAGGACGGTTCTAACAAGTTGCCCTCCTGAAAGCCCATCTGCTCCATTGCCTTATAAATGGCTGTGATAACTTCAGGCGGCGTGTAGAACGCAGTCAATGTGCTTTCTCTTGCCGAAGCATATTCCTCCGGTGTTAATACCGAAGAAAGTTCCAGATATTCCGTTGCCCACGCTGAATTATTTTCATCAAAGGCTTCTGAAAGCCCACCCCAACCGACATACTTTGATAAAACAATCTGTTCTTCAGGCGTGGCAAATCTGTTTTCTTCCTGACATTTTTTGAGAAGCTGTATTGCCATAATATTTCTGCGGAAGCGTTCCTTTTTACCAACCGTTTCAACCTCATTTTCTCTAAGATTAAAGGTGTGACGGTCTGCCATAGGCACATCAGGGTGCAAGTCAAAGCCTTTGACTTTTTTCTTCTGCTCCCAAGCGGGAACTACCGGCTCAGGCTCTTTATCATAACCGTTTCCTATGCGATACCCCTGATGATACATCTCATCATAGCTGTCAAAACCTGACTGCGAAGCTACTATCTCTCGATAATCTTCAATCGGCATACTGCCCATATTGGTCTGAACTTCTTCCGTTTCATTTCTTTCTTCGGCAGGTTCTTCCTTTACAATCAAATGCTCATTCATCGGATTCTCTCGCACTTTTCTGTCAAACTCTGTGCGTGAAAATTCCTTATTGAACAGTGGCATATCATAGTCATAGAGCATTACTCTCTCATCATCAACAGATAAGATTTCGTACTCAGAAGCACCGATATACACCTTAGCGCCAAGATGATATTCATACTGCACATCTTCATCTTGCAGCTGTTCTGCTTCTTCAGGTTTTTTTTCGGCTGGTTCGACCTCCTGCTCCGGCGGTGCATTAGAGAGTATCTCTCGGTTTCTTTTCGTTTCCTCGATTTTGGCTCTGTGTTCCTCTTGACTTTCAAGCCACTGAGGATAGCGTTCTTTTTCCTTTGGATTTAAGTATCTGTCCATTCGGATAAGTTCCCCGATACGCTTCTCCACCTGCGACCACGAAAGCGTGATATGTGGATTTTCTTTACCGATACCTTTCGTAATCGTAATACCTTTTCCATCGTGACTCTCATCAATTCCTGCTCCGATTATTACTGGATAAGAGCCGCCCCAACCGTACTCATTTTTTAAGAAGTCTGCGTTTTCTTTTGCTGAAAGGCTTTTTTCAAACTGCTCATAGATACGCATTTTACCCTCAGAAAATCCGCTTCCATTCGCAAGAACAGCGTCGATAATCTCCTGAGAAAAAGTAAAGGCAGAGGTTTTCTTTTCCTCTGCCCGACCGTCTAATATGAATGTCATCTGACCGTCCATTGACGGTAATGGTTTTATGCTGTCACTTAATTCTCCCAGTAATCGCATAGCTTCAAAATGTCGAGCAATAACAGCCCAATCATAAAAACTCTGTGCGGTTCTGCTGTCGTATTTGCCCTCCCACAAATGCAGAACGTTTTCAAAGGTCTTGTACCCTACTGTCCTGCCATCCTCTAAAGTAAGCTCGGTATAATCATTATTGAAAATACTCTTTATATACTCTGTGCGGTCTTTGTTATCAGGATTACGTTCATAATAATCTTTGATTTCTTCCAGACTTGCTGATAAATGTGGTGTCGTTCTGAGAATTTCATTGATTACTTCATCACGCCCAAAGAACGGAAGGCTTTTATCCTCGTGTGTTCTGTCGTAATACTCTAAGCGAATATCACTTCCGCTTTCACGATTTCCTGTGCCGAGCTGCGAAGGGAGTTCATCAGACGAACCCATTTCATCATATCCTCCGCTTTCATCTGTTCGCTCACTCCCTCTTTCTGTGCCATCTGGCTCAGGATTGTTTCCTCCATCTTGCTGGCTCTCTGTTCCACTTCCGCCAAGTGCTGTGTCAGTTCGCCCCTCGTCAGGAGATTGTAGTAAAGGACTCTGTGATGTTCCTTCAGAAAATCTCTCCTCATCTGAGCGTATCTGCCCAAAGTCACTTCCGGCTGCTGTGGAAGTTTCAGGTTCGGAAGGCTGTAATCGCCCACCATCGTGTAGGTCAGTTCGTTCATTGTCCAACTCCTTTCGTCGTTATTTTCAACCTTATTGTATTCATTTCTGTCCTGACCGACAATTATGCGATTTTGACGGTTGAGTGCAGTAATTGTTTTAGATATTTCCGTCAATCCCATTTCTGCAATATCACTGGTAGCAAATCCAAGTGCATTGAGTGTTTCCTGCGTATTGAAATTGGTAACATCTCTGAAATCATCAAGTTCAAAATAACCGTCCGTATCAACGCCAAGCCTTGACATCATCATATATGCCACACTATTTGTCACGACATTTTTATAAATGAAAGCCACAATATCCTCTTCCACTTCCTCAAAGGAACTGCCCTCGGTTGCATAGTAAAGGTCTTGCAGATAATCAGGGATATTATCCTCTGCCGCATTTCTTGCTGCTCCCATAATTGCTTCGGCAAGACTGCTCTTATTCTCAATCTCTCCGAAAGTGCTTTCCAATGTCTCAATCACATCAGCTTCGTATTCCTGACGCATATCCCAAATCGGGACTGTTCTTGAATATCTGCTTTCGTGAGTATCTGAAATGTCAAAGTAATGTGTCAGTCTTTGCCGTGAACGGTTTTCATCAGCAAAAACAGCAATACCTCTTGCACCTCGGTTGACCCATCTGCCAAAAATTTTGTTCCACTGCTCTATCTCAAGAACCGCTGTTGCATCGGGTCGCTGTGCATATACAAGAAGCTGTTCGTCATAGCGTAACTTATAATTTCGGCAAGCTGAAGCTAAGAATGCCTGCCAGTTCTGAGGATTTGACACAACCGTTTTGCAGGTGCGGTTGTAAAGCTCAGAAATAAGGTCATATTTTCGTGCCATTACTCTTGCACCTCCTTATCGCTGTTTTTCTCTGTTTCTGGTCTTGTTTTTTGACGGTTCGGATTGATTGACAGGTTCAACTTTACTTCCACTAAGCTCCATTTTTTCAGCAAACTCGCATATATGATAGCAGCAATTTCCGACATACAAATGGTAGTCATCAATATACTTGCATACTTTGTCTGCTGTGTGTCCATCACGAAAAGTAATTCTGATTTTTCCACCATCGGGAATATAGAATTTCAAATTGTAATGACTGTCTATAAATCGAATTTGCTTTTCCTGCGGCTCTGCTCTATTCTCCTGTTGCTTCATTTTCCTTACCTCTCATTTTTGTTGCTTCATCAGAACCGCCGCCCAAATACGAAAAGAGTTTACCGGACTTTGTATTCTTCTGAAGCTCCATAATCACACCCATATCAGGAATCGTGATATTCGGGATTTTCAGGATTGCTTCCATATCAAGCTGCTGCAACTTTTTCTCCGTATCACAACCGGAGTCAAAGAGTTTATTCAGCACCTTGACCTTATTCTGAAAAGTTGCTTTGTCTTTCACGAAAATACCCCCTTAGCTAATGTTGATTACAATAGAAATACTGCCGCTCTGTTCTTCTTTCTGCGGAGTACGTGAATACTCAGGAAAAAGGGACTGTACTCTCTGCCTTGCCCTGCGTATGGTTTCAAAACAAGGAAGTCCGTATGCTCGGTAATTAAATACAATATCCTCAAGCGGAAGATTTCCGGCTGGTATATATCCGTACTGATTGTAATAATGCAGAATGAGAAGCATATCATCATACCTCGACATCGGGCATTCCTTTAAGATTTCAAGCACTCGGCTCTCCACCGTTTTCTGTTGTTTCATAATGTTCCTCCAAAAATTAAAGGGACAGAGTTTTTTACGCTCTGCCCCGACTGGTTAATGTTCGCTTGTTACTTACTTCTTACGGTTTTTAACCTGAAGAAAGATAAAGCCGCCGACAATAACGGCGACTAATGCGATAGCGATAATTGTCTTTGCTTCCATTACTCGTTACCCTCCTTTTTCTTCTTTTTGTGTGCAACAACAGAAGTTACGGCGATACCGACAGCAGAAAGTCCGGCAAGGACATACCAAAGTTTCATATTGGTATCATCTCCTGTTTTCGGAGTATCCCTCAACTCATTGTGCATTTTTACAACGGCTGTTTCATCAAGTTTGATAGTAACATTCTGGTCGGCAGGTGTGATATATGCGGCAGAGGCATTGTTTGCCACTTCGGATACGGTATATTCGCCAATACGAAGTCCCTCAATCACGATTTCGCCGTTCTTATCTGTTTCAAATGTCATATCATAACCGTTTGCTCCGGTTACTCTGAACGCAAAACCTTTAACCTTACCATCTGAAGATGTCTTGACGATTTTCAGTGTTCCACGCATAGCTTCATTGATAAATCCAACACCAGCCTTATTCTCAACGGAATAAGTTGTTTCGTCTTTCTCAATGAAAACAGAGTATTCTCCCTTATCAAGCAGGAAGCCCTCTGGTGCTTTTGTTTCACGGACAATATATTTTCCGTAAAGCAGCTCTTTCATCTCATAAATTCCGGTTTCGGTTTCTTCAAGATTTCCGATAAGTTCATCGCCATCATCAATCTTTCCGTTCTCATTGGTGTCCTTATATACCTCAAAGGTTGCACCCGTAAGTTTGTTATCTGGATATTCAGCGTCCATCTTCGTGAGTCTGATATTGCCGTGAACATACTCATTGACAATCTCAATTTCAACTACCTGCTCGGCTTTGCTGATATTGACCTCATACGCTTTTTCATCAAGAACAAATCCCTTTGGCTGCTCGATTTCTCTTACAATCCATTTGCCATAAGGAACTTTTGCAAAAGAAAAACTACCGTCTTTTGCAGAGGTAGTCGTCATAAGTGCAGTATCCTTTGTAAATTCTGTTTCTTCGGCTTTGAAGATACCGATAACAGCACCCTCAAGTGCTTCTCCGTTCTCGTCAATCTTCTTACCTGATACAGAACCATAGATAAGTTCATTCTTGATTTCTTTTCCATCATTCACTTTGATTTCAACTATTGCGGTATCCTGACCTGCATATTCAAACACAACCGGAGATTTCGTATCAGAGAGAACATAATGCTCATCGGTTGCAATCTCCTTGACATAGTATTTGCCAAACGGAAGGTCTGACTTCATAACAGCAGTTCCATTTTCATTTACGCTGACAATCTCAATCAGTCCATCAGCCGGAATAACTGTACCGCTTGCAGATACAATATCTTCTGCGGCATAAAGACCAAAGCTGATGTTTTTGATTTCTCCGTTGTCGCCAATACCAAATGTCTTATCCTTTTCAATGGCTTTTGCAAGGCTTACCTGCACTTTCTGTCTTTCGTTATAGAACGATGTGGAAGTTTCGGTAACAGAGATATTCTGACCTGCATAAGTAAGCTCTATCGTATGTGTTTCGCCACTGATTACCATTCCATAAGGTGCGGTAATTTCCTTGACCTCGTATTTTCCGAGATAAAGTTCTTTGCTCTTAACAAATCCATCGGAGCTTGTTGTGATAGTATCTACCACTTCGCCCTTTGAATAGCGGAGTGTACCGTCCGGTGTACTAATATCTTCCGCAGCACGGACTTCATAAACTGCACCCTCAAGTCCTGCCACTTCATAAACAGGCTGATAAATAACATCACTGTCCTCAGAACCACTTACATTGACACCACTAAATACTTCTCCGGTCTTTTCAACCGTGATAGTACCTTTCTGTGCCATATTCGGTTTATTGACTTTCACAACAGTTACGCCGCCTTCCTCTGTGGAATTTTCTTCGGTAATATCAAAATATACTGGAGTATCATCAAGTACATATCCGTATGGAGCTTGTACCTCTACGATAGAATATCCCTTGCCGTAATCCAGTTTCTCAGGTGTAACAAGAGAACCATTTGCGTCGGTATAGAACACATCAATCGTGGTCGGTGTCGGATAAGTAAAGGTCATTTTGACCTGATTGCCCTGCGGGTCGTAAATCTTAAATCCTGCTCCTGCATACGGAATACTCTTTCCACTTTCTGCGTCCACCTTGACTACATTGACAAAGCTCTCAAAATTACGGTTATTGATAAGATAACGGTAGGTCTGTGCGTTCTGTGAAATGAACACATCAAAATCGTCCATCATCTCTCTGCCTTCCCAACCGGAAGTCTGGTGTACGGTATAAATACCATACGGCATATCTTTTGTCTGACCGAATCCATTTTCATCGCAAACGATAGTATCTCTCTCGTCTTTATTTGCTGCGTCATAGCTTCCGGCAGATTTCAAATAAATCTCAAAGGAAGCACCCTTTTCAGGAGTTTCAATCTTTGTTTCTCCATCATCAGTGTGTTTAATGATAGCCACGTTACCTTTAATTACCTGCTCAGTTACATCATTGGAAGTAAGGTTGTGTTCCACCTCATAAAGTTTCGGGTCTGCACCTACTTCATGGATAGTCTTATCAAGCAAATATCCCTCTGACGGTGTAATTTCTCGGATTGTCCAGTCGGTATCACAAACATATTCTTTAGTAGTGAACTGACCGTTTTCATCAGTAACATACTTATCTACAAGCGTTTCGCCCTTATAGATACCATAAACTGCTCCTGAAAGTTTGGCATTGCCTGTGCTTCGCCTTTCTCAGCGTCGCTCTTTGTTACTGTTACAGTAAATTTCTTCAAAATGTTATTGAAGTTTCTTGTGGTTACTTCTTTCCACTTCACTGGTGCAGTCTGATTTTTTGGCACAACATAACGGATAGCTGTGTCCACTTCCTCAAGAGTATATGGTTCAGAACCACTGATAAGCACATCTTTGAAAGTTGCCACACCGTCTTTGTCCGTAACTGCATACTGGTCAACAGCATCACCAGAAAGAGAAGTACCGAAAAGATGGAACTTCACACCTTCAACAAGGTTATCTTCCGAGGACTTCACTACCTGAAGGTCGCCACGCTTCAATTTGTTATTGAAATTGACCTTTGCAACCTGCCCTGCTACAACAGTAACTCTATGTGTTTCCTGCGGCTCATACTTATCGTATGCCTGCTCGGTTACGGTATAGATACCCGGCATAAGGTTATCAATCTGGAACTTACCGCCATTGGCTGTTGTAACTGTCTGATTGATACCGTTTCCGGTAATCGTGAAGTTAACACCGTCAACTTTTCCGTCCTCACTGGTCTTTACAATCTGACAAGAACCATAGCTGACTTTCATCTTCACATAACCGTTGATACTGTCGCTTACTTCCTGAGCATAGCTGACAACATCTTGCACACTGGAGTTCTGACCGTGTTTACCCTCTGACCATACAACCACACCTCTGCGGACTGCATTTTTCTTCGTTGCGGTAATGGTAAATTCCTTACTCGGTGCAGTATCCATAGAAACAGTAAGTTTGTTACCATTCACTGAAAAACTTACTCCACTGATACTTGCCTTGAAATTATATTTGGACAGCACATTATTGGAGTCTGTCAGAGTAGTTGTGTACTTACTCCCGTTCCACTCAAGTTCTATTGTCTTTGCTGAACCGGATGATTTATTACAAAAGCTCGGTATGGTCGCATGGTTCTGTACACTCTGCACCATACTGTTGTAATAACTGAAAATCTTATTGCGGAGCGGATGCTTTGCATTGATGACATCTTTCACATTGCTGCAACCACTGGCTGCTACATGATTGAAATTCGTATCACGCTCTCCGATAACAGTTTCCCAGATAAGAAGCTGTGTGGCATAAGCCTGTGCAATACTGTTTGCTGCCGCTTCATTCTGTGACCTCCAAGAAGTCGAGATTGTTCCACGATAGCCATACTGTAAAATACGACCAACGAAAAGACGGATTTCATCTCCTGAAATAACCCCGTTGGCTGCAAGGTTATTAAAATAATTTTCGTCATACTTATTCATTGTCTGACCGACCTTGAGCGAAATTCCCGGCTCAATACAATAAGCAACATTGCCTGAGTATGAGCCAATAGCCTTAAGATTGGTAAAATTGGAACGTCCGGTATGCCAACCATTTTTCAAGGTCAAATTACTGTGTCCCCATACCCCATCGTAATTAGCATCGCCATCACGAGGGAAATCGACCATATAAACATCGGCTTTTTCTCCCGAAGCAGCATATGCTGTTGTCGAGCCAATGCCTGCAAAAGTGGTCACACACATAAGGGTCGCCAAGAAAAGCGACGTGACTCTTTTGAATTTTGACTTTATCATTGCGTTTCCTCCTGTAAAAATTGAAAAACACACCGTATCTCTACGATGTGCCTTTGTGGATTTTCTCTTACGACAAGATTTACCTGCCGAAAAACAAATGCGGATTTTTCGTTAATTTTTCATTTTACCATACACCTCCAGTCCGTTCATACTGTGCGATTGCCCCTTAGAGATAGACATATACTTTGAGATACTTATATTCAAGTGAGATAATATATATCATTTTCGGTAGGTAGAAATATAACTAAGGGGTTAGAGTGTGAGAAAGGGGAACTGTAACTCAGGCTATCTGCTGTCACGTTCTGCACGATTACGCAAAAACTTGTTGTAATGCTCCAATGCTTTACAAACAAAATCCTCCGTCTGACTGACGGGAATGTTTTTCGGGATAAGCTGTCTTACTCTGTCGCCCCTCAACACGATTTTTTCCTTTTGGTTCGGCTTTTCCTCAGACATAACAGCGTGGATTGCTTCGGTTGTAAGGTTGCCCTCGTTGAATAACTTTCGCATACGGATTGTCTGGTCGTGTGACGGGGTTGCGTCATTCAGGTCGATTTCGTCAACCACATCACGCTGGCAATCTTCATCGAGATAAGAAAGTTCTACGGCAGGACGCATTTTAATACGCCCCTCGTCAACAAATTCAAGCAGTTCAGGAACAAGGTTTGTCAGACGAATATAACGACGAACTTGCGTTTGACTGTCGCCCGATTGTTCTCCGATTATTTGAGCAGTTTCTTTGCCATCCGACTTCCGACCCAGTGGGTTGGAAGTTAAATCTGTTCTTTTCCCTTGTCTGCTTAATGCTTCCAAACGCATTTTATATGCAAAGGCTTTTTCACTTGGCAATATCTCTGACCTCTGGAAATTACTCTCAACCATTAAAATGGTCGCTTCATCTCTGCTTAGGTCTATAATCTCACTTCTCAGTGTTTCAAATCCTGCCAGTTCACAAGCTCGCTTTCGTCTGTGTCCTGAAACAAGTTCATATCTGCCGTCCTCTTTCTGCCTTACCGTTGCCGGAGTAATCACTCCTCTTTCCTTGACACTCTCCACAAGCTGCATCATATCTTCATCGTCCCTGACCTTAAACGGGTGGTCGGGAAAATCATCAATCAGCTCCAACGGAATGTCTCGGATTTTTGAAAGCTGTTCTTCATCTCTCTGTGCCTGCGTGGTAAATAAATCATCGAGCTTCGTGAGAGTGAAGTCGCTCTTTCTTCCTGCCATCGGCTAACACCTCCTTTGTAAATTCAGCGTATGCCTTAGACACTGTGCTGTTTGGCTCATAAGCATAAATGCTCTTGCCTTTGGAAGAAGTTTCAGCGGCTTTTACGGCAATCGGGATTTGTGTTCGATACATTCTTATCTGATTACCGAAATTCGTCCTGAGTGCTTCCACCGTACTCTTTGCAAGGTTTGTTCGGCTATCCACCAAAGTAAGCAGCATACCGTCTATCTTAATATCCGGATTGATATACTTCTTTACTTTTGAAATGGTCTGCACAAGCTGTGTCATACCCTTTGCAGGCAAATACTGAGCCTGAACCGGAATAATAACACTGTCTGCCGCCGATAAAGCATTGAGAGTAACCATACCAAGTGAAGGCATACAGTCTATAATTACATAATCATATCTGTTCTTCACTTGACTCAGATAGTTCTTGAGTGTAGTTTCTCTGCTCATTGCGTTCATAAGGTTAAATTCCATTGCTGAAAGCTCAAGGTTTGCCGGAACAAGGTCAACACCTTCTTCGTGGTGCAGGATACCAACCATAGGGTCTGTCATCGTTTCATTGATTACATCTGTGAGTTTCGTTGCAAGCGTGATACCCAAGCCGTCTGTATCCTGCCAACCAAGACAAGTCGTTAAATCTCCCTGCGGGTCTGCGTCTATGAGCAATACTTTCTTGCCCTGCATTGCAAGCCCGACTCCAAGATTAACTGTTGTGGTGGTTTTTCCAACTCCGCCTTTCTGGTTACATACGGAAATCGTTTTGCAGTTTGACACTTCTTTTTGCCCTCCTTTCTGAAAATTCATAGCCACCGCATTATGGCTATGTACCTGACCGACTCATTTCCTAATCGGTCATAGCAATATTTGTTCTCAACACCCCTTGCCAAGCAAAATGCTCATGGGAAGTCACTAAGGAACAGACTGCTTATCTGTATCATAGGATTCTAACCTCTGCCGGGTACTCCGCCAGCTCCGTAGAGAAGTATCATTATCATTCTGACTGTCATCGCCATATCAGGGGCAACCTGATACTCATAGCCGGAGTTCTCGCTATTCTGAAATACAAAAATTACGGCGTACCTGCTAAAGTGGCTATCATCAGAAATAAAGTCTTAGTGAATGACTTATTCAATTTTCAAGCGAAAAGGCTTCCGTTTTTGCTATCCGGAATGAACCCCTTCACTCATTTGGACAAAGGGGTATGAAATGCACACCCAAAATCTCCGCTTTTCCGAAATTTTCTAAAAATTTTTTGAAATAAAAAAGCCGCCTGCTCCGGTTAGGAAACAGACGGCAAATCAACGTTCTAAATGTATTCAATTTTCAATTTCTTTTTCTTTGCTTCAAGCACTTTACATAGAACATCATCTACTGCGTCGGTGTATCGCCCCTGAGCTGCTAAATTGTTCTTCAGTTCGATGAGCGATTGTATCACTCGGCTTCGTTCTTCTTCATTTAAGTATAGATGATAGGTTTTCTCTCTCATTGGCTGTCCCTCCATCTTTCAAATGTATTTTTGATTATCTCCACATCTTCCTCGGTATCGGAAGAAATAAATATATGTACGCTCTGAAAAGCTTTCTTTAAATTATTGGCATAATCCAGTTCTGTGCCTTTCATCGGCAGCTTAATCAGCCTTATTCCTCTTTGCTTGCACATATATGCTTTCATTATTTCTAAATTCTCATCGGCACTTCCTGACTCAATAGCCAACTTTTCTGAAGGTATGTATGTTTCAAGCGGAACTCCAAGCAATCGGTCAGAACCAAGTTCTGCTTTCAAGCCTTTCTTATTAGAATAATAGCTGACAGCCAAAGCAGGAAATAGAGATAAATATTCTTGCTCACAAATTCGGCAGCCTTTCTTCAATATCGTCCTTTCACTTATCTTCATACTCCATGAATGACCGTGCCTGCATTTCCACCACGCTCTCTTTGCTGAAGTTCGTGATACCTCTGTCGGCTTCAATTTATTCTGTTCATAATCCCATTCACTGAGAAGCTGACTGTCCGTTGTCGCCAAATCATTATATCCGGCAAGGACTTCTCTCTCTGCACAAACGGGGCATACCGTACCTTTCACACGGGCATTGATAACAGATTTCCACTCGTTACCGCATTTACTGCACCTCCACCAGACATTTTTTCTCGCCTTTGCATTTACTTCATCAGGTTTCAAAGGCAAGTTCTTCTCCGACCACTCCGAAGCAATTTCAGGGTGTGTTGTCTGCAAATCGTTAAACCCTTTCGAGAATATGTACCCACTGCAATACGGGCATTTACTCCCACCGGAACGGGTAGAAATAAGGGTGTTCCACTCTCTGCCGCAATCCTTACACTTCCACCACGCCTTACGATTGGCAAAGACCGTAACCTGAGTTGGAAGTAACGGATAATTTCTGTCCGACCACTCGGCAGCTATACCCGGCAGAAGTGTTGCAAAGTCATTAAATCCTGCCAACACTTTATTATGAGAGCAGTACGGACAACCTGTTTTATTTATTGTCCTGCTCTTAACGGCAGCTTCCCACTCGTGTCCTTTCTCACATCTCCAAATCACTTTCTTATGAGAGCCAATAGAAACCTCTGTCGGTTTTATCTTATTCTTTTTCGACCACTGCTTTACCAATAGTGGCTCTAATGTCGCCAAATCGTTAATACCTGCAATCACTCTCGCACCGGAACATATCGGACATTTTTCTCCATTAGAACGAGCCTTAACGCTTGTTTGCCATTCGTGTCCGCAAGTACCTTTCCACCATACTTTTTTATTTGAACCAAAGGTAATATCATCAGGTGTAAGCGGTAAATTCTTCTCCGACCATTCCGTAATAAGCTCTGGGTGTACTTCTGCTAAACTGTTGTTCATAGCCAAACCTCAACCTCCTTGTGCTTAGAGTATATGAAGTTTTGGCTTTATCTTGTAGTTTGCGAATATCCGTATAAATAGAAAAAGCCCTTTGGGAAAGGGATTTCTCCTCTCTCAAAGGGCAAGTTGGCAAACTGGAAGTTATAGTGCAATCTTTTTCCATTTTCTAATCTTGGTTCTAAAGGTTCCGAACGGAGCAACTGTATTAACATGTATGAATTTGTATACTTCCCAGACAGCTGTTTTAGTTGCTTCGTCAGCCCATTTTCTCATATGTGGTTTAAATAATTCTTCCTCACTCAGAGAATCAATCATTACATAAATAGAGTTGATATTCTCATTCAATCTGTCTTTCAATTCTTGCAGTGACAGCTGAGCATATGTATCTGTGAACCATTGATATAATTCGTCAAGCTGATTCCACTTAAAATTATCCGAAGGAGTTTTGACAGGAATACCCTTTCTTTCGTCTGATTCCCATTTAATAACAAGAGTTGTCCAGCCAACCTGATAAGCAAGATTTTCTGCCGGAGTTCGATCGACCTCATCAATTCTCTTATCTTTTAAATGCTCCGGAATATCATTAAATTCTGAAATATACTTTGCAAAGCTTTTATTTATCTCGTTTTTAAGCTCGTCTTTATTCTCATATGTTCTCAATAGTCTATCTCCTCAGCTTCCGATTTTCCAGTTTCAAAAAAAGGATTTTTCAAATTAGTCTTTGCAAATAACCTTTGAACCTTCACCATCAATTACAATTCCCTGATGGTTGTTAATAGGGCATAGATTCAAATCCGAAAATTCAATCATTATTTTCTCGGTAACTTTCTTAAATGGTGCTGTAAGATAATGCGGAAGAACATAGAAATCAATCAAATCAAGCCCTGCATCATCTTCTTGTGAGTAGTCCTCCGGCTTTTCATCCATTTGCTCGATATATTGGATGCTTGGAGCGCATATAATCGCACCTGCCGATTCACCAATCATCAGTTTTCCCTTTGCCAATTCTTTTTTCAACAGCTCATCCGTTCCCGTTTTACGGAGCTGGTCTATAAGGAAAAAAGAATTTCCGCCGGTAAAATATATCACATCCGCATCTTCAAAAACAGACTGTATCGTTGAATAAGCCTCCGTTGAAATATCAATTTCAGTTACGATTGCTCCCAACTTTTTGAATAATTTTCGAGCCGAGCCGACATAACCGGTGTAGCCTTCACGCAGCGAAGCTGTTGGAATAAATGCGACTTTTTTATTTTCAATTTCTTCCTTTATCAGACTTCCTACACTTGAAAAGTGCGAACATAAAAACAGTTTCATCAATATTCTCCTTTATATATAAATTCTAATTTTCCAATTTAACAAACTTGAATTTGTAAATATCATTTTACATTTTTATATGAAATCACAATATGACTTGGTGCAAATAATACTGATGCAATAATCAATAGCACTGACCTACTCATAATCCCACTAAATAAGAACAACATTGAAGGAATAATAGAAAGTGCTAATGCTCTGAAAACGCTGTTTTTCTTAAAACATATAATCCAAATAGCACAATAAAGCATTACCAATATGGTATCTACAATCAGATATAGTGCAAATGCTTCGTCAGACCACCACCCGAACCAAGTTCCCGGAATATTGATTATCATGAATCCGAAACAACCCAATCTCCCTACTTGTTCTGTGACCTCAACATATTTATTATTCCACTTATTATCAAATCCATCTTTGCACTTAATCGCAAATACAACATTGGGTATCATAATGACTGCAATAAAAATCAGCCCAAAAACATTAAACCATTCCATATTATCTACCATCACAAACTCTGATTTGTATTTCTGTTTGTTTTAAAAATGGGCAACTCCGATTGGAATTGCCCACTCATTGCACTAATTATGCGATTTTTTCTTGCTTGCACTTAATTTTGCATCAATTGATGTAAGTTTGATGTAAATCGCTGTTTTTTTAGTTTTTTATCAAATGAAGTACGTCCCGTCTATTCGGTAAAACGGTACATCTTTACATCATCTTAATAGAGCTTTGCACCTGCTGGAATGTGGTCATCAACCATCAGAAGATGGAGCTTTTCTTCGCCTTCTTCTTCGTGGATAGCACTGAGGAGCATACCGCAAGAGTCAATGCCCATCATAGCTCTCGGTGGAAGATTTGTGATAGCAATAAGAGTCTTTCCAACCAGTTCTTCTGGCTCATAAAAGCTATGAATACCGCTTAAAATGGTTCTGTCTGTGCCTGTTCCGTCATCAATCGTAAACTGTAACAATTTCTTTGACTTCGGTACTGCAACACACTCTTTAACCTTTACTGCACGGAAATCTGACTTGCTGAATGTATCAAAATCAACAAATTCCTCAAATAAAGGCTCTACCTTTACCTTAGAAAAATCAATCTTTTCAGACTCAGTTTTTACATTTTTTTCAGGTGCTTCAGAAGCTGTATTATTTACATCATTTTTCTTATTTACACCATCTAAGGACTTCATTGTCGGGAACAGCAGTACGTCACGGATTGCCTGAGAATCGGTCAACAGCATAACCAGACGGTCGATACCGTATCCGATACCACCTGTCGGCGGCATACCGATCTCCAGTGCGTTCAGGAAGTCTTCATCCGTATGATTTGCTTCCTCATCGCCAGCAGCAAAAGCCTCTTCCTGTGCTTTGAAACGTTCTCTCTGATCGATCGGATCATTTAACTCAGAGTATGCGTTACACATCTCGCGGCCGTAGATATACATCTCGAAGCGCTCAACCAGCTCCGGATTGGACGGTTTTCTCTTGGTCAGCGGAGATACCTCAACCGGGTGATCCATAACGAAGGTCGGCTGAATCATCTTCTCCTCGCAGAACTCCTCAAAGAACAGGTTGATGATATCACCCTTCTTATGGCGCTCCTCAAATACAACATTGTGCTCTCTTGCGATTGCCTTTGCTTCCTCGTCAGTTTTAACAGTGTTGAAATCAACGCCGGAGTATTTCTTAACTGCATCGATCATGGTGATGCGCTCGAACGGCTTGGACATATCAATCACAGTGCCGTTATAGCTGATGACAGAGCTTCCGCAGACTTTCTCAGCCAGGTAGCGGAACATACTCTCGGTCAGTTCCATCATGCCCTCGTAGTCGGTGTATGCCTGATACAGCTCCATCAGGGTAAATTCCGGGTTGTGACGGGTATCAACACCCTCGTTACGGAATACACGGCCAATCTCGTAAACACGCTCTAAGCCGCCTACGATCAGTCTCTTTAAGTAGAGTTCCAGAGAAATACGCAGTTTTACATCTTCATCCAGAGCATTATAATGGGTCTCAAACGGACGTGCAGCCGCACCGCCGGCATTAGCTACCAGCATCGGGGTCTCCACTTCCATAAATCCGCGTCCATCCAGGAAATTGCGGATCTCCTTGAGGATCTGAGAACGTTTTACAAAGGTGTCTTTTACTTCCGGATTCATGATGAGATCCACATATCTCTGACGATAACGGATATCCGTGTTGGTCAGTCCGTGAAATTTCTCCGGCAGAATCTGCAGACTCTTGGACAGCAGTACGATGGACTCTGCGTGAACGGAGATCTCTCCCATCTTGGTGCGGAATACGGTACCTTTGATTCCGACAATATCACCGATATCCATCTTCTTGAAATCTTTATAAGCCTCTTCGCCTACGCTGTCTCTGGCAACATAAGACTGGATATTGCCCTTTAAATCCTGCACATTGCAGAAAGATGCCTTACCCATCACACGTTTGGACATCATACGTCCTGCGATCGTAACCTCTTTGCCATCCATCTGCTCAAAGTTATCCTTGATCTCGCTGCTGTGTGCAGTTACATCAAATTTTGTAATCTGGAACGGATCCTTTCCGTTGTCCTGAAGGTCTTTCAGTTTCTCGCGGCGCACCTTTAATAACTGATTTAAGTCCTTCTCCTCGTTCTTATTCTGCTGATTCTGCTCTGCCACTTTCTCTTTCACTCCTTCGTCTCTTTATGATACTCGCTGGATGTCCAGGATCTTGTACTGGATAACGCCCGCCTGTGTCTCTACGTCTACGGTCTCGCCAGCTTTCTTGCCAAGCAGGGCACGACCAACCGGAGACTCGTTGGAGATCTTACCATCTAAGCTGTTTGCCTCGGTGGAACCTACGATCTTAAATTCCATCTCTTCATCCTCTTCGACATCCAGTACCTTTACCTGGCATCCGATGCTGATCTTATCCAGATCGATCTCATCCTCAACAACAACCTCTGCGTTTTTCAACAGTTTCTCAAGGTCTACGATTCTTGCCTCGATGTCTCTCTGTTCATCTTTTGCTGCATCATACTCAGCGTTCTCAGACAGGTCGCCCTGCTCTCTCGCCTCTTTGATCTTCTGTGCAATCTCCTGGCGTTTATTTACTTTCAGATCATGAAGTTCATCTTCATACTTTTTCAGTCCTGTGTAAGTTAAAATGTTCTTCTTTTCTGCCATGACAGCTATCCTTCCTTCTATCGATTCATCATTGAATCCCCTAATAATTGCATCGCACTATTATACATGATTCTTGGTGTAATGTCAAGAATCACAAAGTGCCATAATGGCTTTAAAAACAAGGGAAAATCCTACATTTTCGTGCTTTTTCTGTGCCTTCCGATTTCGTCCACCCATGTAACACAACCATCGTTTTGATTCCACACATTCATCCTTCTCTTAAATTCTCTCATCCACCAGCCGTTCCAGCTCCTCCAGCGTCTCCACCTGGTTTATATCATTGCGAAGCGCCGACGAATGTGGAAATCCTGCCGTATACCATGCCACGTGCTTACGCATCTCCCGCATTGCGATCTCCTCGCCGCGAAATTCCGTCTGAAGCGTCCCATGGCGGACAATCATCCTCTTTACTTCCTCTGCAGTCGGCGGCGGCAGAAGTTCTCCGGTTTCCAGATAGTGGAGAATCCGTTTAAACAACCATGGATTTCCTTTCGCGCCGCGCGCCACCATGATGCCGTCGCAGCCGGTTTCTTCCTTCATTCTCTTGGCATCTTCCGGTGTAAATACATCACCGTTTCCCCAGACCGGGATTGAAACCGCCTCTTTGACCTGACGGATAATGTCCCAGTCCGCCTTTCCGGAATAATACTGCTCTCTCGTCCGTCCATGCACGGCTACCGCCGCCACGCCGCAGCTCTCTGCCATCTTCGCAAACTCAACCGCATTGATATTCGAATCATTAAATCCCTTGCGGAATTTAACCGTAACCGGTTTATGAAGTTTCTTTACCATCGCCGTCAAAATCTGCTCTGCCAGCTTCGGATCCTTCATCAGTGCCGAACCTTCGCCGTTGTTGACAATCTTTGGCACCGGACAACCCATGTTGACGTCGATGATGGCATACGGTCCTTCCTCCAGCTGCAGCGCCATCTCGCTCATAATCTCCGGATCTGAGCCAAACAGCTGCACCGCAACCGGCTCTTCTTCCGACCGCGTCTCCAATAACGGCTTCGTATTGCGGTTCTTGTAAAGAAGCGCCTTCGCGCTGACCATCTCCGTGTACATCAAACCACATCCCTGCTCCTTACAGAGCAGACGGAACGGCAGATCCGTTACCCCTGCCATCGGTGCAAGAGCGATTGCATTTTTTAATTCTACGTTTCCAATCTTCATTTTATTTCTAATCTTCCTGATACCGTTCCATCTGCTCGTCGTCTAACAGTTCGTCCGCCGGGATTCCCAGCACCTTCACCTTATAATACAGCTCCAGCGATTCCAGCAGCTCACGCTTCTCCGCCTGATACTGCTTGATTTTAAGCGCGCTTCCGATCTCGTCAAAGAGGTAATCATTCTCCTCCGCCTCAACCTTAAACTGCAGTCTGCCATCCGGCATAAACTCCAGCAAAATAATACCGCCGATGTCCTCTGTGTACATGACACACATGATCTGCAATTCCTGCTTAATTGACTCCGGCAGCCCCGAAAACTGCTCATTCAGATAATATTTTTCCACATACGAATTCGCACCGCAGAGTACGGTGGAGTCCCCATCTGTATTGGGATTCTGCATTTCTGCCATTTTCTTGCACCTCCATCTGTTTCATTTTCCATTGCCCACAAACAGGGCTGACGCACGAACGGAGAGCAGGCTCTCCCTTTATCCCTGAGAAGCCTGTTCTCCGTTCATATGCCAGCCCATCTCACAAGCAGCCATCAAATTCCTTAACGAATCAGCAGCTTACTAATCTCATACTGATCTTCCGGAATATCCTTCTTCATATTCAGCGCCTCCTGAATATCAAAATCCAGAAACTCGCCGTGCTTATACGCTACCACGCGGTTGGTCTTTCCTTCTTCCAGCAGCTCCACCGCCTTGGCGCCCATGATGGACGCATAGACGCGGTCTTTACAGGTCGGCGCGCCGCCTCGCTGCATATAACCAAGGATCGTCGCACGTGTCTCGATGCCGGTTGCCGCCTCGATTCGCTTCGCCATCGACGCGGAATGTCCGATGCCCTCGGCATTAATGATAATATGATGTCTCTTGCCGCGTTTCCGGTTATCGATGATGCGGTTGATCAGCATCTGCTCATTGCCATCGTACCGCTCCGGAAGCAGAATATCCTCGGCGCCGTTAGCGATACCGCACCACAGGGCGATATATCCCGCGTGGCGTCCCATAACCTCGATGATACTGCAGCGCTCATGGGAGGTGGAAGTATCTCTTACCTTATCGATCGCCTCCATCGCCGTGTTGATCGCGGTATCAAACCCGATCGTATAATCGGTGCAGGCAATATCCAGATCGATCGTGCCCGGAAGACCTACCGTATTGATTCCCAGCGCGGATAACTTTCCGGCGCCGCGGTAGGAACCATCGCCGCCGATGACGACCAGACCGTCAATGTTGTGCTTGCGGCAGATTTCTGCGCCGCGCTTCTGACCTTCCTCGGTCATAAATTCCGGACAGCGGGCTGTGTATAAGATCGTACCGCCACGGCCAATCGTATCTGCCACGCTGGTTCCGTCCATGTCCACAATCTCTTCCTGCAAAAGTCCAGCGTAACCACGCATGATACCTTTTACCTTCATGCCCTTGTTGATCGCCGTCCGGACCACCGCACGGATCGCTGCATTCATACCCGGCGCATCGCCGCCGCTTGTCAGTACACCAATCGTTTTAACCTCTTTTGCCATCGCTTATTCCTCCGTCCTAAGGCTTTCCGCTTCACATCCCCAACCGTGAACCAGCCGTTTTATTTTCGAATCTTTTGACCCTTCTGATACCAAATTGTTCTGCACTGCGTGCTACCACAATTTTCAAACAATTTTATTGTAATTCATTTTATAGGTCATTTCAAGATTTTTTATGATATTTTTTTAACATGTCGCCAAAGCGTGTTACTGTTCACACATACGTGCCCAGTTACCAAAGCTTTCAATGTCCAATGCAAATTTTAACACTTATGAAGAAATCTTCCCCAGCGGCTTCTCCACCACCTTGACGTTCTTCTCGCCCAGCATCTCGCTGAGCGTCGTCACCAGCGCCTCGCCTGCCCGCACATTCCAGTTGCGCGGCAGAACCTTTTTCGCGCGCTCGCGTCCCAGGTAAATGATCACGGTGTCATTTCCATCGCTTGTTTTCAGGAGGTCGAGAAGTTCTTTTTCGCCCGCCAGATACGCGTCCTTGTCCGCATACTGAATCCACAGCTCGCGCGGCACCCGCGAAAATGGGATAATCTGCTCGCAGATCAGTTTTCCGACCGGCTCATCGCCGACCGATGCGCGCCCGCGGATAAAGACTTTTTCATCCTTGATCAGCATATCGCGCCGTTTTTCATAATCCTTCGGGAATACCAGCACTTCCACACTTCCCGCCAGATCTTCCACCGTCAGGAACGCCATCATCTTGTTATTCCGGGTCGTCTTAACCGTTTTCTCGGTGATCATTCCGCCGATCGTCACATACGCGCCGTCGTGAATCACCGCCGAACCTGTCTCCTCATCCACAACAAAATCGGAGCTCTTCGCCGTCACATTTTTCTCCCAGGTGCCGATATATTCCTCCAGCGGATGCCCGCTGACGTAGACGCCCAGCATTTCTTTCTCGTATGCCAGATATTCTTCCCTCGAATACTCTCCGACATTCGGAAATGTGATCTGAAAACTCTTCTTGTCCTCTTCCGCTGCAAAATCAAAGAGTGACATCTGCCCTTCCATCGTATTTTTCTTCTCTTTATTCTTCTGATCGACCATCGAGCCGCAGACCATACATTTCTGCTTGCGGGTTCCCGGCAGCCCGTCCATCGCACCGGATTTGATAAAGCTTTCCAATGTGCGCTTATTGACCTCCCTGCCCGACATCCGGTCAATGAAATCTTCCAGCGATCGGAATTTTCCATGTTCGGTCCGCTCCCGCACGATCTCATCCACCACCGACTGACCGATACTCTTGATCGCCGATAAACCATAGCGGATCGCGCCGTCCGAAACAGAGAAGCCGCCCTCGCCCTCATTGATATCCGGCGGCATGATCTTCATACCCATCTGACGGCAGCTCATGATATATTCCGATACCTTCGTAACATTATCCTTGACCGAGGTCATCAGCGCCGCCATGAATTCGACCGGATGGTAATATTTCAGATATGCCGTCTGGTAGGAGACAACCGCATACGCCGCCGCGTGCGACTTGTTGAAGGCGTATTTCGCAAAATCGATCATCTCATCGTAAATATGGTTCGCCGTCTTCTCGTCGATCCCATTCGCAATACAGCCCTTTACGCCCTCTTGTGCATTGCCGTAGACAAAATTCTGGCGTTCTTTCTCCATGACTGCCGCTTTTTTCTTTGCCATCGCACGGCGCACCAGGTCGCTTCGTCCCCAGGTATAGCCAGCCAGATCGCGCACGATCTGCATAACCTGCTCCTGATAGACGATACAGCCATAGGTCGGCGCCAGAATCGGTTCTAACTGCGGGCACTCATAGACAATCGAAGCCTTGTCATTTTTGCCTTTCAGATAACGTGGAATGAAATCCATCGGACCCGGACGATACAGGGAAATACCGGCGATCAGATCCTCCAGGTTTTCCGGCTTTAACTCTTTCATGAATCCTTTCATGCCGGAACTCTCCAGCTGGAACACACCGTCATTTTTGCCGGTTCCAATCGAATCCAGCACCTTTTTATCGTTGTAATCGATCTTATCTATATCAAGCGGTTTTCCGGTCGTTTTCTCCACCAGGCGAACCGCATTCTGGATAACCGTCAGGGTTCTAAGACCCAGGAAATCCATTTTCAGAAGTCCCAGCTCTTCCAGCGTCGTCATCGTAAACTGGGTCGTGATCGAACCGTCAGATGCCCTGGACAACGGCACATACTCATCGACCGCCGCACGGCTGATGACAACGCCCGCCGCATGCATGGAGGTATGTCTCGGCAGCCCCTCCAGACGTTTACTCATGTCGATCAGATATTTGACCGAATCATCCGACTCATACGCCTCACGCAGATCCGGACTGGCTTTGAGCGCCTTGTCTAGCGTCATGCCGAGATCACCCGGAATCATTTTTGCGATCGCATCACACTGTGCATACGGCATATCGAGCGCGCGCCCCACGTCGCGGACAACACCCTTTGCCGCCAGCGTACCAAAGGTAACAATCTGCACGACGCGGTCTTTTCCGTATTTCCGCACGACATAGTCGATAACCTCCTGACGCCGTTCGAAACAGAAATCGACGTCGATATCGGGCATGGAAACTCGTTCCGGGTTCAGGAAACGTTCGAAAATCAGCTGATAGCGGATCGGGTCGATGTCCGTGATCTCCAGACTGTACGCGACGATACTGCCCGCCGCCGAACCACGTCCCGGACCGACCATGATACCGTTTGATTTTGCAAAATGGATAAAATCCCACACAATCAGAAAATAATCGACATATCCCATCGAATGGATAACATCCAGCTCATACCTCAGGCGCTCCCGCAGCGTCCCATCGTCGTTCGGGTAGCGCTTGTGAAAGCCCTCCCCGCAGAGCTTCTGCAGATATTCCCAGGACGTATATCCGTCCGGGACATCATACTGCGGCAGCTTCGTCACGCCAAACTCGATCTCGACATTGCACCTCTCGGCGATCTTGTGCGTGTTGTCAAGTGCTTCCTGGGCATACGGAAACAGCGCACGCATCTCCTCCTCGGATTTGACATAGAACTGCCCGCCCTCATAGCGCATCCGGTTCTCGTCCGTGACTTTTTTGCCCGTCTGGATACAGAGCAAAATATCGTGCGATTCCACATCTTCTTTATAAATATAGTGGCAGTCGTTCGTCGCCACCAGCGGAATCTGCAGTTCCTGACTCATCCGCATCAAGCCCTGGTTGACCGTCCGCTGCGCCGGGATGCCGTGATCCTGCAATTCCAGAAAGAAATTGTCCGGTCCAAAGATATCGCGGTATTTCTGCGCCGACTTGCACGCTTCCTCATACATGCCTCTCGACAAATACCTCGGGATCTCGCCCGCCAGACACGCGCTGAGTGCAATAATGCCTTCATGGTAGGTTCTCAGCACCTCGTCATCCACACGCGGTTTATAATAAAATCCCTCGACAAAGCCCTTGGAGACGATCTTCATCAGATTCTGATAGCCGGTATTATTTTCCGCCAGCAGAATCATATGATAATAGCGATCCTCGCCGCTTCCCGCCTCCCGGTCAAAACGCGATCCGGGCGCCACATAGATCTCACAGCCGATGATCGGCTTGATCCCATTTTCTCTGGCTGCCCGGTAAAATCGATCACGCCGTACATGACGCCGTGGTCGGTAATCGCCAGACTGTCCATCCCCAGTTCCTTCGCCCGGGCGGTCAGTTCTTTTATTTTACTCGATGCGTCAAGCAGACTGTACTCTGTATGCACATGCAGATGTGTAAATGCCACCTTTTTCCTCCCATTCAGATCTTTTAAGGGACTGCCGTTTCCCGCGAAACGACACCCCCTCATCTATCAAAGCTCTTGTTTAACTGTTACGTCCCCTGTCTCTTTCCGAAAAACGGTCAGAAATCTGGATTTCTACTGATTGCTCAGATATTTCTCAATTCCCTCGATCGCACTCTCCTCGTCGCTGCCATCAGCCGTTACCTTTACGTGCGCGCCCTCTGCCAGTCCCAGCGTCATCATGCCCATGATGCTCTTTGCATTGACGCGTTTTTCTTCACTTTCCACATAGATGCTGCTCTCATACTGGCTTGCCACCTGCACCAGCATCGCCGCAGGACGTGCCTCCAGACCTGAACTCAAACCAATTCTGATTTCCTTACTTGTCATAATATCCTCCTCATCGAGCCCCGCTCGAAAAAAACGGCAAAATCCGCTGCCACTACTGTATCGCACGGAATTTTCCATCCGGGAAATTCCTGCCTGTGAACAATAACCTAACTTTACTCGCCCCGCTCTTCGCGGAGGCTTTCAGCTACTGCACTTATCTTTCTGAGCCTGTGATTGACTCCCGATTTTCCAACTGGATGGCTCAGATTCTCCCCCAATTCCTTCAAGGTCGCATCCGGCATCTCCAGACGAACCTGTGCTACCTCTGAAAGAAGCTCCGGCAAGTAATCCAGCCCGACCGTATCACGGATGTATGTGATGTCCGCAAGCTGCTTGACTGCCGCCGAAACAGTCTTATTGATATTGGCAGTCTCGCAGTTGACCTGACGGTTGACGCTGTTTCGCATTTCTTTCAGGATCCGGATATTTTCCAGCTCCATCAATGCCACATGCGCTTCCATCAGTCCCAGAAGTTCCACAATCTGACTGCCTTCTTTTATATATACCACATAATACTTCTTTCTGACAACTATTTTCGCATCGATGTCGAATGTCAGAATCACATTCTGAAGCTGCACCGCCTTTTCAAGCGACGCGCATACGATCTCAAAATGATAAAATTTCTCCGGATCGCTTAAGGATCCGGCTGCCAGAAAAGCGCCCCGGATAAATGCCTTCTTGCAGCACGCATTCTGAATCACCAGATTCCGCACCACCGAAAGGTTTTCCCCGACATTTCCCTGCGCATCCACCATCTTGACCGCCTCCAGCACCCGGAGTGCATTTTCGTGATCGCGCACCAGAAGCGTATAAGAACGGCTCTTTTTTAAAAATGCATTGCGCCGGATCGAAATGTCCGCCTTAATATTAAATGTATTTTTCAATAATGTAAAGTATTTTCGTGCAACCGCTACGTTTTCCGTGTGGATCCGTATACTGAAATGATCCTCTTCATCGATATGAATCTTGCCGCAAAGGCTCAAAATCGCCGCCAGCTCTGCAATCTGGCAGTGCCTCGCCTTGCTCAGCTGATGCGACAGCTCTTCCTTTACCCGGGCTGAAAATGACAAAGTCCTCTACCTCCGTTTACCCTTTTGTCCGGTTATCCATCTCTATGTCCCGATGTTCCAGTTTAAGCCCTATTTCCGAGTGCTCCTTGAGGCGCTCATAGAGCCGGTTCGCCACCGTAACTGAACGGTGCTTTCCACCGGTACATCCTACGGCTATGACAAGCTGATTCTTTCCTTCTTTTACATAGTACGGAAACAGGAAGTCAATCATGTCATAGAGTTTATCCAAAAATACGTCTGCCGTCCCGCCGCGGCGCACAAAATCCTGCACCGCCTTCTCATTGCCGGTATGGCTTCTTAAATTCTCATCATAATAAGGATTCGGCAGAAAACGGACGTCAAACACGAGATCCGCGTCCGACGGAATCCCATATTTAAAGCCAAAGCTTAAGATCGTCACAAAGAGGCTGGAAAAGCGCTCGCGCCCCATGAAAATCCGTTCCAGTTCCGCCTTGAGCTCCCGCGTCAGAAGCGTGCTGGTGTCCAGAATATAGTCCGCCCGCTTTTTCAGGAAATCGAGTTTCAGGCGCTCTTTCGCAATACCGCGGTCCAGCCGCTCTTTTCCTGCCAGCGGATGGGAACGGCGCGTTTCCTTATATCGCTTGATCAGCACCTCATCGCTGGCATCCAGAAACAGGATCTCATACGGGAACTGGATGTTATTCCAATCATTCAGCGTTCCCTCCAGCTGTGCCAGCTCGTCGCCGCTGCGGACATCGATTCCCAACGCTGCACAGCTTACCTCCCCGCTGCTGCTCTGCACCAGCTCCGCAAATTTTCCCACCAGCGGGATCGGGAGATTGTCAACACAGTAAAATCCCATGTCCTCCAGCATTTTCAGTGCCGCCGTCTTTCCGGCTCCCGACATACCGGTTACGATCACAAGCCGCATATTGTTCCTCCCTTTTCCATACTCTATATATCTATATCTTAAAAGCCCAGCATCTTTACTTCCGTCTCCAGTTTCACCCCAAACTGCTCATACACGCGCTTCTGCACCGTCCCACACAGCCCCGCGATGTCCGAAGCCGTCGCATGGTCGCGGTTGATAACGAAACCACAGTGTTTCTCCGACACCTGTGCGCCGCCCTCCTGATAGCCGCGAAGTCCGGCATCTTCGATCAATTTTCCGGCGAAATAGCCTCAGGGCGCTTAAAGGTGCTTCCGGCACTCGGATATTCC
Source organism: Clostridium sp. AF22-10 (assembly GCF_003478725.1). Classification (NCBI taxonomy): domain Bacteria; kingdom Bacillati; phylum Bacillota; class Clostridia; order Eubacteriales; family Clostridiaceae; genus Clostridium; species Clostridium sp. AF22-10. The sequence goes on from NZ_QUFZ01000004.1 coordinate 73,538, forward strand.
AGCGGCTGTTTTTCCCGCCGTTTGGCTGCCAGTTCATCCATCCGCACCCGGATCGCTTCCGGATCACCTTTCTCCAGACGGATCCGCGCCGATAAAACGATATATCCGCGCTCCGGGATGCAGCTGTGGCGGTAACCCAGATCCAGTTCTTCCGTTTTAAGCTCTTTTACCTCGCCGTCCGGCGTCATCACGCGCACAGATTCCAGCACATCCTTTAATTCTCCGCCGTAAGCGCCCGCATTCATGACCGCCGCGCCGCCCACGGTTCCAGGATCCCGGCTGCAAACTCAAATCCGGTCATTCCATCTTTCTGCGCCTCCCTGGCGGCACGCGAAAGCAGCACACCGGCGCCCAGCTCATAGACGCCCGGTTCGCTCTCCGGACGAACCACCTCTGTAAACTGGCTTCCCAGAAGGATCATCACGCCCGGATAGCCCGCATCACTGACAAGCAGATTGCTTCCATTTCCTAATATGTAATACGCTTTCTCTGCCTCCCGGCACGCCGCCAGCACTGCCGCCAGCTCTTTTTCGCCCTCCGGGGTCACAAAATAGCGGGCTGGTCCACCAGCCCGAAAGGTCGTATGTGCGCTCATCGGCTCCTGCTCCCGCACGGAAGCAGCGCCGATGGCATCACAAAGTTTCTGATAAAAATTAGACATATCTATTTTCCTTTATTCATTTCATAACGGCTCCATCCCTTGCAAGTCTGGATTTCCGCACTAAATCACACGAATCCGACTGCGTGAAGCGTTCCATCAATCTCTTCTTGCCAGATTCGCCTGTACCCGCTTGTACATTCTTTCGCCGCATTATATCCCATCTTCTTGGTACGATAGTTGACTGCCGCCGACTCTACGATGATTGCCAGGTTACGTCCCGGACGGATCGGGATTGAATGGCATACAATCTTGTTGCCAAGGAACTCGGTATACTGATCTTCCATGCCAAGGCGGTCATACTCCTTGTCCTTATCCCACTCTTCCAGCTTGATTACCATGTCAATCGACTGTGTATCCTTTACGCTCTCTACACCGAACAGCGTCTTGACATCGATAATGCCGATACCGCGAAGCTCGATGAAATGACGGGTAATATCCGGTGCCGAACCGATCAGGGTTTCATCGCTGACGCGGCGGATCTCGACCACATCATCGCTGACGAGACGGTGACCGCGCTTAATCAGTTCCAGCGCTGCCTCACTCTTGCCGATACCGCTCTCGCCCATAATCAGAACACCCTCGCCAAATACATCGACCAGTACGCCGTGAATGCTGATCATCGGCGCCATCTTGACGTTCAGCCAGCGGATGATCTCCGCCATCAGATCCGAAGTCGTCTTCTCCGATACCATGCACGGAACCCCATAATGGTTACACAGCTCCAGCACTTCCTCCTCCGGTGCCATGCCGCGGCTATATACCAGACATGGTATACCCGAAGACAGCAGTTTGTCAAACATTTCCCGGCGGCGCTGCGGAGTCAGGGTCGAGATGTACGCATTTTCCACATAACCGATGATCTGCACACGGTCCTTGTCAAAATGGTCGAAAAATCCAGTCAGCTGCAATGCCGGACGGTTCACATCCGCATGCACCAGCATAACATTGTCCGTCTCCAGCTCCGGCGTCATATTGCGAAGCCCCATCTTATCGATCAGTTCTGTTATCGTCACTCCACCCATACTTTTGTCTCCTTTTATTTTTACTATTGTCTACATCCTATCACATCTTCCCCTGCTTGTCATCACGGAAAAATATATAGACTGCCTCGGCGGCTGCCCGGTTCATCTGTGGCGCAGCTTCCAGCTCCTCCACGCTCGCCTCCCGGACTGCTTCGATCGTCTTGAACGTCCGCATCAGAGACTTACGGCGCGCTGGTCCGATGCCCTTGATATCATCCAGCACGGAGCGCACCTGCTCCTTGCCCCTAAGACTCCGGTGGTACTCGATCGCAAACCGGTGCGCCTCGTCCTGAATCCGGGTGATCAGCTGAAATCCTTCCGAATGGCGATCGATTGGAATTTCCACATTCTGATAATACAATCCCCTCGTCCGGTGGTTATCATCCTTTACCATGCCACAGACCGGGATTTCCAGCTGAAGCTCTCTTAATACCTCCAGCGCGATATTAACCTGTCCGCGTCCGCCATCCATCATCAGCAGATCTGGAAAACGCGTAAAACTTCCCATCGCCAGATCGCCGCCCTCGGCTTGCAGTTTCTTCGTCTCCTCCAGGCCATGTGAAAACCGCCGCAGCAGCACCTCGCGCATCGAAGCGTAGTCGTTCGGTCCCTGCACCGTCCGGATGCGAAATTTGCGGTAATCATTGCGTTTCGGACGTCCATTTTCGTAGACAATCATCGAACCGACCGACTCAAAACCGCTGATATTGGAAATATCGTAGGCTTCTACCCGCTTGATTCCCGAAAGTCCGATCCACGATCCAATCTGGTTCATCGCCCCGATCGTCCGAAGTTCCTCGCGCTTGATCTTCTCCTTATCCTGGGAGAGCACCATCTTCGCATTCTTCTCCGCCAGCTCGACCAGCCGCTCTTTCTCGCCCATCTTTGGCACGACAAAGCGCACCTTCTGTCCCCGGCGCGCGTCAGGAAGCTGGCGATAACCTCCGCGTCCTCTAACTCCTCCTGCACCCAGATCTCATGCGGCACAAACGGCGTTCCCGCGTAAAACTGTTTGACGAAGCTGTTTAAAATTTCTGCCTTGCTCTCCGAGCCGGTCAGATTCATATGGAAATGTTCCCGCCCAATAAGCTTGCCATCGCGCACGAAAAACACCTGCACAACCGCATCGCGCTCATCCTTCGCCATCGCGATAATATCCCGATCTTCCATGCTCTGGCTCGTAATCTTCTGCTTCTGCGCCACCTTTCTGACACTTTCAAGCAGATCCCGATACTCAATCGCCTTCTCAAACTCCATCGTCTCGGACGCCGTCCTCATCTTTTCTTCCAGATATTTCATGACCGGCTCATACTGTCCATTTAAAAAACCGACCGCCTGCTTCACCGATTTCTGATAATCTGCCTGTGAAATATACCCCTGACATGGCGCGTCGCACTGGTGAATATGGTAATAGAGGCACGGACGGTCCTTTCCCATATCCTGCGGCAGCTTCCGGCTGCACGCCCGGATCCGGTATATCTTCCGAATCAGCTCGATTGTGTCTTTGACTGCTCCCGCGCTCGTAAAAGGACCAAAATACTTATTTTTATCCTTTTTCATCTGGCGTGAAAACAAGATCCGCGGGTACTCCTCCGAAGCCGTCACCTTGATGTACGGGTACGTCTTGTCATCCTTGAGCATCGTATTGTAGCGTGGGCGGTGCTCTTTGATCAGGTTGCACTCCAGCACCAGCGCTTCCAGCTCCGAATCCGTCACGATGTACTCAAAACGTGCTATCTTCGAGACCATCTGCTTGATCTTCGCCGTCTTATCCCGGCTGCTCTGGAAATATTGGCGGACTCGGTTTTTTAGGCTGATCGCCTTGCCGACATAGATGATCGCGTCCTTCGCATCGTGCATAATATAAACACCCGGCTGCCCCGGCAGTTTTTTCAGTTCTTCTTCTATTTGAAACATCTCAAACCATCCTGTTTTCTAATCTGCTGCCACCACGTTTTCTTACGGCACTTTCGGTTCCAAAAGTGCCTACCCGTGAACAGTTACCCAGACTCTTCTGCCAGACAGCCGCTCATTTTCCATACCGCAGGCGCGGTGCATCGTACCTCTGCTGCATCCGGATGCACTGACGGATCGCGTCAAGCTCTTCCTCCACGCTTCCACCGACCGGATTCATATCCAGACAGAAGCAGAGACTGTCGAGATCCCGCTTGGCCACCTTGCCGCTCATTCTCTGGAGTACTTCCAGCCTGCCCTCGGTCGTTTCCTGATCTAGAAACTCTGCCACAAGCGGATGCAGCTCCGGTTCCTCCTGCGGTATGTCCCAGGAATGAGTGGCTGCGTCAGACATTTTCGAACGGCGAACACCTTCATTTACGACATGAGTCGTTCTGGTTGTCCTTATTTCCTGCTGTTTCGAATTTTCCCACGGACCCGCCGCAATCCGCTCAAACCGGTATCTCTGCGCCGCCTCCGGATATTTTACCCGATCTACCTCTTCCATAAACATAGAAAGCGGTCTAACCCAGACGCCATATTCTCCATAGAGCGCCTGATAGACAACCATCTTTTCCCCCGTTTCCGAGTGGGTCGCCACCGCCAGAATCTGATATTCTTTATTTTTAAAATGCCGGTACCGCTCGCCCGGCTTTGGAATTTCCCGCATGAATGCTGATACCTCCTTAAAACATCTCGCTAAGTGTTCACATTATATCACGATTCGCCGTTCGCCTTAAATCTGCAAGCAGCTTTCTGGCTCACTTGCGCTCATTATATCATAAGAACGTATTCTCACCCGTCCACTCACGAACCCGCGCTATCGCGCTCCACCGCCCTGCTTCGCATGGCTGTTCGTTCGTTAATGGCGCAAGAAAAGAATATGTCTGCTTCGCAGCCGCATTCTTTTCTTCTGCGCTCATTATATCACATTTTGTATGCCCTTTTCTGTTTTTTATCAATTTACATCCAGATTTTCTTTCCTCCATCCCCATCGCCTGTACACAAAAATTTTCGCCAGAAAATATTACATTTCCGAAAACCAAATCCGTCATTTTTCCGATTTTAAAATTTTTTTATTTTTCCTCTACTCAAATAGACTTTTTTGTAGGATAATAGTACTAATTGTGATTCTTTGCGGTCTGCTGTGCTGCGTTCATTTCACACAAAGAGCATCGACATAAACAACTGCGAATGGCAGTCTGTGCCGGACATGGACTGTGACCTGGCGGCGCAATCATCCATACAAACATATGATTTTCATCCCACCAGATGGAAACCGGCATCTGCCCCCACCGCGATACCGGTATTCTGTGCGGGACGAAACTAAGAACGGAGGATTAGATGAAAATCGGTTTTGACAACAACAAATACCTGAAAATGCAGTCGGAACATATCCGTGAGCGTATCAACCAGTTCGGTGATAAGCTCTACCTCGAATTTGGCGGAAAACTGTTCGATGACTACCACGCATCCCGGGTTCTTCCGGGCTTTGCACCTGACAGCAAGCTGCGGATGCTTCTGCAGTTAGCGGATCAGGCGGAGATCGTCATCGTCATCAGTGCTGCGGATATCGAGAAAAACAAAGTACGTTCCGACCTCGGCATTACTTACGACGTAGACGTACTCCGTCTGATTCAATCCTTTACCGACAAGGGACTCTATGTTGGAAGCGTTGTAATCACCCACTATTCCGGGCAGAACACTGCGGATGTCTTCAAACACAAGCTCGAATCCATGGGCATCAAGGTTTACCGCCACTACACCATCGACGGTTATCCGGGCAATGTTCCGCTGATCGTCAGCGATGAAGGTTATGGTAAAAATGATTACATTGAAACCAAACGTCCACTCGTTGTTGTCACCGCGCCGGGACCGGGAAGCGGAAAAATGGCAACCTGCCTTTCCCAGCTCTACCACGAGAACAAACGCGGCGTCAAGGCTGGATATGCCAAATTTGAGACCTTCCCGATCTGGAATATCCCGTTAAAGCACCCGGTCAACCTGGCATACGAGGCAGCGACCGCTGACTTAAACGATGTCAACATGATCGATCCGTTCCATCTGGAGGCTTATGGTGTGACAACGGTCAACTACAACCGTGACATCGAGATTTTCCCGGTTCTGAGCGCTATTTTCGAGGGAATCTACGGCGAGAACCCGTACAAATCCCCGACTGATATGGGCGTCAACATGGCAGGAAACTGCATCATTGACGACGAAGCCTGCTGCGAGGCATCCCGTCAGGAAATCCTGCGCCGCTACTATCAGGCATTAAACCGCGTTGTCAAAGAGGATGTCGGCAAAGAGGAAGTTTATAAGATCGAACTTCTGATGAAGCAGGCAAAACTGACCACCGATATGCGCAAGGTTGTTCCGGCTGCCCTGAAACGCGCCGAAGAAACCGGTGCTCCGGCTGCTGCCATCGAACTTCCGGACGGAACCATCGCTACCGGAAAGACAACCAACCTGCTCGGCGCTTCCGCTGCCCTGCTTCTGAATGCTGTCAAGGTACTTGGCAATATTCCGCACGATGAGCACCTGATCTCCCCGATCGCGATCGAGCCGATCCAGAAGCTGAAAGTCGAGTACCTCGGAAGCCGCAACCCGCGTCTCCACACCGATGAAGTTCTGATCGCACTGTCCATGTGCGCCGCTACCAACAAACACGCGCAGATCGCCCTGGAACAGCTCGAAAAACTGCGCGGCTGCCAGGTTCACACCTCCGTCATGCTGTCGGAGGTTGATATCAAGACCTTCAAACGTCTCGGCATCGAACTGACCTCCGAGCCGGTATATGAGCACAACCGCCTGTACCAGTAATTGATATAATCCTATATAAATAACGGCTGTATCTCAGCAAAACAGAACTCATAGATTTTTCAATATATGGATTCACATTGCTGAAATACAGCCGTTCTATTTACTGTATAAATATTTCTTTTATGCTATACATCACTTTTATTTCCGGTCGAACGAGCTTCCACCGCGCATCTCATCCTCATTTGGACTCTCTGATGCTACAGCTTCTGCCGATTCCGGTGTTTCGTCTGCCGGTGCTTCATCCGCCGGTTTTCCTTCCAGCTTCTGCTGGTTCTGTGAGTTTTCTGCGTTCGTTTCCTCCGCAGTCTTTACCGGCTGCACCTCATCGCCTGTCTTCTCAGCCTCCGGCATCTCAATCCGGTCCTCGCCTTCCTGTTTCTTTTCCTCCAGCTCCGGAATTCCCTTTACCTCATGGAAAATCTTCATGAACTCTTTACCGGTGATCGTCTCTTTCTCAATCAGGAACGCCGCAATCTTATCAAGCGCCTCGCGGTTTTCACTCAGCAGGCGTTTTGCCTCCTCATAAGAAACCTTCAGAATATGCATGACTTCCTTGTCAATCTCTGCCGCTGTCATATCACTGCAATTCAGGACGGTTCTCCCGTTCAGGTACTGATTTTCCTGGCTTTCCAGTCCCATCAGACCGAACTTCTTGGACATACCGTACTGGGTTACCATCGCACGCGCGATCCGGGTTGCTTTTTCAATATCATTTGACGCACCTGTCGTTACCGTATCAAAAACGATCTCCTCAGCCGCACGTCCGCCTAAAAATCCGACCAGCATCGCGCGGATTTCCTTCTCAGTATTTAAGTACTTCTCTTCCTCCGGCACCTGCATGACATAGCCGAGCGCACCCATGGTACGCGGCACAATCGTGATCTTCTGTACCGGCTCCGAATCCTTCTGCAGGGCGCTGACCAGCGCATGACCAACCTCATGATACGAAACAATCCGGCGCTCTTCCTGGCTCAGGATGCGGTCTTTCTTCTCTTTGCCAACCAGAACCAGCTCAACTGCCTCAAATAAATCCTTCTGGGAAACGGCTTTCCTGCCATTCTTAACGGCTGTGATCGCCGCCTCGTTCATCATATTGGCAAGATCCGCACCTACAGCGCCAGATGTAGCCAGCGCGATCTCCTCGAAATCAACCGTCTCATCCAGTTTTACATCCTTGGAATGTACCTTTAAAATCTGCACACGCCCCTTTAAATCCGGCTTATCCACGATAATTCGGCGGTCAAAACGTCCCGGACGAAGCAGCGCCGGATCCAGAATCTCCGGGCGGTTCGTCGCCGCCATGACTAAAAGACCCTTGGAGGAATCAAATCCATCCATCTCCGAAAGGAGCTGGTTTAACGTCTGCTCACGTTCATCGTTGCCGCCCAGACGGGAATCACGGCTTTTACCGATCGCATCCACCTCATCGATGAAAATGATACACGGAGCCGACTGCTGCGCCTGCTTGAACAGGTCACGCACACGGGATGCGCCGACGCCGACAAACATTTCCACAAAATCTGAACCGGACAGAGAGAAAAACGGAACCTTCGCCTCTCCAGCTACTGCCTTGGCAAGAAGTGTTTTACCGGTTCCTGGCGGTCCGACTAACAACGCACCCTTCGGCAGTTTCGCACCAATCTTCGTATATTTTCCCGGGTTATGCAGGAAATCAACAATCTCCGTCAGAGACTCCTTCGCCTCATCCTCGCCTGCCACATCCTTGAACGTAACGCCGGTCTCTTTCTGTACATATACTTTGGCATTGCTCTTGCCGACACCCATTATGCCGCCTCCGCCGCCCATGCGCTTCATCATCATATTGAAAATGACGAACATCGCTGCAATCGGAAGCACCCACTCGAGCAGAAGCATGATAATACTGCCTGTCGCGTCCACTTCTGCCTGTTCATAGGTCGTAACACCAGCTTCATCCAGCTTCTTTTCCAAATCCGGATCGTTGATCGGAATCGTGTAGTACTCCATTCCTACCAGATTTCCGTATTTTCCCTGGCTGCCGCCATATTTCTTCGAATCTTCCTTCGGCGTGATCTGAATCTTTCCATTGCCAATCACAACCGATTCTACCTCGTGATCCTTAAGCATCTGATTAAACTCGCTGTATGGCATCTTGTGCGTGCGACTGCCCTGCCAGAGGTTGTGCATCATCGCCACGCAGAGAAGCGTAAACAGCATCGTCATGATCAGCACTGCATAATTCTGACCGCGGGGATTTTTTCCATTTTTATTCTGGTTTCCCTTATTATCCATACACTTTCTCCATTCTGTGTCACTGTACATCCGGAATCTGCCACATCAGGTTACTAAAAAGCCCTCTAAATCTGCCGCATCTGCTTCTCATCCGGCTTCATGCCCGCTTTTCTTCCCCGTCAGCGCGCAAATTTCTGCGTACTCTTATCCATTATAGTGGCAGATTGCCTATAAATCAAGAAGTGAAAATATTAAAAACTTGTGAACTCCTTATAAAATATAGGTGTTTTCTCTGCATATATGAAATGCCATCAAAACTATCCGCTGTGTATCTCTTCCCGATACAGTTACCTCGTCACAGTTATTCGAAAAATTGCTTTTTAAAAAGTCCCTATTTACATTTGTGTGTCTGATGTATCAACAGTATAATGATACATTTCACGAATTGCGTATGCAATTAGAAAATCAAGTAGTCCAAATTCCATAAAATGAAATTTTAGGGCAAATTACAGACATTGGCTTGGCTGTAGTATTTTTAAACAACGTGTGTTAGACTACTGTTATACAAATCGGGATTGACCGAACTCTTTGAGAAAAATAGGAGGAAGCAGCTTTTTATGTTGTACTTAAAATCAGCTAATTTGGAAGATATTGAAAAGGAATACGAATTTATTACTAATACCCCTTCCAATGAAAATGGATTTACGAATTTTGCGTCTGGATGTTCAAGAAAGGAATTTGAAATAAAAATATTGCCTGGTTATATTAATGCTGAAAAGGGAATTGATCTGGCTGATGGATGGGTTCCAGAAACGGATTTTTTCTTATGGGATGATGAGAAAATAGTAGGATTATTTCGCGTGCGTCATTACCTTACTCCTGCACTTGCAAACGGAGGAGGCCATATAGGATATGGAATAAAGAAAGAATTCAGAGGCAAGGGATACGCCTCGGAAGGGTTGAGATTGACAATCGAAAAAGCCTGGCACATTATTAAAGAAGACGAAATATATATGTCTGTTCATAGGGATAATATGGCATCTTTGCGTGTGCAGATTAAAAATGGGGCCTATATTCATCACCAAGATGAAAAAGAGTTTTATACCAGAATAAAACGATAAATTCCCGTTTATTGGGAAGTCACAGAGAACGAAAAATCGGAATTTGGAGGTGATTTAAATGGAAAACAAAATTGTAGGTGCTATTTTCTGTTTCATGTCAGCAGTTTTAATTTCTGCACGATATATTTCTGCTGCGATATTTATGAGTGGAGTAGCTTCGTGGAATGCCACTTTATTTGCAGCAGGTCTTGAATATGTAGGTCCTTTTTTAGCAATAGCGGCTGGTATTGCGTTTATTATTGGAATCCTGTTTCTGGGATATGGGCTGTATCAGGATATTAAAAAGATAAAGAAGTAGAACAATTCCAGTTTGTCAATTACAGGTGACATTGAAAGAGTCAGCCCATTCAAGGTGCTGGCTCTTTCAAAAATTCCATTCTAATAAATTGCATGATAACTTAGAGTAAAAATGAATACCCATTAGCCGGAAATGAATAGAAAACGAATAAAAGTGTGGTGTTTCGTATAATTATGAGTTAGTATGCATCAGACACACTTTTGTAAAAAGGGAGTTTCAAAAAAACATTCTATCATTTTTGATCTATGATATAATGTGAACACTTGACGAGGTATTTTCGAGTCTAGTGAGAACATATACCTGACCACTTAATGAGGTGTTTCACGAATTTAGTGGTCATGGTATAATAAGCGCAGAAGAAAAGAATGCGGCTGTAAAGCAGACATATTCTTTTCTTGCGCCACTAACGAACGAACCGTCCTGCGAAGCAGGGCGGTAGAGCGCGATAGCGCGGGTTCGTGAGTATCATGTCCATGTACCAAATGAAGCCAGATCAAAGTCGAAAATTGATTTCGTATTTATTATAATTGACAACAATAATCCGCAAAAAGGAGATTCCACCATGCCATCCCACATCATCCACCCAATCCCACCTGTTTTTGACGCCGACTCCCGCATCCTAATCCTCGGTTCCTTTCCGTCAGTCAAATCCCGAGAAAGCTGTTTTTTCTACGGGCACCCGCAGAATCGTTTCTGGAAGCTCTTAGCGCGCCTGCGAAAGGAAGACGTTCCATCCTCCATCGAGGAAAAGAAGGAATTTCTGCTGCGGAACCACATCGCCGTCTGGGACACCATCCATAGCTGTTCCATCGAAGGATCCAGCGACAGTTCCATCCGCGATGTTGTTCCAAACGACCTCGCCTCTATCCTGGATCACGCTTCCATCCAGGCGATTTACACAAACGGCGGGCTGTCCGGAAAAATGTACGACCGCTTCTGCCGTAAACAGACTGGCATTGAGGCAATCAAACTGCCGTCCACCAGCCCTGCCAACGCTGCCTGGAACCTCGACCGGCTGACAGATGCCTGGAAATGTATCAACCAGATCCTGGGGAAACCCGGATCTGAAACAAAAAGCACTGTTTCCGAAGACAATGCACACGGGGCAAAAACACGCTGCATCTAAACAAATACCATCTGCACCAGAATCATATAAAATACAGTCCCTGCCGGCCAATGGCGCTTCTGTCCGATCCACTGTTCCGTAAAAATCATTACAAACAGTGCCGTCAGTGCAAAGTCCAGCCCTTTCGTATTAAATGTAATCACATTTGACACTGCTCATCTTTCTTAGTAGAATAAATACATTATAACGATCGATTTTTCGGATTCAACACAGATTTGAACTATGTAAAAAAGCTTTGAAGGAATTACCTTTACAAAAAATCTTATAAAAAAAGGAAGCAAAACCTATGAACACATATATTCCCCTACCCAATTCAAGTGCCGGCTCGCCTGTCCAGTTCTCTGAACCAGCCGCCTACTCCTACGAAAGCTGCCATTGCTGTCCGCGAAATTGTCAGATCAACCGCACAAAAAAACAGGGCTGGTGTCACAGCCCTGCCGGTATCCGGGCGGCACGCGCGGCGCTTCATCCGTGGGAGGAACCGTGTATCAGCGGTCTGCACGGAAGCGGTACCATCTTTTTTTCCGGCTGCACACTGCGCTGCTGTTTCTGCCAGAACTACCAGATCAGCAGCGAAGGCTTTGGAAAAGATATTTCCGGAACGCGCCTGGAGGAAATTTTTCTGGAACTGCAGGCACAGGGCGCGCACAATATCAATCTGGTGACGCCGACGCAGTACCTTCCGTCGCTACTGCCCGTCTTAAAACGGGTCAAACCGCAGCTTTTCATCCCGATCGTCTACAACTGCGGCGGTTATGAGACGCTGGAGGCGGTTGATGCGCTGGCTCCCTATATCGATATCTGGCTGCCGGATTTAAAATATTACTCTTCCGAACTGTCCGCCCGCTATTCCGCCGCCCCGGACTATTTTCCGGTCGCCTCCGCAGCAGTCAAACGGATGATCAAGCACACCGGTCCGCTGGTATTGGAAGATTTCTCCGAAAATGGCCAGGCCTGCCAGCTCATGAAGCGCGGCGTGATCCTGCGGCATATGGTTCTTCCAAAACACAAAGACGATTCCATCCGCCTGCTCCACTGGATTCACGACAACCTCCCGGAGGGGCATTTTCTGGTAAGCCTTATGAGCCAGTACACCCCCTTCTACCAGAGCAGCAGATATCCGGAAATCAACCGTCGCATCACAAGCTACGAATACCAGAAAGTCGTCGATGCCGCGATTGAGCTGGGACTCACACAGGCTTTATGCAGGAAAAAAGCAGCGCAAAAGAAGAATACACGCCGCCGTTTGAATTGCAAGGGATTTGATATTTATATAAGAAAAGATCCTTCTTGATGCCTTTCCATGAACCAGAAAAAGGGTATCGATAAATTGACATTTTATCGATACCCTTTAAACTATCTCGTCCATTGGATGATACCTCTTTCTTTGAACTTTTCCTTTATTCAATTTTGATTCCTTTTTCAACAATTTCTGAATCGTTCAATCTTATTTTTTTCTTTTTTCACTTATCTATCTCTCTTTTAAAAAACGCTTCTTTTTAATGATACTTTCTCGTCATATCACTAAACCGAATCCTGTTTCTAAATATGTATGATAGATGATTGACTGATTTTTACTTGTTGATTTTGGTTTTCCTTTGTTCAATTTTTTTTATTAAAAAATTGAACCAGTTTTATGTTTTCGGTGGAATCAGCTCCCTTCTTTTTTTGTTTTATTTCTTGTTTCTTTTGATGGTTTTATTCTAATACATATGTCGCATTTTGTCAATACTAATTTTGTATTTTCTTGTTATTTTTCAGTTTTATTTCCACCACGAATGCCAGCTATTAGTTTTCATCTCGCAGTCACGCCATCTTATCTCTTTATTTACCATCGTTCACACATTATGAGCGTCATGCAAACTGTTACTGGGAACGTATGCGTGAACAGCAACAAATCCGCAACCAGAACTTCACTTTTCCCCTGTTATTTTTCTTGCCAATCTTCCCATTTTCCAGTATAATCATGATATCGGTGCATTTGGCACCTGCTTCTTTATATGCAGGCAATTTTTTCACATCTTACTGGTTCCTGCGATTCTCATGTTCAGTTTTTTCGATGATTTCCATGACCATTTTCATACTTACGCACTCAAAAGGTAAACGCTAAAACTCTGAACTTTTTATTTATTTTTTAATCACTAAGCAATCTTTCTTCACATCTCAAACTTCATGACTGCTTCTTGATTTGATTCCTTAAAACTTATTCACACGGGGAAACTGTTTCTCATTTTGCTGAAATTCATAACCTACATGAGCAAGCGGGCATCCCCTATCTGCAATTTTATTTCAGGAGGTACTCTATGGTCTATGAAACTTTTTTGAAAACAATCCAGTCGATGGTGCAGACGCGCCTCAATAAAAAAGCCAACGTCTCCCTGCGGCGGGTTCTGAAAAATAATGGACTGATGCTCGACGGGCTGAGCTTTACGAAACCCGGCTCACGGTTATCACCGACTGTCTATCTGAACGCCTACTATAATGAAGCGGAGGAAGGGATGCCGCTCTCCATTATTACCGATCAGATCCTGATGGTGTATGAGACAAATCCAGGATTTTCGGAGGATATCTGCGAGGAACTGCGTGATTTTGATGCCGTACGCGGCCGGATTGCCTACAAATTGATCCACGCCGCTAAAAATAAGGTGCTTCTCTCCCACATCCCACATATTCCGTATCTCGATCTGGCGATCGTTTTCTATCTGATCCTCACTGACAATGAGGAGGGACAGATGACGACCCTGGTACACAGCGACCATCTTGCCCTGTGGGATATTTCTCTGGAAGAGATCGGCATACTGGCGGAAGAAAACACACCTCGCATACTGCCGTACCACATCAGCTCCATCGAATCCACCCTCAATCAGCTCGAAATGGAGGACATCGTTGAAACGGAAGCTCTTCCATCGGTCGCTCTCTACGTTCTGACAAATTCGCGCGGCATCAACGGCGCTGCCTGCATGCTCTATCCCCGCGTCTTAAAAGAGTTTGCCGAAAGCCTGGGCGAAGATCTGATTATCCTTCCGTCCAGCATCCATGAAGTGCTTCTCACTCCCAGCAACGTCTCTCTTCCGCCGGAAGAACTCAATGAAATGGTTCAGGCGATCAATCAGTCGGATGTGCCCGCTGAAGAGCGCCTGTCAGATCATATTTATTATTTTAGCAGGATTCAGGGCTGTCTCTACCTGCCGCCCAGTTCCACTACGACGCTTTATTCCGGAGCAGACGGAACAGTGAATCCACAATAAAGATGGCAACCGCCATCGCCCCCGCTATCTGGATCGTCTGGATCAGATAAAAATTGTACCATTTTGTCTGTCCCTGTATCAGAAAATAGACGCTCCGGTAGATCGATGCGCCCGGCACCGTCGGCAGGATTCCTGCCACCAGAAAGATCGTGACGGGCGCTTTTAACACGCGTGCAAATACCTGGCTCAGCAGAGCCGCTGCCAGACTGGAAAAAAATGCCGCCGCCACCTGCGAGGTTCCCACCTGCATCGATACCAGGTACGCCAGCCATCCGGCACCTCCGGTAATGCCCGCATAAACCAGATATTTCCGCGGCATATCGACCAGCAGGGAAAAACCAAAAACCGCCAGAAATGCCCCCACGCTCTGGATCATCAATTCTCTTATCATCTCTGTCATACCGATCCTCCCGCCAGCCGGACTGCCACGATCGCCAGACCGACGCCCGACGCAACCGCCAGCGCCACCACGACTGCCTCCGCCATCCGCGCGACTCCCGAACTGTAATCTCCATTCAGCGTATCGCGGATTGCCGCCGTAAATGTGACCCCAGGCACCAGCGGCATGATTGCGCTGATAATCACTACATCCAGGCTCATTCCCAGAAATGCCCCACGGCGCAGCAGATACGCCGCAACCGCCAGTGCAAACGAGCCAAGTGCATTTTGACAGAAATCATTCAGCATAAGGTTGGACGCCGCCCGCAGGACAAACGCAAGAACGACTCCCACGACAGCCGCCACCAGGCATTCGCCCGGACCGCCTCCAAACATCACCGCAAAAAATCCCGTCGTTGCCGCATAGCCAATGCATTTCTTCCAGAATCCGTATAATGTCGTATTAGCAATCCGATCCAGTCGTTCCTGCGCCTCCCCGACGGACAATTTTCCGCTGCAAAATTCCCTTGAAACATTGTTTACCTGATAGATGCGGTTCAAATTCGTTGCCCGGTTTTCCACCCTTTTTACCAAGGTAAGCGGCGGAAGTGATGCATCCGCAATCGTCGCCACGATCCCCGTCGTCACGACAAACACATCTGCCCGTGCAATCCCTGAATGCTTTAAAATACGGTGAATCGTGTCCTCCACACGGTAGACCTCCGCTCCGCTCGCCAGCATGATCTCCCCCGCCCGGACCGCCATCTCCATCAGCGCGCCATATTCCATACCAACCACCCTCTGATTTACGAATTTTCCAAATCCAGCAACATTTTCTTGACCTCTACCATACGGTCACGCAACACGACCGCTTCCTCGAAATTCAGCTCGGCTGCCGCCTGATTCATCTTCTTCGTCAGTTCCTTTACAAGTTTTTCTAATTCCTGGCGATCCATCGATTCCAGATCCTTCGTTACCTTATTCGTAACCGGTTCGGCTGCCTGCGAGATCGTGATCAGATCCCGGACAGCTTTCTTGATCGTCGTCGGCGTAATGTGATGTTCCTCATTGTACGCCTGCTGAATCGCGCGTCTTCGCTCCGTCTCCTCGATCGCCGCCCGCATCGAATCCGTGATCGAATCTGCATACATGATAACATGCCCCTCAGAATTTCGCGCTGCTCGGCCGATCGTCTGAATCAGGGACGTTTCCGAACGCAGGAATCCCTCTTTATCCGCATCCAGAATCGCCACCAGCGCAATCTCCGGGATATCCAGACCCTCACGAAGCAGGTTGATGCCGACCAGCACATCGAAGACATTCAGACGCATATCCCGGATAATCTGGGCGCGTTCCAACGTGTCAATATCCGAATGCAGATATTTGACGCGGATTCCCGCATCGCGCATATAGTCGGTCAGGTCTTCTGCCATCCGCTTTGTCAGCGTCGTAACAAGCACCTTAAACCCTCGATCCACCTCCCGGTTGACCTCCGAAATCAGATCGTCGATCTGTCCCTCGACCGGTCTCACCTCAATCGGCGGATCAAGAAGTCCCGTTGGACGGATCACCTGCTCTGCCCGCAGAAGCTCATGATCTGCCTCATACTCGCCCGGTGTTGCTGAAACGCAGAGAATCTGATCCAGTTTGCTCTCAAATTCTTCAAAATTTAACGGTCGGTTATCCAGCGCCGACGGCAGGCGGAAGCCATATTCCACCAGCGTTTTCTTGCGCGACTGGTCGCCCGCGTACATACCGCGCACCTGCGGCAGCGTGATGTGCGACTCGTCCACAATCACCAGAAATTCATCCGGGAAATAATCCATCAGCGTACACGGCGGTTCTCCCGGTTTCGAACCAATCAGATGACGCGAATAATTCTCGATACCGGAACAGAAGCCTGTTTCCCGCATCATTTCCACATCAAAATTCGTCCGCTCCGCGATTCTCTGTGCCTCCAGAAGCTTATCCTCACTCTTAAAGTAAGCGACCTGCTCCTTCATTTCCTCTAAAATATTGTTTGCCGCAATCTCCATCCGCTCTTTCGGGATGACATAATGCGATGCCGGGAAAATCGCGATATGTCCTAACTGCGCCTTGATCTCGCCCGTCAGCGTGTCAATCTCTGTGATCCGGTCTACCTCATCCCCGAAAAACTCAATCCGGTACGCATCGCCGCCCGAATACGCCGGGTATACCTCCAGCACATCGCCGCGCACCCGGAACGAACCTCGCTTGAAATCCATGTCATTCCGGCTGTACTGAATGTCGATCAGCTTGTGAATGACCTCGTCGCGGTCCTTCTCCATGCCCGGACGCAGGGAAATAACCATGTTTTTGTAATCGATCGGGCTTCCCAGACCATAGATACAGGAAACCGATGCCACAATAATCACATCCTGACGCTCTGACAGCGCCGCCGTCGCTGAATGCCGCAGCTTATCGATCTCGTCGTTGATGGAGGAATCCTTCTCGATGTATGTGTCCGTGGACGGGACGTAAGCCTCCGGCTGGTAGTAGTCATAGTAGCTGACAAAGTATTCCACCGCATTATTGGGAAAAAATTCCTTCATTTCCGAATAAAGCTGGGCTGCCAGCGTCTTATTATGTGCAATAATTAACGTCGGCTTATTCAGCTTCTGAATCACATTTGCCATCGTAAACGTCTTGCCAGAGCCCGTTACACCCAGTAATGTCTGGAACTGATTTCCTTCCTTGAAGCCCTCCACCAGCTTTTCAATCGCCTGCGGCTGGTCGCCGGTCGGGCTGTATTCTGATACCAACTCAAAATGATCCATTGCTTTCTCCTGATTTGATATAATTCACAAATAAAGAATGTGCCTTTTTGTGTAATAGGGGATTCCAAGGAATTTCCTAGTACACAAAAAATCCCATTAAGTATTTCTATTATACCAAATCCACTCATGAATGTATACATAAAAGCAGAACAAATCAGTACAAACGTTCGATTTCAGATAACTGTTCACAGGTAGGAATTTTCTGAATTTTCTAAACTGAAGATTCCGTACGATACAGTTCTGGTTGCAGATTTTGCCGTCATTCCTATTATTGGTTTACTGTATTATTTCTTTCTTCCCGTGACTACTATCAGAACGATTCCTAATACTCCCATCATCCCAGCATACCCCACAAACGGCACGCTCACGCCCTCACTGAATCTTCCCATCCATTTCAGCACAAACGGCGAACACGCCGCTCCCAGATTGCAGCCGACCAGCACGATTGATGTGGCTGTATTGATAGAAGACTGCGGAATCTGCTCGGAAATCTGGTGGAAGGAATAGGTAACCAGAACGGTATAGAAAAATCCAACGATACTAATGCCAATTCCAATCAGCGGCAGATTGCCCGCATATGCGGTCAGAAGCATCCCCGCTCCAAGCATCAGGCATCCAACCCCCGGCAATTTTTCCTTCCACCACATCGTCAGTTTTCCAAAATAAACACCGGCAGCTATTCCCATCAGCATCATGAGCGTGAGAATGATGCTGGCTTCCGACTCCGTTCCAAGTTTCTTCTCCAAAATCAGCATCGGGACACGCAGGGAATTGGAACAGTAGATGCAGATGACAAATCCCGCAAACAGTGCATAAGCAATGGGCAGGACTTCTTTTTTCCAGCATTCTCTTTTTCCATCTGCCTCCGCTTCCAGACTTTCTTTCTCTGCCCCTGCACTCTGTGAGCCCGCACTCTCTCCCATCTCCATATTCCCCGGAACCCATACAAGATACAGAAGTACAATCACAAATCCGAGCGCGTACACCCAAAATGCCAGATTCCACCGGATCAACACCAATTTTCCAGCAACCAGCGTCATAACCGCGCTTCCCAGCACCTCCGCCGATCCGCGGTATCCGAGCAGCGCCGCTTTTTCCCTGCCTTCATAATATTCACTGAAAATGCTGATTGCTTTCGCATTAATGAGCCCAATCCCGATCCCCAGGAAAATCCTGGACGCGAACATCACCGGATATTCCTGTACAAACACCGGTACCATGCCGCTGACCGATAAAAGAAGCAGACCGCCCACAATCATTGGACGGTCTTTCATATAACGCGACAGCCATGCATTCAGCACGATCATGACAGTGATCGCAAACGACGGTGCTGAGATCAACATCTCCACCTGTGCGGTTGTATATTCACTGAAATGCTGCAGCAGCGATGGCAGCACGATCGAAACAGAATACGCCGATGTCAGTATCAATGACAGCGATAGCAGCGCTATTTTCTTCATTTGTTCTTTCATATTAATTTCTCCCCGAATGTAAGTTTTATACTAGAATTCTGATTGCTTCTGTCCTATCCATTCACAATCGCAGGCAACACAATCCATGTATCGTTTCTTAAAACAATACTCCATTCCTTTTATCATAAATGAAATTCATTCAGAAAGAAATACTTAATTTTTTTTTATTCTAAGATTTTTATTCTAAGGTAGATGTTTCACTGTTCACACATGTGTTCCCAGTAACGGGATTTTCAGTTCAGAAAATTCCTGCCTGTGAACGGTTACGTTTCTTCGTTACCTATCCCCGCGCAAACCAGTCTTTCATGCACTGAAGCACCTGCACCAGCTCTTCTTCCTTGATAATATACGGAACCATCGCGTACAGATAATTTAAGAACGGACGGCTGAACACGCCGCGTTTGTACGCATATTCCTGATACCCTTTCAGGACTGCCGGATCATATACCTCGACACAGACACATCCGCCCATCATGCGGACCTCCCTGATTCTCGGATCGGTAAATCCTTCCATCTCCCGGCGGGTGATAGCTTCGATCTTCTGAATCTTTTCCATATAGTTCTGCGTCTCAAACAGCTCGATCGAGGCAAGCGCTGCACTGCACGCGAGGGCATTTCCCATAAAGGTCGGTCCGTGCATCAGCGCATGTTCCGGGTTATCATCGAAAAATCCATCAAATACCTTTTTATTTGCCACAGTCGCCGCATGACCAATGTAACCGCCGGTCAATGCCTTTCCGAGGACCAGAATATCCGGAAGCACCCGATCTGCCACAAAGCGGTTTCCGGTTCTGCCAAATCCGGTTGCCACCTCATCAAAAACCAGCAGCACGCCGTACTTATCACAGAGTTCCCTTGCCTTCTCCAAAAATGAAATGTCGTACATCCGCATTCCGCCAGCACCCTGTAAAAGCGGTTCCACCAGCACGCAGTTCAACTTGTCATGATACTGTTCAAATGCTTTCTCCAGCGCCGGGATCTCAGTCGGAATGTGAACCACATACGGGCTTGCACCATAGGCTTTCAGCACAAAATGGTAGTCCTCATCATCGCCTGCCTCCATTGTCTTAAAGGTATCGCCGTGGTACGCGTGTTCCAACGCCAGAATCATCGTCCGCTTCTCATCGCCGCGGTTCATATAATACTGCAGCGCCATTTTCAGCGCTACCTCAACCGCCACGCTACCGGAATCTGAAAAAAAGCAGTAGTCCAGATCGCCCGGCAGCCAGGACGCCAGTTTTTCTGAAAGCCTGCGCGCCGGCTCATGCGTCAGCCCGCCCAGCATCACATGAGAAAATTTTTCTACCTGTGAAATAATTGCCTGATTGATCACCGGATGTTTATATCCATGAATCACACTCCACCAGGACGAAACCGAATCAATCAGCTTCTGATCCTTCGTGTAAAGATATACCCCGTTCGCATCCACGATCTCATAAGGCGCTTTCATTGTTTTTAACTGTTCATATGGATACCAGATCATTTTTCTTCTCCTTTTTATCTTCTTTCTTACGCATACAGCCCTTTCAGCGTCTCCACATCCATGGAAAGCTCCATATCTCCATCCGCCACACAGGCAACCACCGGAACGCCCGTGTAATATTCACACATTTTCCGGTTATCCTCATGAAGCAGATTTCCCGCCTCATAATGGTTGAAAATAATTCCCTTCAGGGCAATTCCCTGTTGTTTCAGATAATAGGCAGTAAGCCCCACGCCATTGATCGTCCCAAGCCCCGCATCTGCAATCAGCAGGCATCCAAGCCCGCACGCTTTTACTACTTCTGGAAGACGGATATCCGCCTCGTCTATGCAGAGTGGACAGAGAATTCCGCCGCTTCCTTCCATCGTCACATACTCATATTTTTCACAGACTTTGTGAAAATCTTCCAGCACCCGTTCCATCTGGACCGGGTTGCCCTCCAGACGGGATGCCAGATGCGGCGATACCGCCGTCTCGTACACATACGGACACATTTCCTCAAGCGGCTGCCCGATTCCCGACATTGTTTTTACCTGCAGGGCATCTCCTGGAATCAGGCTTCCATCCGCACGCCGCTCATTGCCGCTCATTGCCGCTTTATAATACGCCGCATTCACGCCGCTCTCCCGCAGTTTTTTCACAATCAATCCTGTCACATACGTTTTTCCAATATCCGTTCCCGTACCTGTTATAAAAATCCCCTTGCTCATCTTTTATCCAAGTCTCCCTCCCTGAATCAGCGGAATCATCCGTTTTCCTATGATGGCAGCCACAATACAGAGCACGATATCGCCCGGAACTGCCAGAACAAAGCAATATAAAAACAGCGCTCCTACGCGATCGGCGAATTCAGATAGAAATTGCTGATCACGTAGTAATAAATCATTCCAAATGCATAGACAATAAAAAGTCCCAGAAAATTAGCTCCCAGCAGGCGCCGGTAACTCGGATGCGTCTTGGCATTGGCAATCTTACCATTCACATACGCCGCAACCGCAAATCCAATGATATATCCAAAACTCGGCTGGAAAATATATCCCGGTCCGCCGCCCTGAGTGAAAACCGGAAGTCCAATTAAACCTAATACGATATAAACCACAACCGCCAGCGCCCCGTTGACCGGACCTAAAAGCAGACCTGCCAGCATCGTAAATAAAAACTGCAATGTAAATGGAACCACCGGAACCGGTATCTTGATAAATGCTCCCACTGCAATCAGTGCGACAAACATCGCACACAAAACTAAATCTTTTGTCTTCATGTGTTTCAAACCTTTTTCCTCCTTGGGTATCTGAATGATTTCAGGCATCCGAAGCCATTCTATTCTCGCACATGTACATAAATTTCTCTCCGCAACCCCTGTTCCAACCATCTAAAACAGCAGCGGCCGTTCCAGATCCCGGGTAGTCGAAACAGATGCAGAACTGATTGCAAGCATAACATAGCCTTTTTCTATTGTCAACCTATTATTTTTATATAGTTAACAATTAGTTTTTTATCTGTTTTTATCTCTTTCCTTCCCATAATCTTGTTTCTTATATCCCTTGATATACATACGTTTCCCGTCCGTCCACACATTCACCGCCCCCGAATCCGCCGTTCTCCAGATCTCCGTCCCCGTCTGTTCCAGACGTTCCACCGCCTCCGGCGCCGGATGCCCGTAAGTATTTCCCTCTCCATAAGAGAGCACCGTGAAAGCTGGGGAAAAGCACTCCAAAAACTCCTCTGAGGAAGAACCGTTCGAACCATGGTGTGCAGCTTTTAACAGTGTCACCTTTTCCCCCTTTTTGTCCTCTTCCATCGCCAGAATTTCTCTTTCGTCCTCCACTCCAATATCTCCAGTCAGAAGCATACTAAACTTTCCATACGTGACATCAAACACCAGTGAATGACTATTTCGCTCCTCGGCCGGCTTTTCCCCCGCCTCCGGGTACAGGCACCGAAGCGCCAGGCTTTTCGCCCGCACCGTTTCTCCCCGATGCAGATAATAGACTTCCGCCCCCCGTTTTCTGGCAAGAGTTTCCATTTTTTTATATGCCTCCTGTCCTTTTCCCGCCGCCGGAAGTGCCAGATTCCGCACCCGGATATCTGCCTCCTCCTTCAAAAGCCATTCGATCCCGTTCGTGTGATCCGCATCCGCATGGCTGACCAGAATCCAGTCCAGCGTGCGGATTCCCTGACTTTTCAAAAATGGTTCCAGCACATTTTTCCCGATTTTTTTATCCTGGCTGCTGCCACAGTCCGAAAGAATTGCCTCATCCTGCGTCCGCAGAAAGACGCCGTCGCCCTGTCCTACATCGAGAAACCAGATCTGAAAGCCATGAACAGGCTGAACTACTAAAAAGACTACTGCCACAGCAATAAACACACTATTTTTTCCCTGTGCATTCCAGTCTTTTGGAAACCGAAAAATCCCTTTTCTCCCTAAATTATCTCTTGCTTCTCCCACACTCCATACATATCGAATCCCCAGCGCCACATAAAACACCCCTATTTTCCACATTTCCGGGCGTCCTGCCACGATGGAATGAAACGGCACGCGTTCCACCTGGATGCAAAGCCATTCATACAACTGAAAAATATAATGCCCCGGACCCGTACATGCACTTGCCGCTATTCTGAATATTTCTGGTATTTCTGATATTCCCGATGCCGCACCTCCAAAAGCCGAAAGTACTCCCGCAATGCTGCTGCCTCCGCCCATCCCCCCAATTTTTCCTCCTACAAACGCTATACTGTAAATTCCAAGCGCCAGCAGACCGCTTCCGGCTGCATACGTGAGAAGCGGTATCACGATCAGATTCAGAAAAATTCCCAACATCGGAAATGTAAAATAGTGATACAGCTGAATCGGCATCGTATAAAGCTGAATTGCCGAGCTGAGCATGAATGTTTCATATCCTTTCTTTTTTTCTTTCTCTTGTTCCTCCTCTTCCCGCTCTTTTCTCTTTTTTCCCACTTTCCGCAGCCGCTCCGTCTCCAGCCCAATCGCGGCAACCGCGCCATAGGAAAGCTGCAATCCCGCCGAAAAGAGCAGATACGGCGACTGCCACGCCTGTAAAATCAAAGATAGCGACAGCGCACTCAGCAGATCGTAACTCCGCCCCAGATATGCCGCCAGACAGGACACCTCTACCATAAATACCGCCCGGAATACCGATGCTCCAAATCCGGTTACTAAACCATAAAAGGTAAGAAGCGCTGAAGCACCCAGCCCCGCCCATCCATACGATATGCCCCAAAAACGCAGTGCGCTGTAAACGCTCATGCCAATCAAAGAGACATGAAGCCCGCTGACTGCCAGAATATGTGCAATCCCATTATCCTGAAACCGTTCGCGCAGCTCTTCCGATAACCCGGATTTATCCCCCAGCAAAATTGCCTGGAAAATCCCTGCATCTTCTGGAACACAGATTTCCTGAAAAACAGCCGTCGCGTACGCCCGGAAGCATTCTGCCTGACTTCGGAGAGGGGAACTTTTTCCTTCTGAAATAAAAATCCGATCCGCCGTTACCCGGTTTCTGATTCCTAGTCCCCGATAATACATCCGATACGAAAACTGCCCCGGATTGCGCGCTTCTTCCAGAAACTCAGCAGTTCCCGTCAGATGAATCTGACTTCCGCAGGGTGGCAGAACTTTTTCTTCATACTTCTCCAGTAAATCTCTTTTACACGATATCAGTACCTTTCTTACACTTTCATCCTCTACCTCCACCCCCGTCAAAATCATCGTACACCAGCCATTTTTTTCCGAAACAGAATCCAGTGTTCCAGATACCGCCACCTCTGCCGAACCGCCCTTCTGCGTTACCATCCGTTCCAGCACATCCGGGCGCATTTCCACCATCATCCGTCCCCATCCTGCCAGGAAACAGAAAAACAGCAGAAAGACACGGCACATCATCGGATCTTTCCAATTCCAGACGCGTTCTGCGTCTGTCTGAAAGTCCGAATCTACCCGTCCTTCTGCTGTTTTTATAACTGCAGGTGAAAAAGAATGTGCCTTGTGTTTCATAGGACACAATTTCCTATGAACACAAAAAGCGCTGCTGCAATTATAAAACACACCGTCATGCCCATCTGGTACGCTGCGACCTCTCCAAGTACGAAAGCCACCATCATCCACATTACCGGTCGTTTGATATTCAATTCCTCTTTTCTTGTATTCTACAAAACATCAACAAAATCCCATTGCTGCTCTCTTCCAAACATGGCATATACATTCTGTCTGACAGTTACTTCACAATATACTTCTCCTCTCTCTCCAGAGGCTGCACCAGCGAAATCACATTCCGGTACGTCACATCTGCCGAGCCATTGACCGTGATCTGTACTTTATTTACCGTCTGAAGCTCTGTCAGCGAATCGACGATCGCGTAAATCGGAATATACTCCGCCACATCGATATCCCCGGAAATAAAACTGCTATCCAAGTTGACATAGCAGGTATTATCTGTCAGTGATACGTTTAATACCTTTGTATTTTTCGGCATCACTGAAAGCCCGCCATTCTGGGAACCTGCCAGCAGCTGTTCCACTACCAGGCGTTCCAGCGACGTGTTCATACTGTGAAATACTTCCCGTTTTTCTGCCACCAGACCATCTTTTTCTTCATTGGCAAAATACAGGGTCAGCTCTACTTTTTCATACGAATTGACATCCGAAATACTGTCTACAAAATCACTTCCTGCGATCGCGCCCACCGGGTTTCCATGTGTGTCCAGGAGCGGCTGTCCCTCGCAATTAATGCTGATATAATCGACTCCCTTAACCTGTGTAAAGGTCTTTGCCAGCGCCGCCCGGCACAGAATCTCCCGCGACGCTTTCGTATTCATATATTCCTGATTAAAATTCAACGTCAGCACGTTATTGTCCCGGTTAATATCCAGGAATTCAACCTTATCGCTTAAAACTGCCTGATACTCCGGGTTTTCCGGTGCCGCAAGGATCTGCCCCGCCAGCTCCCCGATCAGGATCTCAGCGTCCGCCGTCTCCGTCTGATAGGAAACACTCGCCAGCCCCGTGCGCGTCGAATTGAGATAATAAATCTGATAGACGCCGTCCTCACCCGCCGTCGGATGCACCTCTTCTTTTTTTCGGCATCCGCTCAGAAGAAGCAGACATGCCAGGCAAAGGATCAGCCACAAACTTACGCTTCCTGCCCATTTTCCAGAGCTTTTTTTTCTTATTTTCTCCATTTATTATTTCCTGTTGTTATTTTGCAATCTATCTCACAATAGACATTGCCCTGACCGCACATTCGAACACTGCAACCCTCAAATACTGCAACATTCAAACACTGAAACATCCGAACACTGCAGCATTCAAACACCGAAATATTCGAACACCGCAGCACCAGCAACCCTCTCGAACCTCTAAACCGCCCAGAACCACGCTGTCTACGGAATATAATTCAACGGAATCCGCACCGTAAAGGTTGCTCCCTTGCCTTCTTCACTCTTTAGGCGGATCGCGCCCTGGTGAAGAAGAATAATATTCTTTGTGATCGCAAGCCCCAGCCCGGTACCGCCTGTCTCGCGTGAGCGCGCCTTATCTACACGGTAAAAACGCTCAAATACGCGCTCCTGGAATTCTTTCGGGATTCCCACGCCATTATCCTCTACCTTCACATAAAAGAACTTGTGGTCAGCATCCAGCGTCACCCAGACTTTTCCCTCTTCGCGGTTATACTTGATGGCATTTTCCACCAGGTTCGAAAGTGCCAGGCTCAACTTTACCTCGTCCACATCTGCCGATACTTCCCGCTTGCTCTCATACGTGATCTCAATGTTCCGCCGCTTCGCGATCGGGGTCAGACGTTTTAAAATCTGTTCCAGAAGACCATTGATCGAAGTCTGGGCAATATTCAGATCCGGCGATGATTTATCCATTTTGACTAACGTCAGCAGATCATCGATAATCTTGCCCTCGCGGTCAATCTCCGCCGAAATATCCTGCATAAACTCCTGATATAACTCCACCGGGGCGTTCTCCATCCCCATCAGAGAATCCGCCAGCACCCTTATCGAAGTCAGCGGTGTTTTCAGCTCATGCGACACGTTGGAAACAAACTCCTGACGCGACTGATCCAGGTTTTTCAGCTTCCGGATGGTCTGCATGACTGCCTCCGAAATGTCCCGCGTCTCCCGGTACGTTTTTACATCAATATCCTGATCCAGATTTCCCTCTGCCACCATATCGAGCTGCTGCTGCAGGCGGCGGAATGGTTTCAGCAGGCAAGCCGCCGCCAATAAATCTGCGATCAGAATAAAACAGAACATAACGAGCTGCAAAAATCCCGTCTTCTGCACAATTTTCTCCTGCAAAAGCGCCGAATTTTCCGTGGACGCCATCAGAAGAAGGACTCCCTGCACGCCTGCCGTATTTTTCCCATTTCCGGCTGCCACATCCGAATCGATCGGCGCTGCATCCGTGCTTTTTGCCTGAATCGGCTGCGCTACATAGAAATACTTTTTCTTCTGGTTCAGATAGCTGGAAGTTTCCCCGTCAAATGCCTTTAACACATCCGATACAACCAGCGTTTTCCCTCTGGAAAGACCAAATGTGTCTTTCAAAATCTTAAAGCTGTCGTCCACCAGCACGATTCTTCCGTTCATCAGATCCGCCGTTGTACTAAGTTCCGCATCCAGCGCCGGATTGGGATTTCCCGACAGCAGTACATTGATATAATCACTGCTGCGTATCTTGTTTGCTAAAATCAGACACCGGTTCTGCGCTTCCGCCATCCGTTCTTCCACGTGGCTCTGGTAAAAATACCCCGATGTAAAACGAACCTGTACCAGAAGCGGAACCAGCGTCAGAATCAGAAAGGCGAGGAACAGAGGGATTCTCATCCCGATCGTGTGCTCCATCGCTTTCCATATCTTTCTTTTATGTTCTGCTATTCTTCTCATGTTCCTGTCCTGAACGATTACAATTCACGCGCTCTTACTTGGGTTGCTTAACTTCCTGACATTGGCTGTGAACTGTAACCCCGAAATGCTGCTCTGTAACTGCGTTTTTCACAACAACGATCCGATTTCAAGCTTCTTCGTTGCCGCAATCGCCAGCGCTCCCGGTCCGATATGGCAGGCTACACTTAAGGACAGCGGCTCTACACGGACTTCCGTCTCCGGGAAAAGTTCCCGAAGCTCGGCTGCCAGCTCCTGCGCCATCTCATCATTGTCGGTATGCGCTACATCAATATACGTTTTTTCTCCCGTCATATCATCAAACCGATTTTCCAGATCGCGGGTGATCGCCGTGATCATCATGGAACGCGCCTGTTTCATCGTCCGCGCCTTCGCAAATGCGTCCAGCTTCTCGCCCTGTATCGTCAGAACCGGTTTTAAACGGAGAAGTGTTCCGAGCGCTGCTGCCGCTGGTGTGATTCTACCGCCCTTTTTCAGATATTTTAATGTGTCAACCGTGATATAAATAGTTGAATCCAAACCTGTCTCTTCCAGCTTTTTGCAGATCGCCTCCGCGTCCATGCCGGCTGCCGCCATGTCAAGCGCATCCTGCACCGAACGGCGCTGGGTCACGGAAATCCTGTGATTATCCGCCACCTGTACTTTTCCGTCGAAATCATCTGCCAGCATCTTTGCCGTCTGGCAGGAGCTCGAAAGCCCGCTGGACATCGGGATGTGCACAACTGCATCGTATTCCTCCAAAAGTTTTTCCCAGAGATTTAAGATCGTCTCCGGGGACGGCTGGGATGTGCTCACATCGTGATCCCCGCTCAGATGCTCGTAAAATTCCTTCTGTGTCAAATTTATATCTTCCAGATACTCGGTTCCATCAATCATAAACGGCATCGGCAGGACATATACGCCCATCTCTTTCGCCTGTGCCTGTGTAATTCCGCTGTTGCTGTCTGTAACAACCGCTACCTTCATGCTTGTTTCCTCCTGTTTTCCCTGTGAATCTGCTGCCATCCCATTTTCCTTTCCGCATAACACTTTCTTTTCTAAAAATGTCTGCCCTGGAACAGCCTCCGAGCGGTTCACATAGATGATTTTATTTTATCCTATTTTCTTATGAAATGGAAGAGAGAAGTAACCAAAAACTGCCACAAAACAAGCCCCGACCATTTCTCTGTTCATGATCTTTTCTTGCTTTATGGCAGTTTTCCCGATTCTTATTGACGGTTATATTTATACTTTCCTAATATATTCGAAAATTCTCCCTATTTCACCAACAGCGACTCTCCCGTCATCTCCTTCGGCTTCTCAAGTCCCATCAGTTCAATCAGCGTCGGCACAATATCGCAGAGGCGTCCGCCCTCGCGCAGCTTGTACGCCGGGTCAGCGCCGACCAGGATAAACGGTACCTGATTGGTCGTATGAGCGGTCCACGGCTCGCCGGTTGCCTCATCGACCATCACCTCTGCATTACCGTGATCGGCGCAGATAAAGAGAACGCCTCCGGCTGCTTGATGGCTTCAACTGCACGTCCTACGCAGGCATCGACAGTCTCAATCGCCTTGATCGCAGCCGACTCCACGCCCGTGTGACCTACCATATCCGGGTTTGCAAAATTGATGATAATGACATCATATTTGCCGGACTCAATCGCCTCCACCAGCTTATCGCACACGATCGGTGCGCTCATCTCCGGTTTCAGGTCGTAGGTCGGGACCTCCTTCGGAGACGGAACCAGAATGCGGTCCTCGCCCTCGTTCGGCTCTTCCACGCCGCCATTGAAGAAAAATGTTACGTGTGCATATTTCTCGGTCTCGGCGATACGTGCCTGCGTCATATGGTGCGCAGCCAGGAACTCTCCAAACGTGTTCTTAATCTCTTCCTTCTTGAACGCAATCAGCTTGTTCCCGATCGTCTCATCGTAATCGGTAAAGCATACAAACGTCAGGTCAAGCTTCTTCTCTCTCGCAAATCCGGTAAATCCCTCATCGCAGAATGCGCGGGTGATCTCTCTTGCACGGTCCGGACGGAAGTTGAAGAAAATGACGGAATCGCCATCCTGAATCGTTGCAATCGGCTTTCCGTCCTTCTCTACATAGAACGGTACGACGAACTCATCGTTTACCTCTTTATCATAGGATGCCTGAATGCCTGCACACGCACTTTCTGCCTTCTCACCCTCTGCCTTTGTCAGCACATCGTAAGCTTTCTGGACACGATCCCAGTTTTTATCACGGTCCATCGCATAGTAGCGTCCCATCACGGAAGCCACCTCGCCGATGCCAAGCTGCTGCATCTTCTTCTCTAATTCTGCTACGAACTCCTTGCCGGAGGTCGGCGGTGTATCACGTCCGTCCAGGAAACAGTGCACATACACTTTTTTAAGTCCCTGACGTTTTGCGAACTCCAGAAGTCCGAATAAATGGGTCAGATGGCTGTGAACGCCGCCGTCTGATACCAGTCCAAACAGATGCAGGGCGGAATCATTTTTCTTGCAGGTGTCTGCGGCTGCCAGAAATTCCGGATTTTCAAAGAAATCGCCATCCTCGATTGATTTCGTGATACGGGTCAGCTCCTGGTACACGATACGTCCGGCACCCATATTTAAATGTCCAACCTCCGAGTTACCCATCTGTCCGTCCGGCAGACCGACCGCCAGACCGCTGGCATTGCCGCGCACAAACGGGCACTGGCTCATCAGCTGATCCATGATCGGTGTCTTTGCCTCACACACGGCATTGTGCTCACAGGTATCTCTCATGCCGTATCCATCGAGAATCATTAATACGGTTGGCTTTTTTTTCATCTCTTTCTTCTTCCTTTCCTTCCATGAAATGAACCGTTTTTTCTGAAACAACCGGATGAACCAACAATTTTGATTGTTTCAGGTCAAAACCTTCACCTTCTTTTTTTACTGGCAAAAAGGGGACTGCCACGCCTCACACGTGCGACAGCCCCCTTTTACCCATCTCTTATTTATAATTTACAATCTTTCCAAAATCTGCCTTTAAGGATGCGCCGCCTACCAGACCGCCATCGATATCCGGCTGTGCAAACAGCTCCGGAGCCGATGCTGCAGATACAGAACCGCCGTACTGGATGCGGATCGCCTCTGCGGTCGCCTCATCGTACACTTCCTTGATACACGCACGGATCGCGCCGCACACTTCCTCAGCCTGCTCGGTGGTCGCTACCTTGCCGGTACCGATCGCCCAGATTGGCTCGTATGCAATCACAGCTGTCTTTGCCTGCTCTGCGGTCACATTCTGGAATGCGATCTTGATCTGCTGGCGGATCCAGTCAAGCGTGATGCCCTGCTCTCTCTGGGTCAGAGTCTCGCCGCAGCAAATGATCGGGGTCAGACCGTGCTCAAATGCTTTCAGTACCTTCTTATTGACCGTCTCATCGGTCTCTGCAAAGTATTCTCTGCGCTCGGAATGTCCGATAATCACGTATTTAACGCCTGCATCGGTCAGCATATTCGGGGAAATCTCGCCGGTGTAAGCACCTTTCTCCTCGAAATACATATTTTCAGCGCCGACTGCGATGTTGGTTCCCTCGCACGCTTTTACAACCGGGATAATATCAATCGCCGGTACGCAGAATACAACGTCTACATCTTCCGAAACAACGAGCGGCTTCAGAAGCTCTACCAGAGCTACTGCCTCCGACGGCGTCATGTTCATTTTCCAGTTGCCTGCTACGATCTTTCTTCTAGCCATGACTATTCTATTCCTCTTTTCTATTTATTTATCATTCGCTGCCGCTACGCCCGGAAGCTCTTTTCCCTCTAAGAATTCCAGGGAAGCGCCACCGCCGGTAGAAATATGGGTCATCTTGTCGCCAAATCCAAGCTGGTTGACCGCTGCTGCAGAATCGCCGCCGCCGATGATCGTGGTCGCTTCGGTGTCTGCCAGTGCTTTTGCAACTGCGATTGTACCCTGTGCCAGAGTCGGGTTCTCAAATACACCCATCGGTCCGTTCCATACAACTGTCTTAGCAGATTTTACGGTGTCTGCATACAGCTTTGCAGTTTCCGGTCCTATGTCAAGTCCCATCGTATCAGCCGGGATAGCGTCAACCGATACATTCTGTACCTCGATCGGTGCATCGATCGGATCCGGGAAGGATGCTGCTACAGCTGCATCAACCGGAAGAAGCAGTTTCTTGCCAAGCTTCGCCGCCTTCTCTACCATCTCACGGCAATAATCTAACTTTGTATCATCGACTAAGGATTTTCCAATCTCCTTGCCCTGTGCTTTTAAGAAGGTAAATGCCATGCCGCCGCCGATGATCAGCGTGTCGCACTTCTCCAGCAGGTTGGAGATAACGTTTAATTTATCGGCTACCTTCGCGCCGCCTAAAATGGCAACGAACGGGCGGACCGGGTTATCTACTGCATTTCCAAGGAAATCTATCTCTTTCTGCATCAGGTAACCAACTACTGCGGTGTCCACATACTGGGTCACGCCTACGTTTGAGCAGTGTGCGCGGTGTGCAGTACCAAATGCATCGTCCACATAGACATCACACAGGGATGCCAGATCCTTGCTGAACGCCTCACCGTTCTTGGTTTCCTCGGCACGGTAACGGGTGTTCTCAAGCAGAACAACCTCGCCATCCTTCATCGCCTCAACGGCTGCCTTTGCGTTCGCTCCAACCACTTCCGGATCGGCTGCAAATTTCACTTCCTGTCCCAGAAGTTCAGACAGACGAACGGCTACCGGTGCCAGAGACAGCTCCGGCTTCGGCTCTCCCTTCGGTTTGCCAAGATGGGAGCAGAGAATTACCTTTCCGCCGTCCGCAATCAGTTTTTTGATCGTCGGAAGCGCTGCCACCAGACGGTTTTCATCGGTGATCTTTCCTTCTTTTAACGGTACGTTGAAATCACAGCGTACCAGAACGCGTTTGCCCTTTACATTGATATCATCCACGGATTTTTTATTCAGCATATCCTGTCTCCTTTACATTATAAAAGAATAAAAAACAGGTCCGGTCCCGACCGAGGACCGGACCCATCTTGAATCCTTATGATTTTCTATCGAATCGATAAAATTATGCCAGCTCTGCGAAGTATTTGATTGTACGAACCATCTGGCTTGTGTAGGAGTTCTCGTTGTCATACCAGGAAACAACCTGTACCTGATATAAGTCATCACCGATCGGAGATACCATAGTCTGTGTAGAATCAAACAGGGAACCATAGCGGATACCTACGATATCGGAAGAAACGATCTCATCCTCGTTGTAGCCGAAGGACTCAGTCTGAGCTGCCTTCATAGCCTCGTTGATAGCTTCCTTAGTAACGTCAGCTTTCTTAACAACGGCTGTCAGAATAGTAGTGGAACCAGTCGGAACCGGAACACGCTGTGCGGAACCGATGAGCTTGCCGTTTAATTCCGGAATAACCAGACCGATCGCTTTTGCAGCACCGGTGGAGTTCGGAACGATGTTGACAGCGCCTGCTCTTGCTCTTCTTAAATCGCCTTTTCTGTGCGGTCCGTCCAGAATCATCTGATCGCCTGTGTAAGCGTGGATGGTGGACATGATACCGGACTGAATCGGAGCATAATCGTTTAATGCCTTAGCCATCGGAGCCAGGCAGTTAGTTGTACAGGATGCTGCGGAGATAATCTTATCTTCCGGTTTCAGTGTCTTGTGGTTTACATTGTATACGATAGTCGGAAGGTCATTGCCTGCCGGTGCGGAGATAACGACTTTCTTAGCGCCTGCATCGATATGTGCCTGTGCTTTTGCCTTGGATGTATAGAATCCGGTACACTCCAGAACTACGTCTACACCAATCTCGCCCCACGGAAGTTCAGCAGCGTTTGCCTTTGCGTAGATAGTAATCTTCTTGCCATCTACTACAATATAATCTTCGCCAGCTTCTACCGTATGTCCATCGTATCTGCCCTGAGCAGAATCATACTTTAACAGGTGAGCTAACATTTTCGGATTTGTCAGATCGTTGATAGCTACGACTTCGTAACCCTCAGCGCCAAACATCTGTCTGAAAGCCAGACGACCAATACGACCAAAACCATTAATTGCAACTTTTACTGCCATGATCTCATTCCTCCTAGAAATTCATCTTCATGATTGTTAAATATTAATCAACCCTGTTTGTATTGTACCCAACTTTTCCTAAAATAGCAAGTGGTTTTTTGTAAATTTTGCAGCAAATATTCAGTATTTTCTCTCTTGCTGCGCACAACTTCGACGGATTGTCATACCTTAAATGGAATTTTGTGCTGGCAGCCTTAATTTTGCATAATTTTTTAACCAAATGCTCTAATTCGAACTATTCTCATTTTAATCGATCTCTTCTTGTTTTTCAACCTTTTTCCGTGGCTTCGCATTTGAATACGGCAAATTCCTGCTGCCACCACGTTTTCTTACGGCACTTTCGGTTCCAAAAGTGCCTACCCGTGAACAATAACCCGGCCACTTTGCAATTCGCCATCCAGCGCCTTGTAAACTTTCACACTTTCTTGCAGATCGTTTCTTTTTTTACTATAATAACTTTAATCATCGTTTTGGTTTACACATTTTGCAGACCGGATCAACTCATTTCCTACATCAAATAAATTCCGGAGGTTTTATATATGAAGATAAAGGAAGGAAAATCAGCGCTGGAACAGAATCTGTACCGATCCTTTCTGCTCCTTTCCGCTACCCTGGTGCTCATCTCACTTGGTTTTACTCTGTTTTTTGATATTTCCAGACAGCGAAAGGATATGGACAAACTGATCAGCGGTACTGCTTCTTATATTGCTGCAATTCCGGATGTCGCCGCCATGCTGGAAAACGGCTATCCTGATTCCACCGTGACCCGCGACCTGGATTCTCTTTCTTTGAATATACCAGATATCAATGTCATCCTCATCAGTGATAAAAACGGACTGCGCTTTTACCACACGAACCGTCTGAAAACCGGCGATTCCTACGTGGCAGGTGACGAGGACGCTATTCTGGCAGGAAGCGATCCATATATCACAACCGGCTACGGCACGCACGGCATGCAGCGGCGCGCCTTTCACGCAGTAAAAAACAGCAGCGGAGAGATCGTCGGTTTTGTAATGGTTTCCCTGTTCACCGCTACTCTGTCCGCCCAGCACCGCAGTCTGCTGTTCTTTTATATAATTATATTCCTGATCATGATGATCGTCAGCATTTCCCTGACGCACACAATGTTCTCCCTGCTGCGCGACTCCCTGTTGGGATATGACCCGGAAGAACTCGTCAATATTTATACCCGCCAGGATGAGGTCATGAATATGATCGACGAGGGACTTGCCGCAACCGATCTGGACGGCAGAATTCTCTTTGCCAACCAGAAAGTTTCCACAATACTCGGTCGTCCTGCAAACGACCCTCCGCTCACCCACTTAACGATTCAGGAATTGTTTCCACAGACCGCTTTCGATCAGGTCATAAAAACCGGCGAAAGTGTAACGCACGAGAGCATCAGCTTCGCCGGACGCCAGCTCATCGTCAAGGAGGTGCCGATCCATGGACGCGGTAAACAGGCGCGCGAGGTGTCCTGATCGTTTTATTTGACCGCACCGACCTCCTGCGTCTCTCCGACGAGCTTTCCGGCGCCCACAATATGTTGGACACGCTGCGCGCGTTCAACCATGAATTTTTAAATAAGCTGCACATCATTCTCGGCTACCTACAGACCGGGGAGATTCAGCAGGCGATGAATTTTATCACCAACAGCAGCCTTGTCTCCAGCCAGTCCGTCCGTGAGACAGCCAACTGCATCCGCGTTCCAAAGATCTGTGCGCTTGTGATCGGGAAAATGATGCACGCCGCCGAGCTTGGCATCCGCCTGCAGGTCAGCGCCGACAGCACCTGCCGCGACCATGATCTGCTGATCCCGGTGGAAGGATTTGTCACCATTCTCGGCAATCTGATGGAAAATGCCATTGAAGAGCTAAGCCACGATCACACCGCCAGTCCGGATGTCATTAACGCATCTGAAAGCCCGCGCGAGATCCACATCGGCATCTACTGCCGCCCAGACGTCAACATCATCACCTGCGAGGACACCGGGCACGGCATACAGCCACAGCTGCTCGATCATATTTTCGAAAAAGGTGTTTCCTCCAAGGGCGAGAACCGCGGAACCGGGCTTTTCCTAGTTCATGAGCTGGTGGAGGAGTACGGCGGAACCATCGATATCGACACAGAGCCTGGCGAGGGCACCTGCTTCACCCTGACATTTACCCGAAAGGAGACAGAATCTAATGTATAAAGTCATTATTATAGAAGATGATCCGATGGTTGCATCCATCAATAAACAGTATGTCGAGCTGACCTCCTCTTTTCACGTGGAGGCAACTTTCAAAAACGGCATCCTTGCCCTGCAGTATCTGCAGAACTGCACGGTTGACCTGATTATTCTCGACTACTACACGCCTCAGATGAACGGTGACGAATTTATCGACCAGCTCCACGCGGCTGGCATGACCCCTGCGATCATCATGGTAACCTCTGCCAACGACGCAGAGACCGTCCGCCGGCTTATTTCCCGCGGCGTCACCGATTATCTCGTCAAACCATTTGAATATGACCGTTTCAAAGCTGCCCTGGAACGATTTGCGAAACGTCAGGAGGAATTGAAAACATCGGCGTCCGCTTCTGACCTGGGACAGGCGGAGATCGACCGCCTCTTCTCCGTCCCGGATGTCTCCTCCCAGAGCGCTCCGCTGACAAAGGGCCTAAATGAACACACCCTTGGACTGATCCGTCTCTTTCTCTCCGAACATCCGGAGGAGGTCTGGTCCAGCGAACAGATTTCGGAACAGGTTCATTTGTCCCGTATTACAGTCCGGCGGTACTTAAATTACCTGGTTGAAACCAACGAACTGGTCAGCATGATCGATTACCAGACCGGTGGACGCCCTTCTATTAAATATAGATATTCCGTAACTGTTCAGTAGGTCTGCGCATTTACTGCGCTGACCGTACGAAAACATGGGCCAGCAGGCAAAAATCCCATTGCCGCAGGCAATTTTTAATGGATTTTTGCGCGTGACTGTGAAGGTACTGAACAGTTACGATATTCCGGAAAATAAGAGCCACTTCGTTTTCCAGCAATATACAGGTTTTTCCTGCCTTTTCGCGGCTACAGCTGTACAGATTCATCATAGAACCGTATCTATACTGCAGTCGCTTTCTTATAGTCATTTTTATTTACAATACTTACAAAACTGTATTTAAAATTACATAAATTGACTTCCCTTTTTCAATCTTATAAACTGCTTATAAAAGAAATAAACAAATTCTTAAAAAAGAATGGAGGGAAGTTCTATGTTAGAACACATTATGGGGTACTTTGGAACTTACACACCGGCAGCGGACGGTGCGATTGCTACATTCCAGTTCGAGTATCTGACCACACTTGGTTTCGCAGCCATCGTTATCTTCTTAGGACGCGCGATTGTCGCTCACAGCGCCCTGCTCAGAAAATATGCAATACCGGCCCCGGTTATTTCCGGTATCATCTTTTCTGTTGTTGTATCTATCATCAAGGGTTCCGGAATCATCGGTTTTTCCTTTGATGCAAAAATCGTGAAAGACTTATGCCAGAACTTATTCTTCCTGTGCGTAGGTTTCGGCTTCAGCTACAAGATGTTAAAGCATGCAGGCGGAAAGCTTTGTATCGCAATCGCAGTTGCAGCCTGTGTCCTGATTACCTTACAGGATGTCGTTGGTTACCTGGTAGGCAGCGCCATCGGTCTTCATCCGCTTCTGGCTCTGCAGTGTTCTTCCTCAGCTATGTCCGGCGGTGTTGGTACTGCTTCTGCATTTGGTCCTATCTTCGAGAACATGGGTGCTCCGGATGCAACCACAGTCGGTGTAGCAGCCGGTACTATGGGCAACATCATGGGTTCCTTAATCGGTGGCCCGGTTGCAGCTTTCCTGATTTCCCGTCACGGTCTGAAATCTGACCCGAACGACAGACCGGAATCCGCAAAAGCAGGTTCAGCAGCTGTTCTTAACAACACCCGTATGATCAAAGCATTTGCCCTGTCTCTGCTTGTAGCAGCACTTGGTATGCCGATCTACTGCCTGTTAGACAACATCCCAATGATCGAGATGCCGAAATTCATCGGCTGTCTGTTCGCAGGTGCTATCGCAAGAAACATCATGGATGCAGCTGGTATCGAATTCCCGGTTCCGGAGATCGACGCTATCGAGCATATGTTCCTGGAACTCTACCTGGCACTGGTTCTGATGACCATCGATATCACAAAGCTGGCTCCGGTAGCTGGTCAGATGGGTATCATCCTCCTTGCACAGGCTATCCTGATGGCACTCTTTGCAATCTTCGTATCCTTCAACGTATTTGGCCGCGATTACGGTGCAGCTGTTATGGCAGCTGGTAACTGTGGATGGGGCTGTGGTTCAGGTCCGAACGCAGTAGCAAACGAGAAAGCCGTTATGGATCAGTATGGATGGCACACCGTTGCTTGGGTTCTGTATCCGTCCTTCGCAGTTATCATCGACGATATTTACAACCCGATTTTCCTTTCCATCTTCTCCAGCCTGATTACAAAATAATCACTGAGACGAGATAGGAACACTTCATATAAGACATCTTTTATATAACAACATACCTAAAGCTCAATTGAAAATGTAACCTGAAAGAAGAGCGTCCGGTTCCCCCACATAAACCGGACGCTCTTTTTTGTTACTGTTCACGCATACGTGCCCAGTAACGGAATTTGCCGTGGCTTCGCATTTAAATACGGCAAATTCCTGCTGCCACCACGTTTTCTTACGGCACTTTCGGTTCCAAAAGTGCCTACCTGTGAACAGTTACATTTATATTTTCCTCTTCCTTGGTCTTGTCTTATCACTGTTTTTTATGTTATACTTTTATAGAGTTTTAATATTCTTTTAATCGCTAAGGCAGCATTCGACAGAACCGCTGCGTTTTTTTCTATATACTGATAAACTACGAAAAGGTGAGATCTATGAAAATAAAAAAACTGGTAAAATTGGCACCAATGATGCTTCTTACCTTCCTGCTCGGACTTTCCGGCTGTTCCGGCAGCACCTCCGCAGATGCGCGGGTCAACGACCATCCCAACGAAGCAGACGAAGAGCTGCACGTTCTGACCATCGGAACTGCCGACAGCGGCGGAACCATGTACCCGGTTGGCAGTGCCATCGCCTCTGTTTTAGCGGACATGATGAACAGCTCAAGGTCAATTTAAGCGCCTCCAACGGTTCCTACACGAACGTGGAAAATATCAAAAACGGACAATTTGATATGGGACTGGTCAGCGGCGATGTGGCATTTTCCGCCTATCAGGGAACGGACGAATTTTCCGGTCATCCGGTCGAATCCCTGCGGGCGATCGGGGCCGTCTATTCAAGCCTGTCCACCTGGATGGCGCCGGAATCCGAGCATATCTCCTACGTTCATGAACTCGCCGGACACCACATTGCCGTCGGACCAGAAGGATCCACCACGGAGCTTTCCGCCCGCACCGCTCTCAAGGCAGCCGGGCTCAATATTGCCAACACTGCCCTTGAAAACTACAGCTTCTCCGCCAGCGTGGACTCTGTCTTAAACGGTAAACTCGACGCCGTCCACAGCTTCGCCGGAATCCCGGTCCACAGCCTGACCGACCTGGCCAGCCAGACGCCCTGCCGCCTGCTGGAGTACACTGACGAAGAACTGCAAAAAATTCTTGCAGCCAGCCCCTTCTACGTCCGCGCCACCGTCCCAGCCGGTACCTATCCGGGACAAACCGAGACACTGAAAACCTTCGGAATCAAATGCCTTCTCTGCGTGGACGCATCCATGGACGAACAGCTGGTCTACACCATCACCAAGATTCTCGACGAATCCCGTGAAGAACTGATCAGCGCCCACCCCTCCTTAAGTAACTTATCTGATCCGGAATATATATGCAGCCAGCTTCCTATTCCGCTGCATCCGGGAGCTGAGAAATATTATACGGAACAGGGGCTGTTGAAAACAGAGTAACATGATAGCAAACAAAAACAGGTAACACCAAAACCTGGCGCATGGACGAATTTTCCTAAGACAAAAAACCAGGGCTGCAGCATTCCGCAGTCCTGGCTTTTTCGATGCCCGATTACCTGATTATTTTTACTTCCGGATCTCCCGCAGCAAATTCACCATCTCGATTGCTCCCATCGCGCAGTCAAATCCCTTATTTCCGCTCTTTGTTCCCGCTCTCTCGATCGCCTGCTCGATCGTATCCGTCGTCAGCACACCGAACATAACCGGCACGCTGCTTGCCAGAGAAACCTGTGCGATTCCTTTCGAAACCTCGCTGCACACATAATCATAATGGCTTGTGCTTCCACGGATAACTGCACCCACGCAGATCACCGCATCATACTTTCCGCACTTCGCCATCTCCGACGCAATCAGCGGAATCTCAAAAGCACCTGGAACCCACGCAACATCTACATCCTCCTCCGAGACATTGTGACGACGCAGCGCATCCTGCGCGCCTGCAACCAGTTTCGAGGTGATAAACTCATTGAATCGTGCCGCCACAATTCCGATCCTCATATTATTTTCCGCTACTACGTTTCCTTCAAATGTACGCATAAGTACCATCCTTTCCGACGATCTATTTTCGCCTGTCACTTTTTCTATTTAAAATTCAAAATATGTCCCATCCGCGCCTGCTTCGTTTTCAGGTAAAATCCATCATACGGCGTTGCCTCCATCTGAATCGGCACGCGCTCCTTGATTTCCATGCCAAAATCCGAAAGCTGATATACCTTATCCGGGTTATTGGTCAGAAGACGCAGCGTCTTGATTCCCAGATCCTTTAAAATCTGCGCCCCAATGTAGTATTCCCGCAGATCGCCCTTAAATCCCAGCGCCAGGTTCGCATCCAGCGTATCCATGCCGCCATCCTGCAGCTTGTAGGCGCGCAGCTTATTTAAAAGCCCGATGCCGCGTCCCTCCTGCCGCATATAAAGGAGAACGCCTCGTCCCTCTTTCTCAATCTGGGTCATCGCCGACGCAAGCTGCTGTCCGCAGTCACACCGCAGGGAACCAAATGCATCGCCGGTCAGGCACTCCGAATGCACGCGGCAGAGTACATCTTTCCCATCTCCGATATCGCCCTTGACGAGTGCCACATGGTGTTCTCCATTTAAGAGATTCAGGTAGCCATACGCGCGGAATTCGCCGTATTTCGTCGGCATCCGCGTCTCTGCCACACACTCGACCAGCTTTTCATGTCTCTTGCGGTACTCCTGCAGCTGTTTAATGGAAATCATCGCCAGACCCCATTGTTCTGCCATCGCAAATAATTCTTCCGACCGCATCATCGTTCCATCCTCGCGCATGATCTCGCAGCACAGACCGCATTCCGGCAGCCCTGCAAGCCGCATCAGGTCTACCGTCGCCTCTGTGTGACCGTTGCGCTCCAGAATGCCGTTTTTCTTCGCCATCAGCGGAAACATATGTCCCGGACGGCGGAAATCCTCCGGCTTTGTGTCCGGATCCACGCACGCGCGCGCCGTAATACCGCGCTCCTCGGCAGAAATACCGGTGGTCGTCGTTTTATGGTCGATCGATACGGTAAACGCCGTCTCATGGTTATCCGTGTTATCCATCACCATCTGTGGGAATTGCAGCTTCCGGCAGATTTCTGCGCTCATCGGCATACAGATTAAGCCCTTCGCATGCGTCGCCATGAAATTGACATTTTCTGTCGTGGCAAAACTTGCCGCGCAGATAAGATCGCCTTCGTTTTCGCGATCCTCGTCATCCGTAACCAGGATTAAATGTCCCTGTTTCAGCTCGTCCAGAGCCTTTTCAACTGTATCAAACTGCTTCATTGTTCTCCTCCTCTATTAAAATCCATATCGCTGCAGAAATTCTCTTGTCATGCCCTTTCCTGCCTTATCCTCTTCTTCTACTCCCATCAGCTTCGCCACATACTTTCCAATGCAGTCATTTTCCAGATTGACGATATCGCCTGCCCTCTTAAACGCAAGCGCTGTCTCCTGCAGTGTATGCGGGATGATGGAAACGGAAAATGATACGTGATCCACCCGTGCGACCGTCAGGCTGATTCCGTCGATCGCGATCGATCCTTTTTCCACAATCAGCCGCAGAATCGGTTCTGGGGCCTGAATCGTATACCAGACGGCATTTCCGTCCCGGCGCACATCCCGGATGGTTCCAGTTCCATCGATGTGACCGGAGACGATATGTCCGCCAAACCGTCCGCCCGCCAGCATCGCCCGCTCCAGATTGACCGGGCTTTTGACACCCAGCGCCCCCAGGGACGAACGGTTCAGCGTCTCATGCATTACATCCGCACAGAAATAATCTCTCCCAAATGACGTGACCGTCAGACACACACCGTTGACCGCAATGCTGTCGCCCAGATGAACATCCGAGAGCACCTTGGACGCAGCAACCGTCAGCCGTGCCGAGACTGCCTGGCGCTCAATCGCACGGATCCTTCCCACTTCCTCTATGATTCCTGTGAACATCTTTTCTCCTTTTCAAATCAGCGATTTTTTCCCGTTCTAACACCGCCTCATGCATCTTGACCGGACACCTCATATTCCAGCAGCAGATCCTCTCCCAGCCACACTGCCTCCGGCTTTTTAAGAAGAAATGCCTCCGGCGGCGCATCCACACCGGTTCCCCTCACCGGGGTCGGGGCGCCTGCCCCTCCGAAAATCTTCGGTGCAATGTAGGCCTGCACCCGGTTCACAAGCCCTGCCTTTAAAAACGACCATGCCAGCGTCCCGCCGCTCTCGACCATCACGCTGTCCACTTTTTCCTCGCCCAGCCGCTGCATCATCGCCTGCAAATCCAGTTCTCCCTCTTTTGCCGGGACACTTAAAACACGACAGCCGGCGTCCTCATATGCTTTCTTTCTTCCGGCATCCGATACCGCCGTCACAATCCAGGTCGGTGTCTCCCGCGCGGTCTGTACCACGGTCGATGAAAGCGGCGTCCGAAGCTTCGTATCTGCAATCACCCGGATCGGATTTTTCCCTCCCGGAATCCGGCAGGTCAGCTGCGGATTGTCCGCCAGCACCGTCGAAACGCCAGTCAGAATCGCCATATAACGCCCGCGGTCCTCATGCACCCGCTTCCGCGCCGCCTCGCCCGTGATCCACTGGGATTTACCCAACACCGTCGCTGTCTTTCCGTCGAGTGTCATCGCGTATTTCAGCACCGTAAACGGAAGTTTCGTCCGCATGAAATGGAAGAACACCTCATTCTGCCGTTCACACTCTCCGCGTAAAACTC
Organism: Clostridium sp. AF22-10; assembly: GCF_003478725.1. Lineage (NCBI taxonomy): Bacteria > Bacillati > Bacillota > Clostridia > Eubacteriales > Clostridiaceae > Clostridium > Clostridium sp. AF22-10. Next base: position 116,347 of record NZ_QUFZ01000004.1, read on the forward strand.
CGGCCACCACTTCCAGCCCTTTTTCCCTCAGAAGCCGGATGCCGCGCCCTGCCACCACCGGATTCGGATCCGTGCAGCCGACAATCACGCGCTTCACCCCGGATGCCAGCACCGCTTCCGTACACGGCGGCTGTTTTCCGGTGTGACAGCAGGGTTCCAGCGTCACATACAAATCTGCTCCCGCCGTCTCTTCGCCTCGCTCTGCCGCATTCTTAAATGCCTCCCGTTCTGCATGAAGCTGTCCATATCGTGTATGATATCCCTCGCCGATGATGCGTCCATCCTTTACCAGCACCGCGCCGACCATCGGATTCGGATTGACCCATCCGTGCCCTTTTTCTGCCAGTGCTAACGCCTGCTTCATATATTCCCGATCCTGTAGCTGCTCACCGGGAACCTTTACATGGATTCGTTCCATCTTTTTCCCCACCTTTCTATCAAAAGAATGTGCCAAGCACATTCTCGCACCGAATGCGGTCGCCTGCGACATATTTCTGCTTCGCGCAAGTGTGCATCCTCACGGAGCGTTTTTTGTTTCATATGATACAATTTTCTATTGAAACAAAAAAGCCCTGAAATGTGAAATACTTTTATTTTCACATCTCAGGGCTTATAATTTCTATTTTATAATATCTTTCATGATATTAATTATCGTAAATATTTTTTTACATCCATTCTCGATGACTTTTCTCTCTCTTTTGCCATAGCGGTATATATCCGCCATATCCATCATCCGGGGGAGTGTATCTGGAAGCTTCCCGGCACCGCCGTTTTTATTTACGTTTTCTCTTCTTTCATCCAGACTATACAGTCGGTTTTGGAATTGCACCAAATCATGCGCCATGCGCTCGCGGACTTTACCGCCGGTCGGGAATTACACCCTGCCCTGAAGATATCGTTATTTTGTTGTCATTCATTATCTGTATTGCATTATAGATCCAGAGAATCCGTTTGTCAATCCATTATTTTTTTCATTTATTGATTGATGACAACGTTATCTGACACACATTTTCAGCCATTTTAAGCGCCGCTTCAAGTGTCTGCTTCCACTGCTTTCCCGTTCAATTTAGCGCGCTCTACACAGCGCCCCATAATGCGCCCAATCAAAAGAAGATACACGATCACCGACACCGTCGTTCCGCCGAAATCCGATACCACTTCTGCATAGAAAACATTTTCAACTCCCGCAAACACCGGAATCAGGAACACGCTGACCAGGTACAGCAGCTTCCGGAACATTGACAGCGAGATCGCCACCGACGGCACACCCATTCCGGTAAATCCATCTACGACCTCATACTGGACTGCCAGCGGAATAATCCCCATCGTGTAGACCCGGATCGCCCAGACAGTCAGTTCCACATAGGACTCATTGCGCGTAAAGAGATACACAAAATATTGCGCCAGCGTCCGGGAAAACAGGAACATGATGCTGCACTGCACCACCGCCAGCAATGTGATATACTTCTGTGCGCTCCGGATCCGATCCGGGCGTCCCGCGCCGAAATTGAATCCCAGGATCGCCCCCGTTCCCGATGTAATGCCTCCGAGCGGCATCGTCACGATCAGCATAAAGCTCTGCACGATTGTCGTACAGGTCAAAAGCATGTCCGCCTCCGCGCCGCCATACATCTGAATTACCGTATTGAGCGAAATGATCAGCACATTATCAAATGCGATGATCAAAAATGGCGACAGTCCCATCAGCGCAATCTTACAGACTGTCTTTACCTGCGGACATTCAAATTCAAGCCGCAGAAGCACGCGGTTTCCACGCAGAAAACGAAGGACAAAGACCGCCGACGCAAGCTGTGACAAAACCGTGGCAAACGCTGCCCCCGCCACGCCCATGTCAAGCACAAAAATAAACACCGGATCCAGCACAATATTCGTTACCGCGCCGAGCGCCACCGAAATCATTCCAATCCGCGCAAATCCCTGGCAGATAATAAACTGGTTCATTCCGATCGAAAGCAGTGCAAAGACCGTTCCCAGCAGATAGATCGTAAAATACGATTCCGCATACGGCAGAATCGCCTCACTCGCACCAAACCGCGTCAAAATTTCACGTTTAAACACAAACAAAACCAACGTCAGAACCGCCGACAACCCGACAATCATCCAGAAGCTGTTCGCCAGAATCTTTTTCGCTTTCTCATTCTGCCCCTCGCCCATACGGATGCTCATGAGCGGCGAGCCGCCCAGACCGACCAGATAGGCAAACGCGGAGATCAGCGTCACAATCGGTCCGCTGACGCCGACGCCCGCAAGCGCCGTCTCCCCGATCACCGGGATATTTCCAATATAGATTCGATCGACCACGCTGTAGAGCACATTGATAAACTGCGCCAGCATCGAAGGAATCGCCAGACGGAGCACCAGCCGCCGGATATCGTCCCGCCCCAAATCATTTTCTATCTTCATATGTACCCTACCTCCGTATGAAACCCGCCCTGCTGTTTTGTTTTCATGTTTTCTTAACTTTTCCTCCCAGAACTGGTTCCATGCGTGTTTCTTTCGCCAGAGTCTACTCCCTCTTCTGTCGTTACTGTTCACACACGTGTGCCCAGCAACGAGATTTTGCCGATGCTGCGCATTCCAAATCGGCAAAATCTGCTGCCAGAACTGTATCGTACGGAATTTTCAGTTCAGAAAATTCCTACCTGTGAACAGTTACCCTCTGTCCTTTATACCGTCTGCCCGCCAAAATGTCAATGAGATATTCCTGGTAAAAATTACCCTTTTTTTGTACAGTAAAAAGCGCGGCACTGCAAGCAGGTCCGGCGCTTTTTACCCAATATCGGTTGCTGGTTGTCAACCGATACCGAAAAGATCCCAGCAGAAAATCTTGGACAGTTCGTAACGGAGTGTAATGCATCAAGGAATTTCGAGTAACTTGATTTGTTTTTGTTCGTCTCCGTCCACGTTCTTCCGCGCGGGAATGATTTTCATCCGTTCAATAAGTTAATGCGCTGCATACGCATTTTATTGCACGTTAATCAAAAAAATTTTAAAAACTTTTTTTGATATAGACTATTTTATTATGAAAACCTGTTTTCGTCAAGTTTTCAGGGGTTAAATTATTACAAGTTGTTACAGGAAAATGTATTTGAGAACGAAGAGCACCGCCAGCACATACATAAGCGGAGTGATCTTCTTTGCTTTTCCTGCTGCCACATTCAAAAGCACATAAGAGATAATTCCCATGGAAATACCCTCGGAAATGCTGTAGAACAACGGCATGGCGATGATTGCCAGATATGCCGGGATTGCCTCGGTGATATTGTCCTCATCGAAACGAATTTCGGTTACAGTTCCCACCATCAGGAAGCCAACCATGATTAATGCCGGAGCCGTCGCAAAGGACGGGATCGCCGTAAAAATCGGTGCAAACAGGGTGGAAAGCAGGAACAGGAGTGCCGATACCAGGGCAGTCAGACCGGTACGTCCGCCGACTGCAACACCCGATGCAGACTCAACGAAGGTAGTCGTTGTGGAAGTACCTAATACCGCACCAAAGGAAGTTGCGATCGCATCTGCCATCAGCGCCGGACGGATACCCGGAAGACGACCTTCCTCGTCCAGCATGTCTGCCTTGGTTGCTACACCAATTAATGTACCAAGTGTATCAAAAATATCTACAAACAGGAATGAGAAAATAACTACGATAAAATTGATAATTCCAACTGCATCGAAGTCAACGGTAAAGCATTTACCAAATGTCTCTCCCAGTTTGGAGAAATCGGTGATTCCCAGGGTCGGGAACAGGGTGTAGAAACCATTCTCTACGTCCGGTGTGTAAATGCCGGTTACCTGGCACAGCATACCGAGAATCCAGGTTCCCAGAATGCCGTACAGAATCGCGCCCTTCACACGGTAGGTGTATAAAACCGCCATGATAAACAGACCGATCAGCGCCAGCAGCGCGCAAATACCCGCGGTATGGAAATTTTCCGGGAAGCTGATGATCGTTACCAGTGTGGAAGAGTCTACTGAAAGTCCCGCATTCTGAAGACCGATAAATGCGATGAACAGACCGATACCGACGGACACACCGCGCTTTAAAGTCAACGGAATCGCATTGAAGATCGCCTCGCGCACGTTTGTCAGAGACAGCACGATGAAGATCAGACCCTCTGCAAATACAGCCAGCAGTGCAACATGCCAGCTATAGCCATAGCCCGCGCACACCGTATACGCCATATACGCGTTGAGTCCCATGCCTGCGGACAGAACGAACGGCAGGTTCGCCATAAATGCCATGCAGGCAGTACCGATGAATGATGCCAGAGCCGTAGCCAGAAGCACCGCAGTCGGGTCCATGCCGGTCGATCCGAGGATGCTCGGATTGACTGCCAGAATGTACGCCATCGTCATAAAGGTCGTAATTCCAGCCATGACTTCCGTCTTTACGGTCGTCTGATGTTCGGATAGCTTAAATACTTTTTCAAACATCTTTTCTTCTCCTTGTGTTTTTCATTCTATGATTCAACCGCTACAAAATCTCATGAAGCGGACGGCGCACCTTTTTGCGGGTGATCTCCACCAGCCCAAGCCGCGTCATATCCACCAGGATCGTTTTGACCGGGTCACGGGAAAGCTCTTCCCCGAGCGTCCGCATCAGCGTCTCCTGATCTTCTTTCGATTCCATATCGATAAAATCCACAATAATAATACCGGAAAGATTGCGAAGGGAAAGCTGGCGCGCCACCTCATGCGCCGCCTCCAGATTAATCTTAAGAATGGTCTCCGCCGGTGTCTTCTTGCCGGTGTATTTCCCCGTATTGACATCGATAACTGTCAACGCTTCCGTAGGTTCAATCACAAGATATCCACCGGATTTCATCCAGACACGGCGATCCGATGCACTTTTAAGCACCGATTCCAGGCGGTACAGCTTCATTAATGGAAGGTTCTCATCTGTATATAGGGACAAGTTCGGAACCGCCTGTTTTATGCTTTCATTTTTATCTGCCTGGGGCTGATTTTCTTTTTGTTCTTTGTCCTCTTCCTTCTCTTCCTCCAGCCATGCCTCAATCTTCTTCGCATACTCCGGCACATCTGTGATGATCTCCGAAAGGGTTCCTTTCTTCGCATCCCTAAGACTCTGGATATAGGGCGGCGTACCCTGCTCTAAAAGGCTGTAACAGGTGCGGCAGGCTGCCGGCAAAAGTTCTTCCATCTGCTGTTTCAGCTTCTCTGTTTCTGCACAGAGTGTTTCGATGGAAGCCGACGCCCCATTCGTCCGGACAATCAGTCCAAAACGCTCATCCTTATGTGTCAGAAGTTCCTCCCGCACCTTCTCTTTCCAGGCATTATCCTTGATTTTTGTCGAAAATCCGATCTGCGGTTTTCCAACCGTCAGAACCATATAGGTACCCGGAAAATTCAGACAGCAGGTCACGGACGGATCCTTGGTTTTCAGGGCGTCGCGGGATACCTGGACGAGAAGCTCGTCTCCAGCTTTTAGTTTCCGTGGACTTACTTTCTTCTCAGAATTTCCAGAATATCCGAATGAACATAGCTGGTTCAGCTCGTCTGTATAAAGCGGAACCGGGTTTTCCGCCAGGCTGAAATATCCGGTTTTTCCACCGCCGAGGTCAATAAACGCGGCATTGATGTTTTTTACCACATTTTTCACCTTGCCGATGTAAATATTCCCCAGCAGGCTTTCATCTCCAGATTCCAGCGTCAGCGACCGGCAGTGCCCGTCCGAGAGGAGCGCCGTCAGGCTTCGATCCTTCCATTTTGTCACTATTAACTGATCCAAACTCTTCGTCTCCTCTCATTTTTTGCTGCCGTTCACACTTTGCGCTACCTGCAGCCGGATTTTGCTGGCGCTTCGCATTTCATCTCTTAATGAACATTGAAGCATTTACACAATCTCGCTTCCATACGCCTCAAGCGGCACATACTCCGGTGCGCCCTCGGCGCCCTCGTCCGCATACAGCTCCTCGCGCTCGACCTGAATGGCAAACGGGCGGTAGGTCAGCCCCAGGCTCTCATAGAATGCCTGCAATACCTGCTCCGGCTTTCCGTTTGCCGCACTGCCCGATAAGAGGCGCAGGAAGACACAGATTCCTTCTGCCTGTTTTTCCTCCTCAACCGTCTCATTTTCCAGATCCGGATACCAGTCTGCGACCATCGCCGGAACATACTCTTTCCGCTCCGCGATTCGCGCCTCACAGATCAGCGGACGCAGATCCACGGTTCTCTCGCCCTTTTTCGTCTGCTTCACAAACGGAATTGTCTCGTTTTTGCAGAATGTCAGGAATTTCCCGAAAAATTCTTCTACACTGCTGCCGTCCTCCGGTGCAAATCCCTCTTTAAACCAGAATGTGTAATCAGCAGCTGCCACCAGCGACATCGCATTCTTTGCCGTCTCCGGAAGCTCGCGGTAGCTGAGCACCTCCAGCCCCTCGGCGCTGACCTCATTTAAGCGGCGCACCATCCCGGTCGAATTTCCGCTGGAATTGACATCAATATCCACATACTCCGCATGGCTGATAAGCCCCACGCTGAGCGGAGACGCAAACGACATGATCTGGTGCGGGCTGAATCCTTCGCTATAACGGATATCCACTTCCGCCCGGCGCATCACCTTCTGGAAGTAACGCATCACGTCCAGATGACCGATAAAACGCACCGTTCCCTGTTTTTGAAATTTAATTCGTATCTTCATGACCGCTCCTTCCTCATGCCCGTTCTTCGAAACAGACTCCGCCGCCGTACTTACGGACACCACATCCCGAACAGCGCATCCGGCAGTTCGGCGTTACCGTTTCCGCCTGTGCGTTCGCCCACTCGCGTTTCAAGAAATCCTTCGTCACACCCGCGTCGATAAAATCCCACGGGAACACTTCATCAAGGCTTCGCTCACGCGTCGTATAGAAATCAATGTCCACGCCGCAGGTCTCAAACGCCTTCATCCAGATATCATTGTTGAAATACTCGGACCAGGAATCGTAGATTGCACCCTGACGGTATGCCTCCTCAATCACAGCTGCCACCTTGCGGTCGCCGCGCGCCAGAACACCTTCCAGCACGGTCACATCCGCCTCATGCCAGTTATAGCGGAGACTCTTCTTATTTAACATCTCCTTCATGCGGTGGTTGACGATGCTTGCACGCTCTAAGAACTGCTCTTTCGTGCACATCGGCGCCCACTGGAACGGGGTAAACGGCTTCGGCACAAAGAACGAGGTGCTGGCGGTTACCTGCACCTTGCCGTGGCGCTGTTCCTTCGGAACCGTGTCATAGTACACTTCCGCCACCTTCTCCGAAAGCTCGGCAATGCCCTGCATATCTTCCACCGTCTCGGTCGGAAGTCCCAGCATGAAGTAGAGCTTTACGCGGTTCCAGCCGCCCTTGAACGCCTCGGCGGAACCATTTAAAATATTTTCCTCGGTCAGACCCTTGTTGATAACGTTACGCAGACGCTGAGATCCCGCCTCCGGTGCAAAGGTCAGGCTGCTCTTCTTCACGTCCTGCACCTTGCTCATGACGTCGAGGGAAAATGCGTCAATACGCAGGGACGGCAGGGACACATTGACGCCCTTTCCGTCAAACTCGTCGATCAGAAAATTGACGATTCCCTCCAGCTTCGTGTAATCACTAGAGCTCAGCGAACTCAGCGAAATTTCCTCATGTCCGGTGCTCTTTAGCATCGTCCGCGCCAGACGTTTCAGTTCCTCCAGGCTGCGCTCGCGCACCGGGCGGTATACCATGCCCGCCTGGCAGAAACGGCATCCGCGGATACAGCCGCGCATGATCTCGAGAACCACACGGTCCTGCGTCGCGCGCAGATACGGAACCACCGGCTTCTCCGGATACCAGGTATCGCTCATATCCATGACAAGCTGCTTGGAAACGGTCTGCGGCGCGTGCGGGTTGTTCGGCGTCATCGCCTCGATCGTGCCGTCCTCTTTGTATGTCACATCATAAAATCCCGGCACATAGATACCCGGAATCTGCGCCGCCTGCTCCAGAAATTCCTTCCGGCTGCCGCCGCGCGCCTTGATCTCCTTGTAGCGGTCGATCAGGTCAAAATAAACCACCTCGCCCTCGCCCATATAGAAGAGATCAAAAAACGGCGCGATCGGCTCCGGATTGTAGGTACACGGACCGCCGCCGATAACGATCGGATCCTCCTCGGTACGCTCTTCTGCATGGAGCGGAATCTGTGATAATTCCAGCACCTGCAAAATATTGGTGTAGCACATTTCGTACTGGATTGTAATTCCAAGGAAGTCAAAATTTTTGATCGGATCCTGGCTTTCAACAGCAAACAGCGGAATCTTCTGCTCCCGCATGATCGAATCTAAGTCCATCCACGGGGAATAAACGCGCTCACAGTAAACGTCATCCCGGCGGTTGAACATATCATAAAGAATCTGGATGCCCAGATGGGACATACCGATCTCGTACACATCCGGAAAGCACATGGCAAACCGGACTGCTACCTTCGACGGATCCTTCTTCACCATATTCACCTCGCCGCCAATATAACGCGCCGGCTGGGAGATCTTGAGAAGGATTTCATCACTTAATGCTAATTTTCTCATAAAATTATTTTTACCTACATTTCTCATTTTTTGCGATGTGTTCATCGCTGTTTTTTAGTTCTTTTTTTGTTCTTCTCCGTAAGCGTAAAAACACAAATTCTTGTCAAGTATTTTTTTGCAGACAGTTTACATAACTTTTTTCACTCTTACAGCAAAAAATTGTTTCTGAAATACGCACAATTCTGATTTTTCATTTTTTTACGGACAAATCTGTTGCATAGGTGCAGATCAGACCGCATTATTATACGGTATTTCCCGCGTTTCCGCAACAGATTCTTTCCCGAAAGAAATTTTTCGAACTCCTATCATCGAACTTTTTATCAAGTTTTCCGAATATTCATCAAATCCAGGAACCTCAAATAACATCGGCTCGATGAGCTTTGCCGTTCCCATGACCAGTACGCTTTTCAGCGCACCAAAGTCCGGGGGCTTTTCAAAGACAGCAAGACTGACATTTTTATTCCTCTCAAGTCCTATGAACTTCTCGCCGCCTTCTGTAAAAATCCAAAACTGGCCATCGTGATAGCTATATTCCAAGAGAGTACATCGCGCATAGTCACCGATTCCGGCAGCTAATGCACATACTACATTGCCGTGAAGGGACCCAGAACCTCCATTTCATTAGTTCGCTTAGCGCGAACTTCTGTATTGTCTGATTCAGAACAAAAAATACCCCGTTGGTTTTGAGGTAAATTGTTATCAGCTTACCACATATATTGTTCTTTTCAAATATTCCGCAAGCATATATAACGGAACATTTGTCAGCCAGTCTTCCTGCTTATAATTTGACATACTGCTACGAATCGCCATGCCCGGCTTATATTTATCGCAAAATGCCCTCAAACTCCTGGCACGGAGATTCTGTTCTGCCTTCACCTCAATCGGAACGCAGTCTAAATCTCCCTGCAACATAAAATCTATCTCTCCAGTTGATCGTGCTGTTGCAAAATAATAAAGCGGATATCCTGCAGCGTGTAACTCCTGTGCAACATACTGTTCCGTAAGTGCCCCCTTGAATTCTTCAAAGATCCGGCTTCCCTCCAATAGAAGTCTTGCTGATAGTCCGGCCTTTGCTGTTAACAATCCCACATCGAACATGAACATTTTAAAACTGTTCATTTCCATGTACGCAATCAGTGGAATATCTGGCTTTGATACTCTATAGCTTTTCAGGATTAACCCTGCATCTTCCAACCACTGAATTGCAAGTTCAAAATCTTTTGCCCGTGCACCCTCTCGTAGTGCTCCATACATAAACTTACGATTTTCCTTAGCCAATTGGGAAGGAATCGAATTCCAGACCATCATGATGCGCGGAACAACTTCCTTTGGCGCATGTTTGCTAAAATCCTCTTCATAGTACTGCAGAAGATTGTTTTGGATCTCACGTACCTCAAATAGATCATCGGAATCAATATATGTCTGGACTACTTCTGGCATTCCGCCCACATAATAATACTTTTTTAACAAATCCGTATATTTCCCGGCATATGCATTGATCAGTTCATAATCTTGGGACCTCAACGCTTCATGCAACCCCTTTTCACCAACTGCCAAAATGAATTCATTGAAGCTCATAGGGCATAATTTTAAAAAATCAACTTTCCCAACAGGAAAGGATGTTCCCTGATGTAATGCAACACCGAGCAGGGAACCAGCTGCAATGATAGAATACTGCGGTGCATTCTCATAGAAATATTTTAAAGATGCCAGCGCCTTTGGTGCTTCCTGGATCTCATCAAAAATAATCAATGTATTTTCAGCCTGAAAACTCTTTCCGTACTCAATTTTGATTGCAGAAAGGATCCGCTTTAAGTCAAAGTCTAGGTCAAATACATCCTTCATTGCTTTATTATTATCAAAATTGATATAGACTGTATTTTCATAGAACCTGGCTCCAAATTCCTTCATAATCCAGGTTTTTCCGACCTGGCGCGCTCCTTGTATGATCAGCGGCTTTCTGTTCTTTTTATTCATCCATCGTTCCAGTTTCGTAAACAGCTCTCTTTCCATTAAGAAACCTCCTGCGCAACATATACATCCAAAAGCATCTGTATTCTATCTTAACACTTTTCAGGGCATATTTCCATTGCTAAACAGCATTTTTACGGACATTATTTTATTATAAATCACATTTTTTCGATTAATATTATTATAATTCCAACATTTTTTCGGACATATTCATTCTTCCAGAAGCGCCCATTTGACGACCTCCAGATAGACCGAAATCGTTTCTTCTTTTTCGTGTTCCAGAAAATGGGGGAAGGTTCCGCTTGGAATACAGTTGATTTTTATAGCCATATGTAAAGTCTTTTTGTATTGCAAAAATCTATATCATAGATATAAGGATTCCAATCAGTATGCTTCCCGCACCGTCCAAAGACATCAAAAATGAGGTGTCCTATACAGCCTGATTGGGTAAAAAAATACCCCGTTGGCTTCCCAACGAGGCATCGAAGATTATAATGTTTTAATTTGATTTCTGATTTCAGAATGTAGATGCATTCTTGGATTTTTATTCACTTTACAGTCCAATCATATAAAATTATCCCTGGTATCACTCCAGGAATCACTGAATCAGAAACAGGCAGAACGTACAGAAGATGAATTATTCTTCCATACCGAAAATAAAAACGGTCGTATTTTTCTCGAGACGACACCGGAAGAATATCTGATTCTCAGCGATCCGATTCATACAGATGACCATCAGAAAATCATCCAGGCTCTTTGCCGCCACATCGGTTACTGCAATGCCCACGCTCTAAATGCCGGTCATCCTTATGGTGCCATGCTTGATGTGGCAGATTTACGAAAAAATCATCTGGATACCTATGCTTATTTTTTCACAAAAGTTATAACAAAACCGAAAAATTACCCCTATCACTTAAAACCGGCCGGAACCTATGCAGTTGCTTACTTAATGGGAAATTACTATGACTCGAAAGCCACCTACGAAAAACTCTTTGATTGGATCGATGAACACAAGTTTAAAACCGGCAAATACTCTTATAAAGAGGCTGTGATCGACGAATTGGCCACAGCCTCTCCCAGTGAATATCTGACGAAAATATCGATACAAGTGTTTTAACCCTGCCGCTTCATCGCGTTTCCTCCGCACTGCCTTTACATTTCTCATAAGCAAATAGCGCCGCTCCCAGCGCACCGCAGAGCTGCGCCTCATCACAGATATAAAGTTTAGCACCAAGCTTCTCTTCCAATGCCTGGATGATACCCTGGTTCTTCGCCACACCGCCGGTCATCATATATTCGCCTGGATGATCCTTTCCAAGGCGGGCTGCTAACGCGCCGACTTTTGAGGCAACTGACACATTTAAACCGTGGATAATATCTGCCACATCCTTATTCTGTGCCACCAGCGACACGACCTCCGACTCTGCAAACACCGTACACATGCTGGAAATCACGATATTATGCTTCCATTCCAGCCCTTTCACACTCATTTCCTCCAGGGAAAGTCCCAGCGTTTTCGCCATCATTTCCAGAAAACGTCCCGTTCCGGCGGCACATTTGTCATTCATCAGGAAATTTTTCACGGCTCCCTGCCCGTCGATGCTGATCGCCTTGATATCCTGCCCGCCAATGTCGATGATAGTGCGGACATTCGGATTCAGATAATTTGCGCCCTTGGCATGGCAGGTAATCTCCGTGATGCTGTCATCCCCGCTGTCAATGTAGGATCGTCCATATCCGGTCGTATCGATCCGCACGATCTCCTCTTTCTTAATTCCCGCTTTCTCAATCGCCAGATCCAGACTCTTCTCGGCGCTCATCATCGCACCGCCGCCGGTCGGAATAATCATCGTCGATTTAATTTTTCCATCCTGATCCAATATGACCACATCCGTACTTGTCGAACCGCTGTCGATTCCCGCTACATAAAAAATGCCCGACTCCATCTTCTTTCTTGCCTCCTCACTGATACCTTTTCCCGGATCCATATCCTCTGATCCCTCGATCGTCTCCTCAAATGCCTGAATGCGCGTCAAAAGCTGCCCCGCGCTCTGGCTCGTAAAATCAGTCTCAATCTTAAGGAGCGGAACCTTGATATCCCGCTTGATACTCGCATACTCAAATCCATAATAATCACAGAACTTGATCGTGTGATAAATAATTCCCTTTAAATTCGGATCCAGATACAGACGGTTTCTGCGGATCGAACGGTTCATGCGGAAACACGGCATCTGTCCCAGCAGGACGTCCGCGTAAGAAAGAAACAGCTCCTCTTCCTCCATATTCCACATTTCATCCTGTACGACCGACAGTTTCCGCCCACCCGTACAGGTCAGATTTTCCACATCCATCTGGATATTGTCCCGGATCATATCCTCCAGAATGCCGCTGACCCGCACGCCCAGCACACCAATGTACGGCTCCGTGTTCATTTCCGGCGTAATAAAGGACTTGATAAAAGCGCGTTTATCAAACACTTTCCCGGAATATGCCTCATATGCCTTTTTAAGCCTCCGGATCGTGCCCGCAAATTTCACTTTTTCACATTCATTATCATCATGCGGCAGATCCAGCATATATAAAAACTTACATTTTCCCGTGCTCTCCACGATATCGTAAACGCGTCGCATCGAATCGCAGCAGTTTACCAGCACCAGCTGTTCAACCTTTCCTTCCAGCACTGCCTGAATGACCGATTTTCCAAAGCCGCACAGATTTGCATGTGCAATCTGATCCGACTGTTCGAAATTTTCCGGCATTTCCTCCAAAACAGAACATTCTTCTCCAAACCCCCGGAACAGCTCGATCGGGGTGTACTTACAGACGTAATAAATCATGCGTGTTTCTCCTCCTTGCCCTTTTCCAGCATTTCCACAAACGCCTGAAGCCGCGTCGATACCTGACCGTCGCTTGTATTGGCAGGGTTGCAGCCGTCACCGTCGAGAATCATCGTCGGAAGTCCTGTCTTTTCTAAGGACTGCTTAATCAGGCTGGATGCACCGATCGTTCCCTTACAGCCCCAGTGGGCAAATAAAACAGCACCATCCGCTTCCGTGATTCTGGCAAGCCGTTCCGCTTCCTCAACTCTCTGTTTCACACTGCCATTGTAAATGCAATAGACCATTTTCTCTGCCATCGCCTCATACGGGTCTTCCGCATGCATCTCCTGAAAACCATCTGCGATAAAATCACAAGCGCGAATGTGCATTTTCTTACTATAATTAAAAATATCCTTAACCGGCTCCTGTAAAAATGGCATGATGTGCATCCAGATTACCGAAAGACCATCTCCCCTCGGTGACATCCGCACATCGCGCAGAAGTTTTTCCGTATAGGTAACCGCCGTCTCTGAGCCAGCCATCAGATGGCACATAAAAAGCGCATACAATTCATTCGTCAGAGAGGTCACCGGGTCATGCGCACACCGCAAGGCAAGCTGTTTTTTATAATTCGCCGCTGCTTTCCGGCTGTTATCTACCGCACTCCGCACTGTTTCCTCCGAAATCCGTCTGTCCGTCGTCTCCTCCAGAAACCGTTTCAATTTCCGCAGCTGATCCGCCACATACAGAACCGATTCCCGGTTTTTCTCATACGGAACATCAATATAAAAGCCCGGACATTCAAATTTATCCTTTAAATACGGAAACGTCATCATATTTCCATCACACGCAAGGTTCGTATAAATCATGCAGTTCGGTTTTGGCAGAATCCCCGTCAGCGCCGCCCCCAGAAACACCCTGTGGTACGAACACATCGTCTCCGGAAATCCTTCTTCCTCCGTTTTCCGAAGAAACGTCTGCTCACACTTCGTTCCCGCCATAAAACAGGACATCGCCTCCACTGAGTACGGCGTCAGCCCTGCCGCCATCACCAGCTCTCCCGGCACAAATATGCTGACCATCGCCGCATTCTCCGGTTCCGACAGCGACTGAATGATATTTTTCATAACCACCCGCGCCACATACTGTCCCGACGACGGCAGCCCCCGATCCGGCAAAAACTGAAGCTTCTTTTCCTGCAGGCGGTATCCCGCAAGAAGCAGCCGACGCGCTTTTTCCGGATCCTTAAGCGCCTGGCTGCTCACCCTATTTCCAAATTTTCCAATTACATCCATTGTTGTTTCTTCCATTCTTTTAAGTTCATTTTTCTGTCATATCGCCCTGATGCAGATGGATATGGTTCCGCGCCGTTGCAGGCAAACGGACATTCTTTATTATAGTCAGTTGGATGGGAATTGTAAATATATCGGATATGAAACGCGAAACAGAGGTAAGAAGAGCTTTACACCTGTGACAAAATCATCTATATTCCAAAAAACTGAGCAAACAACCGCCTATCATTTCCCACAAATTCTGGTGACCGTTTTTCAATTTTTAAGACCTCAATATGAGCAAAGAAAAGCGGCTGACCTCCCGATCAACCGCTTTAAATAACTCTTTTACCTATTATCTTCCCGCTTCTTCATCCCAGCTGCCGTCTTCTTTCACATACCAGCCATCCGGTGTCCGGCGTTTTGAATACATGATGCCGGCACTGCCGTCTTGATTCGAATTCAGATAATACCATTTTCCATTGATGAACTGCCATCCTGTAAGCATACCCTGGTTTTCGTCCATATAGAACCATCCCTGGTGCAGGGTGTCATAGATCCAGCCGGTACTCAGATATCCCTCAGCGCCAAATGCCCACCATCTGCCGTTGACTTTTTCCCAATGAAATGCACCGGTATTGCCCATAGGCCAGGTGCCGTCACTGTAGCGGAGCCACCAGCCTCTGGCATCCTTTATCCAATGGCTGTAACCGTCATTCACTGCCTGATTCGATGCACCGGTGATAACCCCTTGTTCCTCGCTGCGGTAGCCTTTCTGGCTATCTTTGGTTACTGTGCCGGAACTTCCGCTGCTGCTTTTTCCACTGCTGCTTTTTCCACTGCTGCCTTTTCCTCCGCCGCCTGATGACTGCCTGAGCTTGAGGCGCTTGCTGAACCGTCACATTGACTGTTTTTACAGCATCATTGAAATTGGCCATCGAAGCTTTCACATATACCTGATAGGTTCCCGCATCTGTAAAGCCCGGGATCTCACTCTGGTAATCCACTCCATTCTTAGAATAAGTAAATACCACTGCATCCGGACTCTCATTTGAAAGACCGATTTCCACAGATGCATGGATCTGCGGCTTCTGCTCGGTACCATTGTAGGTAAGCGGATCCGCCGACACAGTCATGGATGCAAAATCACGTGCTACGATATTGCCTTTGATAGATGTGCTATTTTCTGTCAGCTCATAATTCTTTGCATTGTCACCTGCTAACGTAATATTTGCCGCCTCAATATTGTGCTCTCCAACATCCGCACTCTGATATGCCCAATTCACCTGGTCAGCACGAACATCCCGAGAATCAGGAGTACCGGAATCACTGTAAAGCTGAACGGATAAATTCTGCTCCTCCTTAATATCTGTCGTTCCATCATAGACTTTATCGAAAGAGTCTCCTGTTATCCGTGCATTTAATTTACACTTGTCGATTGTAAGTATAGCTTGTTTCGATTCATTCGTATAATTTCTCTGACCCAACAGATAAACGGTGTATGTTCCAGCATCTTTTCGCTCTGTAACTATACTATTATCAGTTCCTGTCCAATATGTCCAATATTGGATTATATAATCCGCCCTATCCACTGCATCCTCGGAAGCTCCCTGCCAGTTCTCAACCACCTTGATCTCCGGGCTCCAGGATTGACCATTATAAATGACGGTCTCTGGTTCAAGTGTTACTTTTGTATCTGTAAACTTCCGTTTTGTAATATTTGTTTGGTTGCCAGAGCAAAATATCTTCGACTTGTAATTATCTACTGTCACTCTTACAAATACAAACTGACCAGACTCTGCTACATTCACAATCTTCGGACACTCCGACTTCCACTGATCTTCTTGTAAATCATCCTTACGATTTGTACTCTTCAGCTGATATTCATATCTTGCACCACTAGGAATACTACTTGCGCTAATGGCAGCTGCCGGATATCCTTGGGCTCCCCTATATTCACCGCTGGCAGCCGTTACGGTCAAGTTCCAGGAATCAGGAAACTTTGCTTTATTAACAGTCAATGTTATATAAACTGGATTTTCTCCGGCTTTATAGAATCCACTTGCCTGTGTATTTACCTTGATTTTAAATACACCAGCCTTGGTCACCCTCAACTGGCCCCTTTCCTTGTCAATCGTTCCTACTCCCTTATCACTTCCTGTATCTTCAACAAGTTCATATTGCAGGTTTCCGGCGTTAACCGGTTTCTGAATAGCCGCAAGGTTTTGAACATTGATCGACATATTATCGCAATAATCTGCACTTATTTCCGCTTTATAAACTGTAATATTATCCGGAATCTGCTTTACACCATCGGGTAGACTTCCGGTTCCGCTGATTGTACCGTTATTGATAAATGTTCCGTATTTTCCTTTTTCAAATGCACCGTTTAAAACAAATTCACCTGCATTGGTAAGTGTGCCACTATCAATTATCGTACTTCCAGAGGTTACCTTTCCGCCTTTTGCAACAGTGAAAGAACTATTTCCATTAATGTATAATCGATCGGTATTCAGTTCCTTGGCTTGGATCGTTGCAGTTCCACCCCTCTGCAAAAATCCTGGTCCACCATTTGTTGAAATTGTTCCACCTGAAAGTTCAAAACTACCCACATTCTCAATTCCGGGTTTTCCACTTCCGGTTACCGTTAAACTTCCACCAGTCATCTGGAAATTTCTACGGACATACACACCATTCTTGTGTGTTCCCGCAGCAGTAACAGAGCCTCCGCTAATATTTAAAGTTCCATTGCTTTGCACAACAATAGCTCCTGAAACTGGATCGCTATTTTGTTCCGCATAGGCAGCTGCTTCTATCGTTCCACTCTCTATCGTCAAGCTGCCTGCGACCACTATTGCGCTGGATGCATCATCACTTGTTCTTTTCGTTGGAGATTCTTAACTGTCAACGAAGCCGATGCTGTTTCTGCCTTAATTGTCGCGCTCACATAGTCATTAATCCTGAGGCCACATCCTGAAAAACCTTTCCCTTTTCCCTTTAATACATTGCTTCCATTTAATACTATCTCCCATGTTCCCCGGCTTAACTCAAGGTTCTGTATGGTAGTAGCATTCGTCATTCTTAATTGAAAGCTATTTTCTCCTGAATTAGTAACCTTTATACCGCGATCGTTCAATAAATTCATTACGTCGTTGTTAAGACTAGAAAACCCACTCTCATCATAGGCAAGGCCTTTAGGAGGTTCCCCTTCTTCAAAATTTACATTTAACACAACATTTTGATAATCATACACAGGCATCGCCGCCTGGTCTCCCGTCACAGACACTTCCACCACCAGCGCCTCTGCATCTTCCGCCAGTTCATATGCCTCCGGCAGCTCTGCTGCAAACTCATAGGTGCCTTCCAGGGGCCAGCAGCCTTCTTCATCCTGCACATACTCGTTACAGCTCCAGCCAGTGATCGGAAGTTTTTCCTCTTTACCAGCTTCGCTTTCTTCTCCGACCTGGGCAATAATAGCCTCTGGTAAGTACTCCGTGACTTCTTCGAAGGATGGCTGGGCTTCCTCGGTAACTCCGCTAAGCTCTAATTTGCCATCCAGCAGATTCTCCTCCGGATCATACCAGGACCAGGAGAAGATCTGGACTTCACAGCCGGTATCACTGTTCCGCCTGGAACTGTCGTATCTTCATATCCGATGGTGTACTGACGGAAGGTGCATTCTCCGCTTTGTTAGCAGAATCCTTCTGATCGTTGGTTTCTTCATCATCCGGCCCGGTTTCAGAATCGTCCTCGTTCGTACCGGAAGACGCGGCTGTATTCCGTATGCATCCGCTTTCTACAGTGCAGACGTGGGTACATTCCGTCGGCTCTTCTCCTATCTGGGACGAGGTTGCTTCCTCATCCGGCTCGCCGTAGCACTCCTCGGTATGCACATGGACACATTTTTTCTTCTCTGTCTTCTGCGGCATATCCGCCCATGCTGTATTTCCAAATAATGTCGATACTGCCAATGTCATTGTCAGACACACCGCTGCCGCCCTTCGTATACCTTTCATTCTCCCATCTCCTCTCTGTTTACCTTTCATCTCTTTTGACGCCCATGAAGATTAATTCTTATGATGTTATTATTAAACAATTTTCAAAAAATGTCAACAAACCGTACACAATATATATTTAATACCGTCATTTATATGATTTCCCGATTTTCATTGTGAATTTCGTTACCTGCTATCTCCATCCCGCCCCAGATACTCCCACACAAACCGCGATACTTCTGCCTTTTTATGGTACCTCTCCCGCACCGCATATACATGCAGCCGGGTCTTGGCACGCGTCATTGCCACATAGAACAGACGTCGTTCTTCCTCCATATCCTCGTCCAGCATCGCGCGGCTGTGCGGCGTGATGCCCTCATTGGCATCGAGAATATAGACAATGGGAAATTCCAGCCCCTTGGCACTGTGCATCGTCGCGAGCGTGATCGCGTCCGTCTCCGTCCGCCGCTGCGCCGCCTGCCGGAGCAGTTCCTCCTTGTACGCGTCGATGTGTGCAAACCACTCGTCAAAGGTCTTGAAACCCGCCGCACTTTCTTTTAACTCATCGGCAGTCTCTAAAAGTTCCTCCGGCCGCATCCGCCGGAATGCCGCATACTCGATCAGATATTCGTCGTATCCCATGCCCTGGCGGATATAATTGACGGCTGCCAGAGGTGACATCCGGGCGATGGCCCGCAGATCCCCTTCCAGACTCTCGATCCGCTCGGCAATCCAGTCTTTCTCCGCATAGAATGCCTTCATCTTCTCGAACGAAACCGTCTCATCCGGCATCGCATCCCGGCTGATATACCGCTTCGGACGGTTGATGACCTGCAAAATATCTTCCCGCGCCCGGCTTCCCATGGCGATCCGGATATAGGTCAGGATATTTCGCGAAATCCAGTGTTCATAGAGGTTCGGCACCGTATCCCTTGTCCGGAAAGGAAGGTTGTATTCCATCAGCTTTTCCATCAGAAAACGAGGACCAGCATTGGTCCGGTATAAAACTGCGATATCCCCCGGCCGCACTCCCGACTGCAGATACAGCTGTATCTCCCTGGCAATGGCCAGATTTTCTTCCCCCCGGATCCTGCCAGAGCTTCGTGATCACGTTCTTCCCATGACGTCCCGTTGTATGGATGGCCTTTGAAAAACGTTTCTGGTTTTCTCCGATCAGCCGCAATGCCGGTGCCACGATCTCCTCGGTACTGCGGTAATTCACATCCAGAAGAATCCGTCCGGCACCCGGATAATCCCGCTCAAACCCCAGCATAATCTCCGGTTTGGCCCCACGAAACCGGTAAATCGACTGATCATCATCGCCCACGATAAAAAGATTATCTTCCGGCTTGGCTAACATCCGCACGATCTCATATTGAAGCCGGTTGATGTCCTGAAACTCATCAATCAGGATGTACCGATACCTCCTCTGCCAGGCAGACAGGATATCTTTTCTTTCCGTAAAAAGTTCCAGACACAGCACCATCATGTCATCGAAATCGATGAGTCCGGTCCGGCGCATTTTCTCTTCATAGCCTGCATAGAGCTGACGGAAAACTGCATCCGGACAGTTTTTGGAATAGTAATGTTCCAGTGCAATCCTCTCTCCCTTGACAGAGCTTATCTCACTTAAAATGGAGGCTGCAAACTCATTTTCATCCTCCGGCTCCAGACCTCCGGCCTGAGCCAGCTCCCGGACAAACTGCATCTGCTGATCTTCCCGGACAATATTGTCAGCGGTATATCGGTATGCCAGCTTTAAGATCCTAAAAAAGATCGAATGAAAAGTACCGAAGGTGACTCTGGATCCGCCGCCGGTCAATGCTTCATACCGCTCCCGCATCTCCTCGGCTGCTGCCCGGGTAAAGGTAATCACAAGAATATCCCCCGGGTCGATTCCGTACTCCTTCGTCAGATACTGGACCCGATGGGTGATCACCGTTGTTTTCCCTGATCCCGGTCCCGCCAGAACCATCATGGGACCATCTTTATGCATGATTGCCTGTGTCTGTGCTTTACTGAATGCCATTTCCTGTTTCCTTACTCCACAATTCAAGAATATCTCGGCATATTTGCTTCGAAATTCGCATTTTGATGTGCAAGACATACTTCTGCCGCGCATCTGAAGCAAATCTGTCAAGTACAAATGTAAGAAAAGTGCGCCTTGGAATGTATTTCTCACAAAGCGCACCTTTTCACTGCTTTTCATGCATCTACGATACATGAAAAAGCAGTTGTTTATTTACTACCTACTGATTTAATCTGCGAAGCCAAACTTGCTTCAAGTCGAATATCTACGATTACGACAGCCTACTGCTGTGCCTCCAGAAGTTCAATCCCCTTCTTGATACGGCGGATCGACTCTTCCTTGCCAAGCACTTCCATGATCTCAGTCGCGCCTGCCGGCGTCATCTGCTTGCCGGATACAGCGGTACGGATCGGCCACATTACAAAGCCGGTCTTAACGCCCTCTTTGGATACATACTCGGACAGCGCCGCGTACAGGGCGTCGTTGGAGTAATCTTCCTGTGCTTCCAGAATCGGCAGAACATCTTTTAATACCTTTAAGGATGTCTCCAGATTGGTCTTCATCTTCTTGTGAACATACATCTGCGGATCATACTCCGGCAGTGTCTCAAAGAAATCGATGTGTCCCTCGATATCCGGGAAAATCTCGATTCTCGTCTTAACCATCGCCGCGATCTTCTTCAGATCCAGATCCTTGGTGATTACTTTCTTGATGTACGGCTCTGCCATCTCATAGAACTTATCAAAATCCATCGCCTTGATGTACTCGCCGTTCATCCATTTCAGTTTTACCATATCGAAAACAGCCGGAGATTTGCTGATATTCTTGTAGTTGAACTCTTTTACCAGCTCGTCTAAGGAGAAAATCTCCTGATTATTTTCCGGTGACCAGCCAAGCAGGGCAACAAAGTTGACAACTGCCTCGGAAACGAAGCCCTGATCGATCAGATCCTGATAGGAAGAATGACCGCTTCGCTTGCTCAGCTTCTTGTGCTCCTCGTTCGTGATGGTCGGGCAGTGCACATAAACCGGAACCTCCCATCCGAATGCGTCGTACAGACGGTTGTACTTCGGAGAAGAAGACAGGTACTCGTTACCGCGGACTACATGGGTGATCTGCTGTAAATGATCGTCCACCACATTTGCGAAGTTGTAGGTCGGGAATCCATCCGATTTGATTAAAACCATATCGTCCAGCTCGGAGTTATCTACGGAAATATCCCCATAAATCTCATCGTGGAAGGTAGTCTTTCCCTCGGTCGGGTTGTTCTGACGGATGACAAACGGCTTTCCTGCCTTTAAGTTTGCCTCTACCTCTTCCTTGGAAAGGTGCAGGCAGTGCTTATCATAGGTCATGATCTCTTCGCCGTTTACTTCTCTCTTTAAGCTGTTTAAGCGTTCCTGATCGCAGAAACAGTAATAAGCTTCGCCTTTATCGATCAGCTTCTTCGCATATTCCATGTAGATGCCCTGTTTCTGACGGTCGCTCTGTACATACGGGCCAACCGGACCGCCGATGTCCGGACCTTCGTCATGTTTCAGTCCGGTATCGCGCATCGTATTGTAAATGATCTCGGTCGCGCCTTCAACGAAACGCTCCTGATCGGTATCCTCGATTCGCAGGATAAAATCGCCGCCCTCATGTTTTGCAATCAGGTATGCGTATAATGCAGTTCTTAAGTTTCCTACATGCATTTTGCCTGTCGGGCTCGGTGCGTATCTGGTTCTGATCTTTGTCATACTTTTCACACGGCTGTCTGGAATCTTATGTTCCAAACAGTTTTTCCTTTCCTAGAAATAATTAAAATATTGGAATTATTTATAAAAATAAAGTAACTGTTCCGTAAGTCTGCGCATTTACTGCGCTGACCCTACGAAAACATGGGTTAGCTGGCAAAAATCCCATTGCCGCAGGCAATTTTTAATGAATTTTTGCGCGTGACTGTGAAGGTACTGAACAGTTACAAAATAATATTATATAGCTAACTGGTAATTTACATCAAGCCTTCATATTCAGCAAATGGCACGCCAGCTGGAAATAAATCATCAGGCTGCATGCATCCACGATCGTCGTGATCATCGGAGACGCCATGATCGCCGGGTCGAGATGGATCGTCTTCGCCGCAATCGGAAGCACACATCCGATCGTCTTCGCGATGATAACCGTGCAGAACAGGCTGATAACTACCGTCAGGCAGATGAGTACCTGCCCCGGATACTGGATCATCAGGCGCACGAAATTGACAAGCGCCAGAGAAAGTCCACAGAGCATTCCCACGCGGATCTCTTTCCACATAACTTTCAGAATATCCGCCGGTTCTACCTCGCCGACCGCCATACCACGGATGATCATCGTGCTCGCCTGGCTGCCGGAGTTTCCGCCCGTATCCATCAGCATCGGAATAAACGTAACCAAAAGCGGAATTACCGAAAAGGCATTCTCATATTTTAACAAAATACCGCCGGTCACCATACTGCTCAACATCAGGATCATCAGCCACGGAATACGATTTCTCGCAAGCTGGAACACGCCCGTCTTCAGGTACGGCTTCTCACTCGGCAGCATCGCCGCCATCTTCTCGAAGTCCTCCGTCGCCTCCTGCTCCATGACATCCATGACATCATCGACCGTGATGATGCCGACCAGACGGTCTTCGCCGTCCACAACCGGTAAACTCAAGAGGTTGTACTCATTGAACGTCTCCACGACCTTTTCCTGGTCTTCCGTCGTATACGCCTTGATCACATGCGGATCCATGATATCGCCCATGAGCGCCGCATAATCATTCATCAGAAGATCCTTGACCGTCACAACGCCCTCTAAGCGGCGTTTTTCATCCATGACGTAGCAGGTGTAAATCGTCTCCTTGTCCACACCATATTTCCGGATATAATCAAATGCCTGCTCCACCGTCATATTTTTCTTGAGTCCCACGTACTCCGCCGTCATGACGCTTCCGGCGCTGTTTTCCGGGTAATTGAGGAACTGGTTGATCAGTTTTCTCGTATCCGGGCTGGAGTTCTGAAGTACGCGCCGCACGATCGTCGCCGGCAGCTCCTCCAGCATATCGACCGCATCATCGACATACAGGTCGTCAATGATGGCACGCAGCTCATTATCCGTAATACTGGTAATGATGTGCTGCTGCTGTTCGACTTCCAGACAGGCAAATACCTCCGATGCCAGCTCTTTCGGCAGCATACGGAATACAACGACCGTCTTTTCTGAATCCAATTCTTCGATAAATGAGGCAATATCCACCTCATTCATCTCGACCAGCTGGCTTTTCAGCTCCCGGTACTTCTTCCCGGACAGCAGAGCCAGCAGCTCTTCTTTCTTCTCTTCTTCTAACATTCCCGTCTCCTTCCAAAATATTGTCATTTTGGAAATCGGACAGGCTGCTCCCTTCCTGCTCCTGCACACAGGCAGAATGCCGAAAACTTATCCACAGATGCGGCAGTGTACACAAGGAATCCGCTGTTTGCAGCTGTCATTCCTGCAAATGCATGTGTACGCTGCCTTCGGTTCTGGGTAGCTGCCGTCTGATTCCGCCTTATGACTCCGGCTTTCCATTGTGTTCACTCCTCTCCTGATTTTCTCGCATGAAAACATCCGGCAGATTGATGCTCGATACCGGATGTCTCTTTTTATTATAATAATTGAATGAAAAAATAGCAATCTTTTTATCGAAGTTATCCAAAAAAACGTTATTAAAAAGTAATTGTTCACGGGTAGACACTTTGGGAACCGAAAATGCCGCTCAGATACCACCACGGCGGCAGCAGCTTTCGCACACCCGCGGCTCCCGGCAAAAAGACTGAAGCGTCAAAAAAGATCGGGCAGAGCAGGAGGCTCGCAAGGATAAACACCGGAATCAGCGCCGCCAGAAATCCCGGCTTCCGGCAGACTGCCAGGCATCCAAAGGCATACATGGTCACGAAGAAGAGATAAAAAAGCAGCTTTCCCGCCTCTAAAAGCGGCTCTGCCCCATTTCCCGACGCCAGAAGCGCCGCATAGGCCGAAATGGTTGCTAAAAAGACAAACGCCGCGATCTCCGCCGTCTGCAGCAGCCACCGCTCCCGGCTCCGGACCGCCGCATAAAGCCCGCGCTCTGCATCCTCGCCCGCCATGACAGCTGCCGCCAGCCCCATGATAAAAAGGAATACCGCAGTCAGCCCGCGCACCGGAAAGACCACCTTCATCGCCCCTGTCTGCAGTGCCGTTTCTCCCCGTAAGGTCTGATAATCAAAGGTAAAGGTGCTTCCGTTGCTGCGGTATTTTTCATAGAGTTCCATCAGCACGCCGCACGCCTTTTCCCGCGCCTCCGTCGTCTGGCAGCGCGCCATCACCGTCTGGAATGCCGCTCCATTTTTCCCATAGTCCGCCAGCAGTTCCCGCCCGTACACCTCGAACAGTTCAGAAAATATCTTTTCTGATATAATTTTCTCTGCCACCGTGGACGGCGACACCAGCACGCGGACCGCACGGGTATAATGCCCCTCGTCCAGCCGTTCTTTTAATCTCTCCGGAAACAGGTAGGCGCACTCCGCCCGTCCGGTCATAACCGCCTTCTTTGCCTCTTCCTCCGTCCCGCATGGATAAAAGAAAAATGAACGGCTCTCTTCCGATTCCAATCTTTCTGCAAGCGCCTGATTCCACGAATCCGTTCCCGGGCAGAGCGCCACCGCGATCCGCCCGGAATCCCGTTTTTCCACCTGATGGAGCACGCCCATTCCCAATGGAAAAATCAGAAGAAACAGGAGGAACACCGGGCGGTAAAGAGCCCGCCGCAGCGTCATTCCAAACATACAGAACCACCACGCCAGCTTCCGCATCCGTCAATCCCTCCTTTTTCCGGCGGCAAGCGCCAGTGCAAAGCATGCCAATGCCGCCGCAGCCAGTTTCCACAGCACCGGAACCGCCCCTGTCTCCCCGCCCGAAGCAATAAAGCGGATTCCATCCATCCAGAGCGCCGTCACCGTCATATTTCCGACTTTCTGAACCAGTTCCGGCAGAAAGACGGACGGGATGATGCCGCCCGCCAGAAAGAGAAATACCACATTGACCGCAAACAACGTCAAAATCGCCGCTGCCGAACTTCTGCACACCTCATAAAACAGCAGAATCCACGCCGAAACTGCCGTGCAGGTCAGCCCCCACGCCGCCAGTTCTTCCCGCCCCGCCAGCGCATATCCCTTCTGCACCGCCCAGCCATAGCCGCCCGCCGTGACTGCCATCAGAAGAAGCGTCATGCACAAGCATTTGCAGAAAAGCGGATACCACCGCCGGATCCCGATGCGCCGAAGCCCCTGTTCCAGCGCCTCCGTCTGGGGAGCCAGAAACGGCGCTGCCGGGATTCCGGTAAGAATCATCAGAAATACAATCCCCGAAATTCCATAAAAGACCGCCGTCGATACATTCCCTGCAGCGCTGACCGTTTTCTTCCGGAAAAGTGCCTCGCGGTTCATCGCATATTTTAAAAAGATACGGTTCAAATCCTGTTCAGACACCGAAATCTGTTCCGGCACTCCCTGGATATTTAAACATTCATTTGCCGCGTAGATCGCCGCCTGCGAAGTGCCAAGCATCGAACTGCCCGACTCTGCCAGTTCCCGGAAAACAGCGCCTTCCAGCCCGCTCTCATCCGGAAACCAGATCGTGGCTGGCTGGTTCGTACCGTCCAAAATGCCGCGCGCCATGCCGGACGGCACCTCGAAAACCGCTTGAAGCTCCCCGCTTTTCATCTTTTGAAACGCTTCATCGTGTTCCAGATACGAAAAGTCGCAGAGACTTTCCACGCTGTCCAGCGAGGCAATCATTTTGGTTATCTTTTCCGAAAGCGCATCGTCCTCCGGAAGCACCACGCCCACCTCGATTTTCTTTAAAGATGTTTCCCCATATAAAACCTTAGACGCCGAAAATGCCGCCATGCCGACGAGCAGCACCATCACCGCCAGCCCTGCCAGAAAATACGGCAGCTGGCGGAGCAGGCGCTTTCCGGTCAGCAGCAGATATATCATATATGTTCGCATTTTCCGCCGCCTATGACATGACTTTCAGGAGAATTGCGAACAGGTTGCCTGTTATCTCCGTTGTGACCTGGTTATAATCCTCCTCGGAGGAAGCCAGCACATCAAATGGAACGCCGTCCGGCTGCACGATCTCATCCTCCAGCGGGTTGACATAATAGGAACCGGCAAATTCAACATAAGAACTGCTTCCATTTAACAATGTAGTTTCCAGACGCAGGGAATCCATATCGATATGGACGCTCTCGCCCTTCGAAAGGTCGCTGACCGCGCCATTCGCCGTGAGCGATGCCTGAGACGCACCGTTACTCTGCAGATCCAGCTTTACCTCATAGCTTCCGTCCGCGATCTGATAGTCGCCATCCAGGATAAACTGGTATTTCTCTTCGTCGCCTTGCAGGGTCGCAATTACCTGACCACTCCAGCTCTTTCCAGCCTCGTAAGCGCTTGTTTTATTCAGGGAAACCGTGATAATCTGACCGTCCGAATCCTCAATATTTAACGCCCCATTCACATTCGACAGCATGTTGTAACCGCCGCCAAAGGAAACATCGCCGTAAAAACGGACATTTTCTTCCTCAACCGTTGCATCCGTCTCATAGGAAAATCCAGCCATTTTGCCGTCTTTTCTCACATAGACATCCATCGTCACATCCCCGATGGTATTTTCCATTTCCTCTACCAGATTGTCCAGCACCGCTTCCGCCTGCGCCCAGAGTTCCTTCTGCTGTTCCTCCGGATCCACGCTCTCTCCGTCCCCGTCCGCTGCATAGATGCTGCTTGCATCGCCTGCCAGTTCCAGATAGCGCACCACATCCTGTTTGAGTGTCTCATCATTCAGGAAAAATTCTCTCGTCGTCTTTGCAAAGCGAATCAGCGCATCCTTCGGCAGAGTCACATGGTAACCGCGGCAGTTCTCGCTCTGTCCGTCGATCGTAAACTCTTTTTTGTCATTCTTAGTGACGGTCATAGCCGTTTTGAGGTCATCAATCGCCTTGCTTCCCTCTTTGTAGCGGTTCCAGAGTGCTTTCAGATCCATCATCGGCTCCTCGTCCGAAAGCGCTTCCTTGTACTGTCCCAGATAATTTGCCAGCCCCTCAATATCAATCCCCTGCTCTTCGAGCTTCTGCGCCGCATACGGAGAATTAATGAGCTGTCCTTCCAGATCATTGACATAGTCAAGGGTAAACATACGGCTGGAAAGTGCCGGAATCGCCGCCATGATCTGCGTATCATCCATGTAAAGCTGTGCGTCCGCCAATTCTCCGCCGCCATACTGCAAGGAAAGATTTAGCAGCTGCCGTCCGCTGTCCACATCGCGCTTCACATCCAGACCGATGCCCGCACCGCTCATCTGGTTCAGGGATTCATCGGAAATACCTGTCATGCTTAACTCCATACCCGTCTGCGCAGATCCCTTCTGTAAAAGGTCTTCCAGCTCTTTCGTCCCAAAGATCTCCTCAGACGGATTTAACTGCCCTTCCGCCGTGATACTCTTGAACGCATCGATCACTGTGCCTCGGATCTGCCTGATGGCTGAGCATCACACCGCCGCCGATCACGGCCACCGCTGCGGCTGCTCCGGCTGGAATGAGCCATTTCTTCCTGCCGGAACCATTTCCGCCCGTTCTGCCACCGTCACTGCCGCCTGCAGCATTTCCACCGATTCCGCCGCCAGCACCAGCGGATCCGCCTGCACTGGTTCCATCCGCTGTGTCAGATGCGGCCGTAAGCGCCTGCGCCGCTGCCTCTGCCGGGTTTAGCGGGGTTGAATTGTTTGACATGTTTGCATTGTTTGTATTGTTTGCATTATTTCCCTCTTCCATCTTGTACCTCCTCCTGTTTTCTCACTCTTAAAACGTTACTGTTCACGCATACGTGCCCAGTAACCTTAAAACCTCTGTATCAGCTCCCGCGCCGAAAGCCCTGCCTCCGTCGGAACCAGCACACCGTCCTTTAATACATAAAGGGTTGTACACGCCCCTATCTCTCCCATCTCATGGGACGTTAAAAGAACTGTTCCCCCTGCTTTCACATAGCTCCTGATATAAGTCAGGATCTGCTCCTTTGCCTCCAGGTCAAGCGCTGCCCCCGGTTCATCGAGAATCAGGATATCCGCGCGTCCGGAGAGTGCCGCCGCGATGCTCAGCCTCTTTTTCTCTCCGCCTGAAAGCCGTCCCGCCTGCGTTTTCAAAAATCGGTCCACACCCAGCACATGACCGACGCCGCATTCCAGATCCCGCTCCATCTCCCGCCGTTTCCCCCGGAACCAGAGACGGTAATTATCAAATGCCGTCAGCTCCGGGATCAACGGATTTTCCTGAGGCACATAGGCGATTTTTTCTTCTAATAGACGATGTCTTCCAAGTGCCTCCTGCCCGTCAATCCGAATACTCCCCTGATCCGGCTTGCGGATCCCCGCGAGGATCGAGAGCAGCGTCGTCTTGCCGCATCCATTTCCGCCGACAATCCCGATGCATTCCCCTGGATTTGCCCGAAAAGAGACATTTTTTAGGATCGTCCTTCCGCGGTACCGTTTTTCTACCCCTGTTACCTCTAACATATTTTTCCTCTTTGTAAAGTAAAAAGGAACACCGCAAAGCAGAAGCGAACCGCTTCTCTGCCTTGCAGCATTCCTTACTTTATCTGGTCTGCGCCGCAGTGATGCAGGCACATTGATTTTATGATGGATGATTGCAGCACATCGTGTGCATTTGCAATCTATTTATTATTTATTTTCAGCCAGATCGCCTGGTTTCATGCTCAGGTTGATACGACCCATCTTATCGACCTCGATTACCTTTACAGTAACTTCATCGCCGATGTTGACAACATCCTCTACCTTCGCTACGCGCTTGTCCGAAAGCTTGGAAATATGAACCATACCATCTTTGTTCGGAGCCAGCTCTACGAATGCACCAAAATTCATGATACGGACAACGGTACCTGTCAGAATCTGCCCCGGCTCGATGTCGGTCACGATGCCCTTGATGATGGAAACTGCCTTGTCGATCATTGCCTGATCGGTGCCGCATACAGCTACGCTGCCATCGTCCTCGATATCGATCTTAACGCCGGTCTGCTCGATAATCTTGTTGATTACCTTGCCCTGTTTGCCGACTACATCGCCGATCTTCTGCGGATCGATGGAGATCTGAACGATCTTCGGAGCATACTGGCTGACGGTCTTTCTCGGCTCGGAGATAACCGGCGCCATAACTTCATCCAGAATGTAGATTCTTGCCTCTCTCGTCTTAGCGATTGCCTCCTCGATGATCGGGCGGGTCAGACCGTGGATCTTGATATCCATCTGGATGGAAGTAATACCCTTGTGAGTGCCGCCTACCTTGAAGTCCATATCGCCGAAGAAGTCTTCCAGACCCTGGATATCGGTCAGAACGATGTAATCATCATCGGTGTCGCCTGTTACCAGACCGCAGGAAATACCAGCTACCGGAGCTTGATCGGTACACCTGCTGCCATCAGGGACAGAGTGGATGCACAGATACTTGCCTGGGAGGTAGAACCATTGGATTCCATCGTCTCAGATACGGTACGGATTGCATACGGGAACTCTTCCGCAGTCGGAAGTACCGGCACAAGCGCACGCTCCGCCAACGCACCATGACCGATCTCACGGCGTCCCGGTCCTCTGGACGGTTTGGTTTCGCCTACGGAGTAGGACGGGAAATTGTAATGGTGCATATATCTCTTGGATGTCTCGTTCTCATCCAGTCCGTCGATCTTCTGTGCCTCGGACAGCGGAGCCAGTGTACAGATATTTAAAATCTGTGTCTGTCCACGAGTGAACATACCGGAACCGTGTACACGCGGCAGAATGTCGATCTCTGCTGCCAGCGGACGGATCTCGGTGATACCGCGGCCATCCGGACGCTTGTGATCTTTGAGGATCATCTTGCGGACAGTCTTCTTCTGGTACTGATATACAGCCTCACCCAGAACAGCCAGCCACTCCTCGTTATCAGCGAATGCCTCTTCCAGGCGCTCGGTGATTGCGCGGATATTCTCTTCTCTCTTCTGTTTCTCGTCTGTAAATACAGCCTCTTCCATCTCTTCCTGCGGAACCAGCTCACGAATCGCTGCAAACAGCTCTTCCGGAACTGCACAGCTCTCGTAGGAATGTTTCGGCTTGCCGCACTCTGCTACGATGGTGTCGATGAATTTGATGATCTCCTGGTTTACTTCGTGTGCCTTGAAGATCGCGTCGATCATGATGTTCTCCGGAACTTCCTTTGCGCCAGCCTCGATCATGATAACCTTCTCGCGGGTGGAAGCAACGGTCAGAGCCATATCAGATACTTTCTTCTGTGCGTTAGTCGGGTTTACGATAAACTCGCCGTCGATCATGCCGATCTGGGTGGTCGCACACGGACCATCAAACGGGATATCGGAAATGCAGGTTGCGATTGCAGAACCTAACATCGCGGTATACTCCGGGCTGCAGTCCTGGTCAACGGATAATACGAGGTTATTTAAGGTAACATCGTTGCGGTAATCCTTCGGGAACAGTGGACGCATCGGACGGTCGATAACACGTGCAGTCAGAACTGCGTTCTCAGATGCCTTTCCCTCTCTCTTGTTAAATCCGCCCGGAATCTTTCCGACCGAATACATCTTCTCCTCAAACTCAACGCTTAACGGGAAGAAATCAATACCGTCACGCGGCTTGTCAGAAGCTGTCGCGGTTGATAATACGGTTGTATCTCCATAATGCATAAATGCAGCACCATTTGCCTGAGCTGCTACACGACCAACATCCACTGTTAAAGTTCTGCCAGCCAGTTCCATCGAAAAACTCTTGTACATCTCATATCTCCTTTCATCTTGTTTTGCAGAAGAACCTTCACATTCTCATACGCCGCTTTCGGTTCCAAAAGTGCCTTTCTGTGAAAAGTAATACCGAAACTACTGCTCTGCCCGCAAATATGTTTTTCTGCTTTACGGGTACAGCAGCGGTCTCGGACTTTTCTTCTACATAAACAACTAGGGTGGATTGCTCCACCCTATACGTTTTAATCTTAATTACTTTCTGATGCCTAACTTCTCGATCAGTGCACGGTATCCTTCCAGATCGGATTTCTTTAAGTAATCCAGAAGACCACGTCTCTGTCCTACCATCTTCAGAAGTCCGCGGCGGGAATGATGATCCTTCTGATTGGATTTTAAATGCTCTGTAAGCTCAGCGATTCTAGCGGTCAGAATTGCGATCTGAACCTCCGGTGAACCTGTATCGCCTGCTTTTCTTCCGTACTGTTCGATAATAGCTGCTTTCTTTTCCTTTGAAATCATTGTGATTTCCTCCTTAAAATTATTCTTACCGTATGCTAAGTTTATGTCGGAGTCGTCAAAAAACTGAGCACCGGCGGACTCATACCTAGTTAGTATAACACAATATGTTTTCGGTGTAAATCATTTTATGCAGGTTTTTTCTCGATTTTTATTCCCGTTTCTTCCTATGCTCCTGGTCCCACTGCAATATTTCCACCATTATCCCCCGAGGACCTCCCGGTCCTGCCTGGTCGGTGCCGCAGTCTCTGGCGCTTTCGTCTCCGCCTGCGTTGGCGCTGTGGTCGGTGCCGGACCCGGTGCCTGTGTTTCTGCCGGTGCTGGCGCCTGCGTCTCTGCCGGCGCTGGTGTTTCTGCTGGCGCCGTGGTCTCTGCCGGCTTCGTCTCCGCCGGTTTTGCCGTACCGCTCGTCGTACTCTTCTCCGTACCAGGCAGATTGTAGCAGATCACCGGAGTTCCTGCCGAAATATTGTCAAAGATCGTCTTTGCAACACTCGGCGGCAGGTTGATACAGCCGTGGGAACCGCCCGTCTTGTAAATCGCACCGCCAAAACTGCTTCTCCACTTCGCATCATGCATACCGATACCATTATTGAACGGCATCCAATAATTAACCGGCGTCCGGTAATTCTCACCCTTCAGGACCGCATTTTTCTGCTTATATGCCAGCGGATACGAGCCTGCCGGGGTTCCCCAGCCTTTCGCCAGGTTTCCAGATACGAAATCCGACTCTACCACCAGCTTTCCTTCTTTATAGAAGAAAAGGTGCTGTCCGGTCAGGTTGATCTCCACGTAAGTGTCGCCGTAGTCATTTGCCCCATGGCTCGCCGCCTTCTGGGAATACTCCGGCTCACGCGTCGTACTCTCGCCGGAGGCAATAATCGCTGCCAGCGCTTCCGTCTCTGCCGCCTGGTTGATCTTCCAGCCATACGTTCCGCCGCTTACCTGAATCGTGGAACCATACGATGTTTTCAATGTTTTCGCTTTGTTTGAAGTATTGTGTGCTTTCGCCATCTCAGACACGTACTCCGACACCTTGGAGGAATCTACCGAAACACTTCCGTCTGCATTGGCAATCAGCCACGCATGAATCTGATCTCCATTTAAGGTCTCCGTCGAATCGCCAAACTGGTATGTCACGCTCATTTTCGCGTATTTATTCATCTTATCCAGCTGTTCTGCCAGAGATGCATCGTCTTTCAATACCGTCGGCTTCTTATAGACATCTGCTTCCTCCAGCGATAAATGGTCCTGCAGATTCTCGATCGCACCCGTTACCGCCTGTGTCAGCTTCTCCGCCTCGACTGCCGTTCCTTCCTGTTCGGGCTCAATCGAATATCCCTGTCCGGACACATACTCAGAAATCTTTGCATTGACCGGTTCTACCGCTTTCTCCGGGTCTAAACACGATAAATTCCGGATCTGGCTTTCCAGCGCCGCATCGTCATACGCCACCATCGTTCCGATCGTATATTCTTCCTGTTTCATATGCCACAGCCATGCAAACGGGTTCTGCGCCGCTACCATCTTTTCCAGGCTGCCGTCAAACTCCGCATGCAGTTTGATATCGGTTCCGGCGATGGTTTCTGTCTGATTATTTCTCTCATCGATCGTCAGTGTATAACCATTCACACCTTCCGCAATCAGTTCCTGCACCTCTGCCGCTGTCTTTCCGGACGCGTCAACACCGTTGATCTGCGTATTCGGAAAGAAACGGGTCTTATATTTCTGGGACATTCCCACATAGACGCCTCCGGCTGCCACGAGCAGAATGCCCGCCGTACAGGCAGCGATCCACGCCGCCTTTTTACCGTTTTTTCTATGCTCAGCTTTCAGAGCTGCCTTTTCCGGGGTAGTTTCCGTCCAGGATGCCGTCCTTCCGGAATCCTGTCCCCGCTGCGGCGCGGCATGGGCTGCCTCCCGCCCTGTGCCTGCGTTCTGATTTCCACGGGCGCGGCTGCGCTTTCGACTGGCTGTCTCCTCCGGCTCTTTCTCCGGCAGGCGTTCCGGCTCTTCCCACCGGTTCTGATCCTGACGCTCTGGCTGGTGTATGTTTTCCATGTCCAGCTCCGCTTCCCTCAAGATCCGTTCTTCCATATCCCGGTCGAAATAATCATCATCCAAATAGCCCTCATCCGGCTCATCCAGATAATCTTCATCTTCCAGCATAATCTCCCGGCTGTTCATCGCCGTATTTCGTCTCACCGGCTCCCGCCCATCTTCGCGGCTGCCGGAACGTGAATTTTCATTCAAATTCCCGTTTCTATCTGTCATCGTCCTATTCTCCCTTTAAAAATCCAATACGGGTTCCTATTCCCGGAAGGATCTGCCATTCAAGTAATGTTTTTATCATTTGGCATATTTTTCTGACAAAAATCCATGCTATCTGTGTTGCTGATCCCCCATTGTCCTATTGTATATAAGTTTTAAACGGAAGTCAACTTACAAAACTCTGTCTTTTTCTGGTATATTCTCGCGCCGAGCGCGATCGCCTGAGACATGCTTCTGCTTCGCGCGAGTACGCATCCTCGCGGAGCGTTTTTTTGTTTCATAGGACGCAATTTCCTATGAAACAGAAACAAAGAGCTGCCGCGCCGCATTTTTATGTCAGCCCGACAGCTCTTTTCTATTTTTGTCCTGTCCGTATTCTATTTCTCCAGCTTTCCGAACAGTCCTTTCTTCTTATGTTTCTCGCCCTCCGGTGCAATTCCGTTCATGGCATCGTCAAACTTGCGAAGCGCTTCCTTCTGTGCCTCGGTCATGCGCTCCGGAACCTGTACCACCAGCGTCACGAAATGGTCGCCGCGCACGTTGCGGTTACGCAGGGACGGAACACCTTTTCCTTTCAGACGGACTCTCGTATCTGTCTGGGTTCCCGGTTTGACCTCATACTCTACCTCGCCGTCCACCGTCTTGATGCGGATCGGACCGCCGAGTGCTGCTTTCACGAAGGAGATCGGCACGGTTGAGTAGATTGTTGTATCCTGACGCTTGAAGACCGGGTGCTGGGATACCACTACTTCTACCAGCAGATCTCCGCGCGGACCGCCGTTGGTACCTGGTTCGCCATTGCCGCGGTCACGCAGCATCTGACCGTTGTCAATACCTGCCGGGATCGTCACTTTGATCTTCTTTCTCTTCGCTACATAGCCGGTTCCGTAGCAATCCGGGCATTTATCCTTGATGATCTTTCCGGTTCCGTTGCAATCCGGACAGGTCTGTACATTCTGAATCTGACCAAAGAACGACTGCTGCGTGTACATGATCTTGCCTTTACCGTTACATTTCGGACAGGTCTGCGGCTGGGTTCCCGGTTTTGCACCCGTTCCATGGCATTTCTCACAGGTTTCCTTTAAGTTTAACTCCAGCTCTTTTTCACAGCCGAAGATCGCTTCTTCAAAAGTAATCCGCACACTGGTACGCACATCCGCGCCGCGCATCGGTCCGTTGCTTCTGCCGCCGCGGCTGCGTCCGCCGCCAAAAATATCTCCGAAGATATCTCCGAAAATGTCTCCCATATCGCCGCCGTTGAAATCAAAACCACCGAATCCGCCAGCGCCGCCTGCACCGCCGTCAAAAGCCGCATGGCCGAACTGATCATACTGACGTCTCTTCTCCGGATCACTCAGTACGCTGTAGGCCTCCGATGCCTCCTTAAATTTATCGGCTGCCGCCTGATCGCCCGGATTTGCATCCGGATGATACTTTTTGGCCAGGGTTCTGTATGCTTTTTTGAGTGTCGCATCGTCCGCATCCTTCGGGACGCCTAAGACCTCATAGTAATCTCTCTTACTCTCTGCCATTTCAGCTCTTCCTTCCCAAAATCCGCCGGTACATTTGACCGCATCCGGCAGAGTTTCTATCGTATCTATTTATCTTCCCACAACGTAACTGTTCAGTACCTTCACAGTCACGCGCAAAAATCCATTAAAAATTGCCTACGGCAATGGGATTTTTGCCTGCTGGCCCATGTTTTCGTACGGTCAGCGCAGTAAATGCGCAGACCTACTGAACAGTTACCCCACAACCTACAAATGGGGGTCTGCCGCAGATTCCTGCGACAGCCCCTCACTGCGTTTTTCTATTGATACCCCGATGCCCCGGATTGCTCCGCACTGCGTGCTCCCGCAATCCTCAAAAACATTCGTAATCCGCTCATTTTTCTTTGAAAAATGGCTGCTTATTATATTATACCTCTTTAAAGTCTCCGTCAACTACATTATCGTCGTGCGGTGCACTTCCTGCATCAGCTGCACCCTGAGCTCCGCCCTGTGCTCCTGCTGCGCCAGCTGCCTGTGCCTGCTCGTAAACCTTGCTGAAGAGTGCCTGTGCGCTGTTCATCAGTTTTTCCTTGCCAGCCTTGATTTCATCAATCTGTGCATCGGTCATCTGGTCGATCGGAGCTTTGTTGATAGCTTCTTTCAGTGCATTTAAGTCAGCTTCTACGGCTGCTTTATCGTTTGCATCGATCTTATCGCCTACATCCTGCAGAGCCTTCTCGGTCTGGAATACCATGGAGTCAGCTTCATTTCTTGCATCGATGCCCTCTTTTCTCTTCTTATCCTGTGCCTCGTACTCAGCTGCCTCTTTGACTGCCTTATCGATATCGGAATCGGACATATTGGAACCAGAGGTAATCGTGATGTGCTGCTCTTTACCTGTACCAAGGTCTTTTGCAGATACATTTACGATACCGTTTGCATCAATATCGAAGGTAACCTCAATCTGCGGAACACCTCTTCTTGCCGGAAGAATGCCATCCAGACGGAAGGTTCCCAGTGTCTTGTTGTCCTTTGCGAACTGTCTCTCGCCCTGTACAACGTGGATATCAACAGCGGTCTGGTTATCAGCTGCGGTAGAGAAGATCTGGCTCTTCTTGGTCGGGATTGTGGTATTTCTCTCAATCAGTCTGGTTGCTACACCACCCATAGTCTCGATGGACAGGGACAGCGGAGTTACATCCAGAAGAAGGATATCACCGGCACCGGCATCGCCAGCCAGCTTACCACCCTGGATAGCTGCACCGATTGCTACGCACTCATCCGGGTTTAAGGATTTGCTCGGCTCTTTACCAGTCAGACGTTTTACTTCTTCCTGTGCTGCCAGCATACGTGTGGAACCACCTACCAGAAGTACTTTGCTTAACTCAGAAGCAGTGATACCAGCATCTTTCAGTGCGTTCTGTACCGGAATTGCGGTTCTCTCGATTAAGTCTCTGGTCAGTTCATCAAATTTAGCTCTGGTCAGGTTCATATCCAGATGCTTCGGTCCCTCGCTGGTTGCAGTGATGAACGGAAGGTTGATATTGGTTGTAGTTGCGGAAGAAAGCTCTTTTTTCGCTTTCTCAGCTGCTTCTTTCAGTCTCTGAAGCGCCATCTTATCAGCGGAAAGGTCTACACCCTCTGCTTTCTTGAACTCGTCGATCATCCACTGGGTAATACGGTTATCGAAATCATCGCCGCCCAGATGTGTATCGCCGTTGGTTGCCAGAACCTCGATAACGCCGTCACCGATCTCGATGATGGAAACATCGAATGTACCGCCACCTAAGTCATATACCATGATCTTCTGCTCTTTCTCATTATCAAGACCATACGCAAGCGCTGCTGCCGTCGGCTCGTTGATAATTCTCTTTACATCCAGACCAGCGATCTTACCTGCATCCTTGGTTGCCTGACGCTGTGCGTCGTTGAAGTAAGCCGGAACAGTAATAACTGCCTCGTTTACCTTCTCGCCCAAGTAGCTCTCTGCATCTGCTTTCAGCTTCTGCAGAATCATCGCGGAAATCTCCTGCGGCGTATATTTCTTGTCATCAATGGTTACTTTGTAGTCGCTGCCCATGTGTCTCTTGATAGAAGAAATGGTCTTCTCTGCGTTGGTAACTGCCTGACGCTTTGCCGGCTCGCCGACCAGTCTCTCGCCTGTCTTTGTAAATGCCACAACGGACGGTGTGGTACGGATACCTTCTGTATTTGCGATAACAACCGGTTTACCACCTTCCATAACGGCTACACAACTGTTTGTTGTACCTAAGTCAATACCGATAATCTTGCTCATAGTTATTTCCTCCTGAAATTATCTTTTTCTGGCAGTTCTCTTTCTCCTCATAGGAGCTAAATTCTGCCGCCTGTCTGTCTATATTATATCAAATCAACCACCAGCACCGAATTCTGGGTGCCAGCTGTTTACGTGTTACCTATTTTAATTTGCCACTTTTACCATGCTGTGGCGAACCACGCTGTCGCGGTATACATAGCCTTTCTGGAACTCCTCGGCTACCACATTCTCACCCAGGTTTTCATCCTCAATATGCATCACTGCATTGTGGAAGTTCGGATCAAATGGCTGACCAACCGCTTCGATTGGCTTTACACCTGCATCGCCCAGTGTTTTTACGAGCTGCTTGTAAACCTTATCCATGCCCTCGGCGAAAGCACTTTTTTCTTCGCCCTCCGGGATGGTCGCCAGACCACGCTCGAAATTGTCCACCACCGGGAGAATCTTCTCGATGATGTCCTTTGCGCCAATCTCATACATCGCTGATTTTTCTTTCTCCGTTCGTTTCCGGAAATTGTCAAATTCAGCCATCGTGCGCTTCAGGCGATCCGTCAGCTCCTCGATCTGCTCATCTTTCTTATCCTTCTTTTTGGAGAAAAATCCTTTTTTCTCTTTTTCTCCCTCCGGCGCTTGTGCGTCTTCCGAAGAAGCTTCCTTTTCCTTCACTGCCTCAGCTCCTGCCTGGGTTTCTGTTTCTTTTACCTGCTCCTCATTTGCTGCCTCGGCTGCTTTGGAATCTATCTCTGTCTTTGCCATGTCTCTCACCTCTTTATTTTGCACATCCGTGCTACTCGGTATCTTTATGATTGAATGTCTGATCGAGCTGGCTCTTTAATGAGCGCAGGGTCGATACAACTTTGTCATAATCCATTCGTTTCGGTCCAACGATTCCTATCGTTCCCCGAAGTCCGTCCCCCAATTCATAATTGGCAGTAACGATACTGCAGTCCTTCATCGACTGCACCTGTGTCTCACTTCCGATGTAGACCTGAATCTCATTTTTCTTATCGCTGTCCGCATCGTCCTCAGTAAGAATCTCTCTCCAGAGGTCTTTCTGCTCCAGTGTCCCGATGAGCTGGCTGGCTTTCGCGCCATCGCTCAGTTCCGGATATTTGAAAATGTTCGTCGTACCTTCGGTGTAAATCTGTAAATCTTCCTCGCCGGAACGAATCGCCTCGGCCACCTCGCTTAGTACCACATCCACGATGTGGCTGCGCTCGCCTGCCTGCCCTTTCATCCGGGTAATGACATCCAGATTAATCTGCTCCATCGTCAATCCGTTGAGACCGCTATTTAAAAGAATATTCAGATTCAGGATGTCCTCATCGGTCAGCTCCGCATCGAGTGCCACAATCGAGTTCTTGATAATGTTGCCTTCTAAAACAGTGACAATCAGGAGTTTCCCGGCTTCCACTCTGGAAAGCTGTATAAACTTGATCTTCGTCTGGTGATACTGCGGTCCGCTGATCAGCGTCGCATAATTCGTATTGCTCGCCAAAAGCTTTGCCATCTGCTTTAACAGAAGCTCCACCCGATCCACTCTCTGGATGACCATATCACGCACTTGCGTGACCTCCGTCTCTTTCTCATGAATCAACTGATCCACATAGAAACGATATCCTTTATCTGAAGGAATCCGACCTGCCGATGTGTGCGGCTGAATGATATATCCCAGTTCTTCCAGATCCGACATCTCATTTCGAATCGTCGCCGAACTGAGTTTCAAATCGGAATACTTGGAGATCGTTCTGGAACCAACCGGCTCTCCGGTCTCCAGATAGTTCTGGATAATCGCTTTCAAAATCTTTTCTTTTCTCTCATCCAGTTCCATCCAATCTCTCCTTCCGTGCATCCGCTTCCGCCGGTCTCTTAAACCCGCTCTGGAAGTTTTCTGTTAGCACTCAATCTATCAGAGTGCTAATATC
Organism: Clostridium sp. AF22-10; assembly: GCF_003478725.1. Taxonomy (NCBI): domain Bacteria; kingdom Bacillati; phylum Bacillota; class Clostridia; order Eubacteriales; family Clostridiaceae; genus Clostridium; species Clostridium sp. AF22-10. The sequence goes on from NZ_QUFZ01000004.1 coordinate 156,314, forward strand.
TACAGTTCATACTATATTACTTACGCAAGTATTTGTCAATGATTTTTTTCGGTTTTTAAAAAAATTTTTTTCTTCTTTTTTCGAATAAAATTTTCCATTCTGCATACCCTGTTTTTAGGCACGCTGATTTTCACATTTTCTATAGGTAGAAACTCCCTTACCCGCTTTCCTGTTTGCGTTCGAACAAGCTTTCGACTTGTCGAACCTCCGACCGCTCCCAGAGCCCTATTTCCGGCTCTCCGACTTGACATTTAACATTTTTGTAATATAATAGTAATAAATTATAACATTTGTAAACACATTGCAATATTTGTGAGATGCACAATCGTTGCGATGAGACAAATGAATCTAAATTGAAATGAGAGGTTTTTATTTGATGAATATGATGAACACCATGCGGCGCGGACTTGCCACAACGGCAATGAGCCTGGTCTGTCTCATGGCAGGCACCATGAATACACTGGCAGCCACAGATGCCGGAACCGAGCTTGTCTCCCAAATAGATGCGGCAGCCGGTGAAGAAACAAACGGCATTTCCACCGAAGTAGCCCAGACACCATCTGGTCCGGCTTCCGATCCGGAGCTGATTAGAAAGCAGACAAACGCTGCTGCGGAAGAAGCGGCTGACACGAACGCTTCCGAGGCAGAAGTCGCTGCATTTTCAAATGAGTCTGCACAGGCGGAGGCAGAGAACGCTGACGAAGCTGCAATGACTGAAAATACTGACACAAATGCTGCTGCCGAGGCACAGGAAGCAGAGGCACCTGCTGAAATCTACGCCGGACGTTTTACGACAACTGCTTACTGCAGCTGCCGCAGATGCTGCCGTGGCGGAAAGAACCGCACTAAATCCGGCACCATTCCGCAGGCAGGACATACCATTTCCGCCGACTTGCGCGTATTCCCGCTCGGAACCAAACTCCGCATCAACGGCGTTGTCTATACCGTCGAAGACAGCGGCAGCGGCATCCGCGGAAACAAACTGGACATCTTCTTCAATTCCCACAGCCAGGCACTGCAGTATGGAAAGAGAAGCGCCGATGTCTATATTGTCCGATAATTACATTGATTTTAAGCAAAAAAAGGGTCTTGCAGGTAGAAAATTCTTCACCTGCAAGACCCTTTTTATAATCCTTATTTTCCTTAATCCGTCAGCGCCTTATGATATTTCGTTTTCCGGTAAATTTTCCAAATAATGATACCCGGAATGCTCACGGTACATACGACGGTACTCACGCCTCCGATCACTCCATATATTCCAAATAAGATGGCTGCGATGATGTTCATACTTAATTCCTCCTGACTCATTCATTTTTCAATGCAAGCTCACTATGCTTTGTTCCCCATTTTATTCTTTTTATCCAAAATGAAAAGAGTTTCGGCGCATCCTTAGCAAGACTTTAATCATCCTTTCGCTTTCTTACGTTATTCATAATAATTTCGAAATATAAGTTAAAAGCGTGAAAATATTGATTTTAAAGGGTTTTTTCAATTTTTTAAAACTTTTTCAATTTTTTTCAAAAAAACGCTTGCATTTTTTTGGAAGGCGTGATAGTATATAGGAGTCGCTGATGAGCACCGCTTCAAAAGCGAGAAAATCATATCGAGGCGTGGCTCAGTTTGGTAGAGCGCTGCGTTCGGGACGCAGAGGTCGCGTGTTCGAATCACGTCGCCTCGATTGAATAAAATTAAATATGGCCTGTTGGTCAAGCGGTCAAGACGACGCCCTCTCACGGCGTAAACCCGGGTTCGATTCCCGGACAGGTCACTGGAAAGAGATTCGAGATTCGAGTCTCTTTTTTATTTTCTTCATTCTTGACCTTTCACAAAATCATGTAAACTATAACTGAATTTTGCCGATGCTCCGCATTCCAGATCGGCAAAATACACTTTTCTACAGTATCGAACAGGATTTTCAGTCCAGAAAATTCCTGCCTGCAAATAGTAACTCTCCTTTTTTCTTCTTCATATACTGCAATATAGCCAATATGAAAAGAGGTATCTTTTTATGGAAACATACAACTACGATGCAGCAGCAGTGCCTGAGGGGGATGCTGACACGACTCCGGCGGCGGCACCGGAGACGGATGCGGCAGCAGCTGGAACCAGTGATACGGCACAGTCTGGATTTAGTTCTCAGCCTCCTGTTATCTTAACATATCCGGACAGCTCATCCAATGATCTTCAGGTATCTCCGGGCTTCGGACCATACGGGGATGTGATGCCCACCCTGCCGTCCAATAATCATGGCAGCCCGAACACCGGTGGCTGCATAAATTGCGGCGGTTCCAACTGGAAGCCATCTCCAAATGGCGCTCTCTGGACCTGGGGCATTCTCTCGCCGTTCTTTTCCACCTCATCGGAGATCGCGCACCTGCGTTTTTACAATGCCGCCTCCATCCGCGAACCGATCGATATATACCTGAACGGACGTCTGGTCGTATCCGATCTGGATTACATGAATTATACGCGCTACATGCACATCATCCCCGGCATCTACCAGCTGACCGTCTACCGCCGAACCAATCCGGGCTTCGCCATCGTCAACACGAATATCCGGCTTCGCAGCGGTTACAGCTACACACTGGCGGTTCTGGGTACTTTTAATGATTTTTCGGTACAGATGCTCAACGCCTGATCGCTTTTATTTGAGAAAAGCTTCTTCACGCGAGTGCAAATCCCGCGAAGCGTTTTTTGTTTCATAGGACGTAATTTCCTATGAAAAAAGAGACCGCCACGTTCACGCGTGCGGTCTCTCTTCCGTGTCCTCTGCAATTATAAATTTATGATGAGAATATAACTGTCCGAATCTTAAACAGCCATCTATTTTTCCGGCTCATCTGTCCGGTTTGCTTTCTCGAGCTTTGCCAGATGCGCGGCTGCAAATTCTTTGATTGCCTCAAAACTCTGCGGGCTGATCACATGTTCAATGCGGCAGGCATCTTCCACTGCCACCTCTCTTGGCACATCCAACGCTACCAAAAGCTTTGTCAGTAATGTATGACGCTCATAAATCATCTCCGCGATCTTCCGTCCCGACGGCTCCAGAGTGATATATCCCTCATGATCCATCGAAATATAACCGTTTTCACGAAGATTCTTCATCGCAACGCTGACGCTTGGTTTTGAATACCCCAGCTCATTGACTACATCGATCGAACGGATCATCGGCTTGCGATAGCTTAACATAAGAATCGTTTCCAGATAATCCTCTGCTGACTGCTGTATTTTCAAAGTGATTCCCTCCAAACTTCTAACACATAACCGGCCTGGCTTCGTGCCTTCCCGTCTCCCGCAGAATAGTCTTCCCAAGCTGCCGACCAGTTACCATAATACTATATACTAGAATACCATATTTGGAAGAATATTTCAAACCATATCGAAATCAATCTATCGTTTCCAGAAACCGACGGAGTGACTGTTCACGCATACGTGCCCAGTAACGGATTTTGCCGTGGCTTCGCCTTTTAATACGTCAGCAAGCTGCACAGTGTTCCTGCAAAATTTCTTCCAACGCGGTTTTGCTGCTGGTGTGGCAGCGGACAACTTCTGTCCGGCTTCCCTTTGCACCATCAACCGCCGTCCGAATCATTTTATGGGAAACGGTGCTTGTAAAAAGTACAAGCAGATCCGGCGCTCCGATCTGTTTGCCGAAATCCGCCGTCATCTGTGTAAATACCTTTGCCTTACAGTTAAATGATTTGCAGATTTTCACGTACTGGCTGACCATGCGGTCATGACCACCTACAATTACAACACTCATATTTTATCCTCCGAAAGTTAGCTCTGTCTAACTGCTGATGAAGTTAGTATACACTAACTTATCTTGTTTGTCCAGAGGAAAATTGAAATTCATAGAAAATTCATAGAAATAAACGTACCGTGCAAGACTATTTTTCACCAACCAACCTTATCTCACACGGTACGCATTTTCCCATTATCCATTTTTATCCAATACTAATTTTTATCGTATTTTACGCTTTTAACACCTCCTCTGTTACTCCCGTTTTTCCTATTCCAGCTTTATACACCTCCAATCCTGATATCGCTATATCAAACATCCAATCCGTTTCGCACAGAAATCCCATTTTCTGATACACATCCCAACGGCTCATCGACGCATGTTCTTCTAATTGATAGTTTCTTCCCAGCTGCCGGTATGCATGAAGCCCCAGTCTATGATATGGCAGAAATTCCAATTCCTGACAATTTTTAAGTTCCTGGCATAACTGCGCCGTTTTCCGAATATTTTCCACATCATCATTGACTCCTTCTACCAGCGGCACACGGACATGAATCGAATGCGGCGCGCAGATCGCATCGGCTTTGCGGATATTTTCCAGAATACAGGCATTATCCTGCCCCGTCCATTTTTTATGCTTTTCCGGATCCATCGTTTTCACATCCACATAAAACATCTGCAGATGCGGCACGATCCGTTTCACATTTTCAAACGAAGTAAACATATCTAACTCTGCCGCCGCATTGATGCAGGCGTCATCACAGGCCTCCAGCAGTGCTTCCGCAAAATCCGTCTGACAGAACAGATCTCCTCCTGAAAGTGTCACTCCACCATCAGAATAGAAGAAAAACATCTCATCCTTCTGGATCTCGCGCATTACTTCTTTTACGGTCATCTCCTTGCCATAGATCTGCTGTGCCCGATAATTGCAGGCATCCACACACTGAAAGCACTGTTTACAGCGGCTGTGATCCCTCACGATCTCTCCCGTTTTTTCGCTCCGGCGAAGTGCCTGTTCCGGACAGACCTGGATGCAGGCACCGCATCCGGTGCAGCGCTCTTTCATATAGTAGACTTCCCGCTGCCCCGACTGCGACTCCGGTGTCGAACACCAGGCACAGCGCAGGGGACAGCCCTTAAAAAATACAACCGTCCGCATTCCCTTCCCATCGGAGAGGGATAACCGCTCAATCCGAAGAATATTTGCTTTTAATTCCATACGCTGTTCCTCCTGTCAAGTACACCTTGCCTGCTGCCCGCCACCGCGCATGATGCGCATCCCCGGTAGCTGATTTGCCGCATTTTTATGAAACACGGCAGATTTCACTCTTTTTCCTAGCAGATATTGGAATGTGAAGTTCTGGAAATGATATCGTCCTGTACTTCTTTTCCAAGCTCTGTAAAATATGCTGTATAACCAGCTACACGTACCAGCAGTCCGTTGTAATCCTCCGGATGCTTCTGTGCTTCTTTTAAGGTCTCCGTATCGATGACATTGAACTGTGTGTGGAATACGCCCAGGGAGCAGAGACTCCGCAGGTAGTTCATCAGTTCTTTTGTCGAGTTCGGGCTGTCGCGGAATACCGTATCCATCTTTACATTCAGCAGAGTTCCCTGATTGAAACGGCCATGCGGAATGTGGGAAATGGATTTCAATACAGCGCCCATGCCCTCGGTATCGGTTCCCTGGTTCGGAGATACGCCGTCTGCTAACGGTTTCCAAGCCAGACGTCCGGACGGAAGTGCACCGACCTCCAGACCAAACGGAGTATTTCCAGATACCGGAAGAATACCTGGCGTCATCTTGCCGAATTTGCTGTGGAACGACTCGATATAGTCCGCGATAAAACAGAACATATCACCGGTCAGCTCGTTTACTTCGTCGTCATCATTGCCGTACTTCGGAGCTTCATCACACATCTTCTTGACATCCTCATAACCCACAAAGTTTGCATCCAGTGCATCCAGAAGACGCTGCATCGTTACTTTTTTCTCATCAAATACAAGTTTCTTTACTGCAATCAGGCTGTTGATCAGGTCTGCTACGCCGATCGCATCAATACCATTTCCAAGGTTATATTTCGCACCGCCCCACGCGTAATCTTTCGCATTCTCTACGCACTCATAGAAGGAAAGGGAAAGTGCCGGAACGACCCTCTGAAAGCCAATGTCATCGCATACATGGCTGGAAGCCACGGTTCCGCGAAGTTCATAGCGGATCTGCTCTTTGACTGCCTCTTCAAACTCTTCGTAGGTATTAAAGGCAGTCGGATCGCCGGTCGCCTCAGATGCCTGAATGCCATATTTACGGCTCTTACCGTTTAACAGAGCAAATTCAACCGCAGAACCTAAGTTGAAGTCTGCATATGCGGTGTAGCATCTCTGTTTTCCTTCCAGGTTCGTCTCTACACAGCCGCATGGATTCCAGTTATATGCTTCTTTTAACGGGATTCCCTTGTTCAGGAGCATCTCGATACCAACTTCATCGTTGTGAAATGCCGGGAAACCGGTTCCAAGCTTGATAACCTCTGCAATCTTCTTTAAGAAGCTGCTCGGATTCTTCGCCATATTGTAACGGACAGACAGGGACGGCTGATATAACTGTACTTCTGCGGTTGCCTGCAAAATCAGGTACGACACGTCATTGACTGCGTCCATGCCGCGCTCATCCACACCGCCGCAGCATACGTTCTGGAACATTGGGTAACCGGCGGAAAACTGTGCGGTTACCTGATCCTGGAACAGGCACTGCTCAGAGAATTTAACCCATAAGCAGTCCAAAAGTTCCTGCGCCTCTTCCTCTGTCAAACGGCCAGCCTCGATATCTGCCTTATAAAATGGGTAAAGATATTGATCCATACGTCCCGGGTTGTAGCTTGCTGCATTCTGCTCCATGAAAATACAGGTCTGGTAAATATACATCGACTGAATCGCCTCGCGGAAGGTACGCGCCGGTTTTTCCGGAACCTGATCGCAGGTCCCTGCAATCTGTAACAGTTCTTTTCTGCGCTTCTCATCCGGCTCTGCCTCTGCCAGCTTTCTCGCCTCTGCCGCATAGCGGTGTCCCAATGCGGAGATACCGTCAGCTGCCAGCTCCATCGCTTTCAGGTATTCAATCTTCTCATAGTCACCCGGACGGGTAATATCAAGTGTATCAAGCACTTTATGGATATGCGCCTTGATTCCCTCCATGCCTTCTTTAATGACTCTGGAATAACCCGCAGTCGTCTCGCCCCAGCCACGAACCGATTTACGGTTGATGTAAAGAGCGCCGCAGTCACGTAAGGTTGCCGCAAAATCTGGGCATTGTACCAGCCACTGCTCATACGTGGAACGTCCCTTCCAGTACGGGCGGATGATCTCCTCAAATGCCTTCCGATCCTCTGGGCGCAGATAGAATGGGTCATATGGACGGGTACTGATGGTATCCAGCTCCTCATCCAGAACCGACCAGCAGGTATCGACACTTAAAATACCGCCGCGCTGCTTGCTTCCGGCATTGCCGACAATCAGCTCATCCCCCCAGATTTTTACAGTTTTCTCCAGGCACTGTTTCTTAAATGCATATGCTTTCCGGATGCACAGCGGCTGTCCCTCTGATTCCTGGAAGCCCTTTGTCAGGATAATTGCATTTTCCAGATCCATCTCTGGCTTGGTCTTTAATACTCTCTGTTTTAATCGGTCAATCCGATCCATGTATGGTTTTCTTTCGATTGCTGCCATCTGATTTCCTCCTATTTTTTACTCACATTCCCATTCTGTGGGATTTATTTTTTTAGCACCTGCTATAAATCTCTTTTCGTTTAAAAGTATAGCAATTCTTATGTGGAAATGGTACAATATCAATAACTAAAAATACCAAAATCTTAACATATTGAATTTTTATAGAAAGAAGGGATCCTTTGAAATCTACTTCCCAGTTACAGGAAATCAACCACTATCAAGATCAAGATTTTCCGGTCAATGTCTACTATTCTGATATTCATTCCATGCAGCCGCCGGGACGCTGGCTGCGCGACTTCCACTGGCATGATGAGCTGCAGTTTACCCTCGTACTAAGCGGAACATTGACAATGCAGGTAGATAATCTTTCTCTGCCCGGACAGGCTGGAGATCTGATTTTCGTCAACACCTCCCTGATTCATGCCGTCACACAGATGTCGGAAGACGGCTCCTATGCGAGCCTCAATTTTCCTTACCGCCTTCTTGCCTTTTTTCCTGGAAGCCGCATGGATCAGGACTACGTCCTGCCCTATACCGCCGGCGGGAAATTCTCCGCTTTCTCTATTCACCCGGAATCCGAATGGCAGAAAGAGTTGATCGGACTGCACAAAAAAATAACCGATTTATTTCTTTCCAATCAGGTTAAAGGCAATGAATATTCTATCTGCATTAAGATTACCTCGATGTGGAATCTGTTGATTTCCAATTTTCACAGCAGTGGGAATTCTACCTCTATTAACCTCCTGCGCCAGCAGCGCCTGCAATCCATTCTCCTGTTCATCTATGCACATTACGCAGATGATTTACAGCTCTCAGACCTGGCTGCATCAGCCAATATCAGCGTCGGAGAATGCTGCCGGATTTTTCAAAATATTCTTCACACAACTCCCTATGGATATTTAACTAATTACCGCATCCAGACCAGTGTTTCCCTCCTTCACCGCGATCTGCCCATCTCACAGATTGCCGGACTGGTCGGATACAACCAGGTCAGCAATTACATCGCCACATTCAAACGGATCATTGGCTGCACACCAGCACAGTACCGGAAACAACACTTATCAAAACCAGATATCCCAAGCAGTTAATGGAAAACCGGCCGGCTTCTCTTCATCAGGGAAACCGACCGGCTGCTAAGGTGGTATAAAAATATAAAGGGGGGCTTTTTCAGGATGATGCAACGATTATTTTAATTTTCCAATTTCATCAAATCGTTTATAAGCATCGACAACCGCATTGATCACGCTGCTGCGGAACCCACGGTCTTCCAGTGTCTTCACACCGATCATCGCCGGACCAGCCGGAGAACACACATCATCTTTTAAATTCTCAAGATGCTTTTCGCTCTGTAAAAACAGCTGCACGGTTCCAAGGATTCCTTCCAGTGCATATCTTCTCGCCTGATAACGTAAAAGACCATTGTAAACGCCGCCGTCTGCCAGAGAATTAGCAAACATTGCGATAAACGCCGGGGATGTAGATGTTAATACCGTGCCTGCCACAAACTGGGAGGCCGGAAGGCTGTCAAATCCACCGGCTTCACGTAGAATATACCGGAATTCGTCCTCCTGTTCCTTCGTGTAGCTGTCGCCCTGTTCGATCAGGATAAAACCTTTTCCAATCAAGCAGGCTGTATTCGGGAGAATACGGATAACCGGAACATTCTTTCCTTCTAACTCTAATTCTTTCATATAGGTTGAAACCTCAACACCCGCTACAATCGAAACGATAATTTTTTCCTGCCCTTCTTCTGCACATGCCGCAAAGACCGGTTTCACCTCTTCCAGAACACTCTTTAAAAACTGCGGTTTTACACAGAACACAACATAATGAGCTGCCTTGATCGCTTCTCCATTGGTCTCAACAAAGTTGCATCCCAGCTCGTCCGCTAATTTCTGTCCTTTTTCTGTAACCACATCTGTAATCACAACTTCCGATGGATCAATTCCCTTGCAGGCTGCCGTTGCAAGAGCTGTACCCATAGTTCCACTTCCAATAAAAGCAATTTTTTTCATAGCTGGTCTCCTTTCAACTTAAAGTCCGAGTTAGTAATATACTTCAAATATATCTTATGTGGCTTATATTTCCCTTCGCCTTTCAGCGAAGGGAAGTTCCCGCTCTCAGCGGATAAATTTTTCTTTAAATGCCTGAACATGCGCTTTCTGAACCGATATCAATTTATCTACATCTCTCTCCTGAAGACAACGATAAATTTCCTCATGATGTCCAATATCCATATCATCAATCGAAGATAAATTAATCCGGTTTAAAAACAGAAGACGAATACTCAAATCCTGGTAATTATTCATCTCCCGCTCAAGAAACGGATTCCTAGTCATAGAAGAAATAATTCTATGAAATGCTCGATCCAAAAGAACTCTTTCTTCCGCATCTGTCTCCTCTCTCAGGACTTCCAGGCTGTCTTTCAGCCGCTTTAAATCTTCTTCCGTCCGATTCATAGCAGCAAGCTCTGATTCAAGTGGAGACAGAGCAAATCTCATCTGATAAATCGATTCCACTTCATATAAGGAAATCTCATTTACCATAATACATTGTCTCGGGACAATTTTCACAAAGTTTTCCCATGCCAGTCGATTCAGTGCCTCACGGATGGGAGTTCGTCCCATCCCCAGCTCTTCCATCAATTCAGCCTCTACTAATGTCTGTCCGGGGCGAAGTCTGGCTGTAATAATCATCATCTTAATCTTCTCGTATGCCACATCACTAACTCGCATTGTTTCCCTCATCTTTCTTGTAGAACAAATCTGTGATTTGCATCCAACTTCTTTTAGTCTACAGGAATGCTTATTTTTATAATAGCGCAAATAAGGATCAAATTCAATTAGACTTTTGTATATACCCCGTTTCTGATATAGTTACTGTTCACGCATACATGCCCAGTAACCTGATATGCCCTATTTTTTTTATAATTTTTCGACGCATCGCTTGTAATTTTCTTCCGCGTTGCCGCCCTTATGCCAGATATCCGCGATCGCTTCCGCGATTGGAAGCGGATCCGATTCATTGTACATAACATTTCGTCCCAGCAAGATTCCGCGGATATTGCTGCTGATTCCGATCTCTTTCGTGTACTCTTCTACAACCTCAATCGGCTCACTCTTTACCTCGTCTGGAACTACCAGCACCGGACAGGTGGTCGCCGCCGTCGGAACTGCATATTCATGATTCAGCGGAACTTCAATCCATTTGCCGGATGCACGGCAGCCAAGAGCGCCTACCACGCCGACTACCTTACACAGACTCTCTGAATCCGTCTTCATCGTAAACCCCGTTTCCGTCGTTTCTACATACAGCGCCTCGATAAAAATTGGAAGACCAGCTGACTCTGCTGCATTGACAGCTTCTGCACAGTACCGAACCGTATATTTGCTTCGCTCATCCATCGGATTCAGACGGATCATAAACTTTACACCGTCCATCCGAAGTTTCACTAGGCGATCGACTGTATAACAGGACGGCATATCGTCCATCTCCCATACCGTATTTTTCAGACCGCCCCGGTTCACAGTGCCAACCAGCATCTTCCCATCCAGAAACGCCTTTTCTCCACGTTCCCGCTGCAACTTATTGAGGATAAATAAATCTTCAATAATATCCGGTGTCGCCTCGATTCCATCAATCTGATCACTCTGCAGCATCCGCACCAGGCGGGATAAATACTCCCGCCTATTACTTAAACCAATCGGATTTCCTTTGTACTCATTGATCATTCTGGCATTGTGATCCGCTGCCGCAAATACCAGCTTATCATGCGGAAATCCCGGTTTTTTTCGCGCCGCCGCTTCCTGCTCAATAACCTCCGGAGAAAAGGCTTTTATCTTGTTTAATTCTTCAAAAATCTTGTCATTCAAAAAACTTTGATAATCAAATCCCATATACACCTTTGCCTTTCTCTGTCACTGAACACATTTTATTTTCCAAAATTAACGATTGCGTCAATTTTATCTCTTCCGCCTACTTTATCGCCCCACTGATCATATACGCTCTGGGCTGCCTCGATAAATGGTTCGCGATCCGGCTCTGTGATTTCGATGCCCTCTCCATTTAACAGTTCCAAGCACTCATCCTCAGATGCTGTATAAAGTTCTCTCTCTTTATCGATCATTTCTTTGGTGCACTCATCGATAATCTGTTTGTGCTCGTCCGAAAGAGAATCATAGAAATTCTTAGCAACTACGCAGATACCTAAGTCGTTGGTCCATCCAACCATTGCCCAGTGCGGCGCTGCCTCATAAAACTTCTTGGAATAATAGTTTGTATTGGCCGCTTCTGCACCGTCAATAATGTTCTGCTGCAGCGCTGTGTATAATTCGCCGTATGCCATCGGCAGCGGGCTTGCGCCGAATGCGGTAAAGGAATCCAGCTGTACCTGATTTTCCATGGTCCGGATCTTGAGATTCTTTAAATCCTCGATACTGTTGATCGTCTTCTGCGTTGTCATGATATGTCTGGTTCCCAAATCCAGGAAGCCCATCAGATGGAAGCCTTTCTCCTCACAGTCACCGCTATAGGACATTCCAATCTCGTCAGAGTCCAGAACGGAATACATATGTTCCTTATCTCTCCAGAGGAACGGAAGGCAGAATATATTAACAGATGGAACAAAGCTGGAGAACGGCGCTACCGACGTCATCGCCATCTCTACGGTGCCAAGCTGCATACCCTCAATGACATCTCGCTCATTGCCAAGCTGGTTATCCGGATATATTTCTACTTTAATTTCGCCATTGGATCGCTCTTCCACAATCTCTTTAAAATATTCCGCTGCTTTTACCGGAGGTTCGGTTGCTGCCTGTGATAAGGAAACCTTTACGGTCACCGCACCACCGGATGAACCGCCTGTATTAGCCGCTGCCTTTGCGGACTCTCCTGTGGAAGCGCTGCCGCCTCCTCCACATCCTGCCAAAGAGCCAGCTGCCACCAGCATCGCCATCGTCATGCTTACAAACCGTTTCACATTTTTCTTCATATCAATAAATCCTCCTTTCATTTCATCTTCTTATCCCATTAACTGCGGCAGCCATAAATAGGTCTGCGGGAGATATGTAACAATAATCAGTACAACTAACATTGCAAGAATCGTAGGAATTACAAACGGGAATACCTCTCTTACACTCTTGCCGGTCAATCCACAGGCAACGAATAAAGTTGCTCCATAAGGCGGTGTTACGTATCCAATCGCCAGGTTGATGCAGACAATAACACCAAAGTGAATCGGGTCGATTCCATAAGCGGTTGCTACCGGGAATAAGATCGGCATTAAAACGATAATTGCAGAGAAACTTTCCATAAACATTCCAACTAAGAACAGCGCAATATTTAAGAAAATAAGGAATGCAGTCTTACTTGTGATGAATGTATTCATAACCTGGATTAAGAGCTGCGGCAGCTGTTTTGCTGTGATAAACCATGCAAAGATATAAGCGCAGCCTGTGATAATCATGATGCCAGCCGCTGTCTGCGCGGACTTAACAAAAATACCAGGTAAATCTTTCAATGTAATTTCTTTGTAAATAAACATACCTACCAGGAAGCCATAGACAACCGCCACAGCCGCTGCTTCAGTTGCAGAAAAGATACCGCTGATGATACCACCGATAATGATAATCGGAAGTCCTAAACCAGGAAGTGCAGAAAACATCGTTCTCCGTACTTCTTTCGGATCAAACTTGGTTGTCTGGATATATGCATCTCCGCCCCTGGAAGCGTGAATATAGGAGTAGACCATCAGTGCCACACCAATCATAACTCCAGGAATAGCGCCTCCGAGGAATAACTGACCAACAGATGCACCTGTGGAATATCCAATCAGAACCATTAAGATACTTGGCGGAATAATCGGTCCGATACTTCCTGCTGCTGAGAGCAGAACCGTTACGAAACTCATGTTATAGCCTTTTTCTTTAAATGCAGGCGTCATGATCGAACCGATTGCTGCTGTTCCAGCCGTTGCTGAACCGGAAATTGCCGCGAAAATCATGGATGCCAGTACGGCTACCATCGCCAGACTTCCTTTTACAAAGCCGATCGACGCACTTGCAAAATCTACAATCCGTTTGGACATACCGCCCTGATCCATCAGATTTCCTGCCAGCATGAACATCGGAATCGCCATGATCGGCCAGCTGTCAAGACCCGCAAACATTCTCTGCGGTACCAGAACCAATGGGAAATTTCCCTCAAGCATAATCGAAAGTGTCGTTCCCATTCCGAGTGCAACAAAAATAGGGGCTCCGATTAGAAACAGACACAAAATACAGATAAATAAAAATCCTAACATATCGCAGCCTCCTTTACTAATCTATAAATTCTCTCGGTTCTTCCGGTGCATTCTTGTTTTTTAAGCGTTCGATAAAGGTAAGGAGCTGTTCCATAATCATCAAAACTCCACCGGTTGGGAATGCCGCGTAAATCAAAGCCATCGGAATCTGCATCGCCGGAGACGTCTGAGCCGTCGTAGACTGTACTACTTTGAACCCGAAATATGTCATAATACATAAGAAAACAATCGTTAAAAGATCTACAATCGCGGTCAAAATGCGTTTCGGCTTTTGCGGAAGTGCAGATGTCAGAACATCTACCTGAAGGTGAGAACGATTTCTCATCGCAATCGCCGATGCCATCAATACCAGCCATATCATCAGATATCTCGCTAATTCTTCGGTCCATCTAAGAGGACTCTGTATTACAAAACGAAAAAAAACCTGAATAATAACTGTAATTGTCATCGCAAGGAAAAGAACAACTACTACCGCATCATTTACATTTCGAATTATCTGGAGAAGTGGGTTCCCCTTTTCTTTCATAATGTATCCCCCTTTCCTGGATAGTTTTTACAAAGGCGGCAGCCGGTGAAACTGCCGCCGGTTTTTTATTAGATCTTTCTCTCTAAGCCGCGTTTCTCATAGTAAGAATCCGGGATATCTTTCGGATCTTTGTACATAACCATCACGCACTTACCGTCACTGCCGATAGTCGGCACATCCATAATGAATAATGGCCATCCAAACCATTTGTACCAACCAAACTCCCACATGGTTGTACAGTTCAGGCAGTAGCACTGGAATCCTTCCTTATTATAAGCTCTTGGATCCGGTTTATCTAAAGTCTGTACCTTGTCTTGACATTCGGTTACCAGCCAGCCGCCGCTGTTACAACGCGGAAGTGTAAAGGTAATCTTCTCCTCATCCTCTTCCCAAATCTGATCGCCGTTATCATGAAGAGCAGACCATAATACTGCACGGTTCTCCAGGAAATCTTCCATTGGGAAATCTTTATATGTAGCCTGACCCGCTTTATATTTCTCCATCCAGTCCTGCAGACATGGCGGATAGCACCATAATGCATAGTCTTCCATACATTCAAAGATCGCCTCATCCGGTGCCCATTTCTTGAAATTGCGTAATGTCTGATTTACCCAGCGGACTGCGAAATGGTGAAATCCTGTCTTTTTCTCTACATTTAATTTGTGCAGCTCCAGCGCTTTTTCCATATCACCGGCTTTGATCGCTGCCTCTAATTTATCAATATTGCGAACCGCATAATCATTGCGAACCTTTTCCAACGTCTCTGTATACATCTTCTTTTCCATAATCTATACCTCCTTATTACCAAGCTGTCTTCTTTCCGTATTTTTCATCTTCCTGGATCGGGAAATGCACTTCTTTACCAAGGTCGCTCGACTGATAAATCGCACGGATAAATTCAAGTGTTCTTCTTCCCTCTACGCCGTCTACCATCGGCTCACGATCTTCTTTGATCGCATGGATGAAATCAGTAAGCTGTCTTCTGTGATTTTCGGTTGCCACATAGCCAGCACCCGTTGCTGTATCACCAGAGTCAACTTTTACCTTGGTCAGGTAATCATCCTCGTTCATGCCTTCTACTTTCCATTCTACGATCTCTTCTTCCACAATCTTGATCGTACCTTTTTCACCATGGATTTCGATGTGACGCGGATAACCCGGACGGACTGCACTACTACTTACCAGGCTTCCCAACGCCCCATTCTTAAATTTGAATATTGCGTTGGCTACGTCATCTACTTCAATATCCGGATGCAGGGTTGTCATATAATTACCAGTCAGTCTCTCTACATCGCCGACTAAATAAAGCATTAAGTCAATAAAATGAACGGTCTGGCTAATCAGGGAACCGCCGCCCTCACCTTTCCATGTACCTCTCCATGCACCGGAAGCATAGTATTCATCGCTTCGGAAGCATTTTCCAGAACAATCAACCGAAAGAAGTTTACCAAGCTTGCCTTCATCCAGCGCTTTCTTGATCAGCTGAGCCTGATCCATGAAACGGTACATAAAGATAACACCAAATTTAACGCCCGCTTCTTTACATGCTGCAATCATCCTGTCAGCTGCATTACAATCGACAGAAATTGGTTTCTCACACATTACGTGTTTGCCAGCCTTCGCACAGTCCACAACCATCTGCTCATGCAGGAATGGAGGTGTTACTACACAGACAGCATCGATATCATCTCGTTTCAGCATCTCTTTATAATCCGTGTAATAAGACGGAATATTGTACTCTTTGCTGAATTCCTTTGCCACATCCTCTTTCACGTCACAGAATGCAACAACCTCTGCTTCCGGGATATCCCGAAGTGCTCCTGCATTTAACGGACCTGCCATACCGCCGCCGATAATACCAAATCTGATTTTGTCGCCCATACTCTTTTTCCTTCCTTTCTTTTTTAATCTTTATTAGTACATGCACTTTGTTTTCTTTAATATATCTCAGATATCTTACTGATATATTAGCACTTTATTTTTTTATTTTCAAGTCGTTTTCTGATTTTATTTGACGAACTTTAAATCGTATTGATCTTTTATCATGTTTTATTTCATTGTATTGTACATTTCCAATCCATTTTCCCCCATATTTCCCTTATTGCATAAACAATCGGTCAATTTTATTCTCATTCAAATATTCTTCCGCCATTGATTCCACATAAATCTTGAACAGATTTCATAGAACAATTCTTTTCTACAAAACAAAGAAGAGCCATTTAATGTCTCTGCATCAAATGACTCTTCTCATTTTCAATTCTTTACTGCCCAATCTCCGCCGCCGGACCCACTGCCGGTTCCTGCGCCGGACCGTGTCCTGGTCCGATGTCGCTGCCCGGTCCTGCCGGCACGATCGTCGTGCTAGATTCTGCCGGATCTTCAACTGTCTCGGCAGGTGTTTCCGGCACCACCGCCGGGGCTGAATACCGTTTTCCTGCCGTACCCGTCTTGTGGATCCGCTGCATCCGCTCTTTGATGGATTCGCTCTTGATCTGCTCGATCTTGGCGCTGGCGTCTTCTTTTAACTCCTTGCTGCTGCGGCCGGAATCGCCGCTCTTTGCAGACTCCAGAAGCTTCGCCGCCTCATCCGAGAGCAAATGATCCCTTCTGAAATTCGCCGCGGTATATCCGCTGGTTGTGATTTCAAATGCATCCGGATGACCTGCCAGATAGGTTCCTTCTCCGCGTCCATTGTCCGTC
This sequence comes from Clostridium sp. AF22-10, assembly GCF_003478725.1. Lineage (NCBI taxonomy): Bacteria > Bacillati > Bacillota > Clostridia > Eubacteriales > Clostridiaceae > Clostridium > Clostridium sp. AF22-10. The sequence continues at coordinate 173,306 of NZ_QUFZ01000004.1, forward strand.
TCCGGGGTATCAAAGGACGCCGCCGGAAGCCCCTCTACCATCTTTTCCATCGCATTTTTCCAGATCTTCGCCGGATACGTGCCGCCGTACAGGCTGGAAAGTGTCTTCTGCTGGTCGTAGCCAACCCAGACCGTCATCGTATAATATGGCGTCATGCCGCAGAACCAGCCGTCACGGCTGCCGTTGGTCGTACCGGTCTTTCCGGCCGCCTCTATATTGCCGCTCCACCCCATCGATGCCGCCGTACCTTTTGTGACAACTCCCTTTAAAATATCGGTCATCATCACGGCGCTGCTCTCCTGGTAAACCTGAACCGATTCATAATCTTCAAAAATATCTTCGCCCTGGTTATTGATCATCTTGATAATACAGGTCGGTTCGCGGTACTGTCCCCGGTCTGACAGCGCTGCATAAGCGCCCGCCATCTCCTCGGTCGTCATACCGGTGGTAAAGCCGCCCAGGGAGGTCGCCGGATAATAGTCCGCCGCCTGCACGCTCGCGAAGCGCATCTGGGTTAAATATGCCATGCCGACATCCGGTGTGATATCATCATAGATATACCATGCCACACCATTTTTACTTCGCTCGACCGCATTTCGAAGCTCCAGCCTCTCGCCGGAAAGGGACTTCACATCCACGCCCTTCTGCTTCGCCGCGTCAATATCGATATTCGGAATCTTTGTTTCCGATGTGTAACCATTTTCCAGTGCCGGTGTATACACGATCAACGGTTTGATAGAACTTCCCGGCTGTCTCGGGCTCTGGAACGCACGGTTTAATGTGTAGGTATCCGTCTCCTGACTACGTCCACCCACAATCGCCACGACGCGGTTCGTCTTGTTGTCAATAACGGTGGACGCGCCTTGCAGCTTGTAAACGCCGTTTTCGGATGTATTGCCATCAAAGGACAAAACTCCATCTAATGCATCCTGCAGGATCGTCTGCTTGTCCGGATCCAACGAGGTATAAAGGTTATAGCCGCCCGTGTAGAGCGCATCGCGCTCCTGGTTGTACACCTCGTTGTAATTGGCATTGTACTCTTTGTAAGCCTCGTCGCTGCGGAATCCATACTGGAATTCAAAGCCGTCACGGCGCATCAGATAGCGAATCGCACAGTCGATCGCATACGTCGTCTCATAGTTGTGCAGCGGCACTCTCTGGCGGTTGACCGTGATCTCCTCCGCCTTTGCCTCTTTGCACGCTTTCTCCGTAATAAATCCCATACTCAGCATATCTTCCAGAATCTTATCGCGGCGTGTCAGCGCATTTTCCGGATGACGGTACGGGTTGTAATACGTCGGCGAGTTCGGAATCGCACACAAATATGCCGTCTGGCTCAAGGACAGTTCATCCGCATCCTTGCCAAAATAACCTCTTGCAGCCGCCTGAAGCCCGTAGTACGTGTTCGCGAAGCTGATATCATTGATATAGAACTCCATAATCTGCTCTTTGGTGTATTTCTTCGTCAGATCTAAGGAAATCAGCATCTCCTTGATCTTCCGCTCCATCGACACCTCGCGGGTCAGAAAACGGTTTCTCGCTAACTGCTGGGTGATCGTACTCGCGCCGTGCTTTTCTGCTCCCTCAGTCAAAAAGTAATTGACTGCGACACGGAAAATACCTTTTATATCAATGCCTGGATTTTCCCAGAACGTCCGATCCTCGATCGCCACAAATGCGTTGACTGCATTCTGCGGTATCTGGTCATACTTCAAATAACTGGAATCCTCGTCTCCCGTCAGCTTCGCCAGCACATTACCGTTGGAATCATAAATATAACTTGCCTCCTGCAAACGGAATGTATCCAGCGTACTGTTTTCCACCACTCCCTCTATCTGGCTTTTATAGTCCTCATAGAGCGGAATCAGCTTATATGCTCCAAATCCGGCACCGCCAATCACCAGCAGTACCAGACACACCAGAAGCGTCTTGAACATGGTTCCAAAGATCCTTGCCATCGCATGGAACACGATCCGCCCACCGCTCCAGCTGTTATTTTTGCCCGCTTTCTTTCGCTTGCCGACATCGATTTTCCCGCTTTTCTTTGCGGTGCCCCGCCTGCCCGAAGATCGTGCGGATGAAGCTGCCGGTTTCTTTCGAACGCCGGAGGCGTCCTCTCTCGTCTGTTTCTCCCTCATCTCTTCCCTCATCTTCCTATGTATCTATGATTGCTGCCATTCTAATTTCATGCGGCACCTCAGGCTTCAATAATGCCAGTCTGCGGACAGCAACTTTTTATACTTTTCTGACAAAATCAGCTTGGACTCCATTTTATTATAAGTTTTTTTGTCCAAAAGAACAAGCCTGTTTTCGAAATCTGCCCAATCTCCTACCGCGTGTTACTGTTCACGCACACATGCCCAGTAACGGATTTTTCCGTGGCTTCAAAAATGCCTATCTGTAAACTGCATTTTCGCTATATCAATGCCGTTTCCGAAAAAGAAATGCTAGAAGTTCATGCACTAACAGCGGCGTGGCGGATAACAGGAGAAGCGCCAGCCACTCTGCCGGGCGCAGCCGCACCGTGTGAAGGAGTTTCATCAAAAAAGGAATCTCCGTCACCGCAACCTGCATCAGAATCCCCACAAGGACTGCCGCAAGCATCAGCGGATTTTTCCCAAGACTGCGTGAAAATGCCGAGCCCGTAAGCGAGCGCATGCCGACCGCATGAAAGAGCTCCGACAGCCCCAGAACGGTAAATGCATACGTCTGTGCCCGCAAAAGCTCCTGTCTGCTGAAAAATGCCCCCAGCGTGACTGCTGCAATCAGAGACCCGTAAAATACCATGCAGAACCACCCGCCTCCGGCAAACAGCGACTCGCCCGTCCGGCGCGGCGGCTGACGCATCAAGTTCTCCCGGTCGTTTCCATCCATGCCGAGTGCCAGCGCCGGAAGCGAGTCCGTAATCAGATTGATCCAAAGGATGTGCCCGGCTCCCAGCGGCGCCGGTATTCCGATAGCAACGGCGGCAAACATGGTTAAAATCTCCCCCAGATTGGAGGAAAGCAGAAACAGTATAGATTTTCGTATATTTTCATAGATGCCGCGCCCTTCCTCAATTGCCCTCTCGATCGTCGCAAAATTATCATCCGTCAAAATCATATCCGCCGCCTGCCGCGCCACATCGGTTCCGCCTTTTCCCATCGCGATCCCGATATCGCTGATTTAAGCGCCGGCGCATCATTTACGCCGTCCCCGGTCATCGCCGTCACGCACCCGGCGCGTTTTAAAGCCCGCACAATCCGGACTTTATGTTCCGGCGACACCCGTGCAAAGACTGATACAGAACCGATTCGTTCCTCCAGAGCTCCCTCATCCAGCGTTTCCAGCTGCGCCCCCGTCATGCATTCTTCCCGCCGTTTGGCAATCCCCAGCTGCCTGGCGATCGCAAGCGCCGTGTCTGCATGATCTCCAGTGATCATGACCGTCCGCACAGATGCCCTGCGAAATGCCTCAACTGCCCCGGCTGCTGCCTCCCTCGGCGGATCCATCATGCCTGCCAGACCCAGAAATACCAGGTTCTGCTCCAGCTGTCCCACCTGTTTCTCCCACTTTCCATCCGGCATTTTTCCTGTTTGAAGCTCCCTATACGCCCCCGCGAGTACTCGCAGGGCACGCGCGGACATACGCGTGATCTCCGCCTCAATCTCTGTCCGCCTCTCCCTGGTCAGCGGCACAATTTTGTCCTCTTCCATCTCATAACGACACCTTTTAAGAATCACATCCGGCGCCCCTTTTACACAAGAAATCCAGTTTTCTCCCTGCTCATGCACCGTCGTCATTCTCTTCCGATCCGAATCAAAGGGAATCTCCCCTTTCCGCGGATATCTCCGACGCAGATGCTCCGGAGAAACACCACAATTTTCACAAAATCCGTACAGCGCCCGCTCGGTGGCATCCCCCACCGTCTCCCCGGCATCGCTGCACAGCGCAAATACCTCCAGAAGCCGTTTTCCCACTTCTCTTTCCTTAGAGCGCGCCAATTCCTGTTCCGTATACTCCTGTCGATTTACATAACATGTCGTCACCGTCATCTCATTTTTCGTCAGCGTCCCCGTTTTATCTGAGCAGACCACGCTGACTGCCCCCAGTGTTTCCACGGACGGAAGACGGCGCACGATCGTGCCAGCCCGCGCCATTTTCGTCACTCCCAGCGCCAGCACAATCGTCACCGTCGTCGGAAGCCCCTCCGGCACGGCAGCTACCGCCAGGGAAATCGCAGTGAGCAGCATTTCCATCACGTCGCGCTTCTGCCAGACGGCGAGGGCAAATAATAAAACGCACAGCCCGATCGTAAGAATACTCAATAGTTTCCCCAGATCCGACAGCCTTTTTTGCAACGGTGTCTCCTCCTCCGGCGCCTCGCGGATCAGAGAAGCAATCCGCCCTACCTCCGTATTCATGCCGGTGGCGATGACAATTCCCTTTCCCCGCCCTGCCGTCACGTAAGAAGTCATAAATGTCTCATTTTTACGCTCTGCCACCGGAAGCGCACCGGCGGCTAAAAAATGGCTGTTTTTCTCAACCGCCCGCGATTCGCCGGTCAGCGCTGATTCTTCTGCCCGCATTTCAGCTGTCTCGGTAAGACGCAGGTCGGCTGGAACCTGCCGCCCGGCATCGAGCACGACCAGATCCCCCGGCACCAGCTCCCGCGCGGCAATCTCCCGCTCTTTTCCTTCCCGGATCACAACCGCCTCCAGCTGCGTCATCCGTTTTAAGGATTCGAGCGCTTTCTCCGCCTTCCCCTCCTGAATCACGCCCACCGTGGCATTTAATACGACAACCGCCAGAATTACCCCCGCATCGCCGTACTCGCCCAAAAGCAGGGAGATCCCGGCTGCCGCAAACAACACAAAAATCAGGGAGTCGCAAAGCTGTGCCCCGATGCGCACAATCAGACTCCGCGGTGGTGCTTCCCGCAGCTCATTTTCCCCATAATGGCGCTGCCGCACCTCCACTTCCGCTGCCGATAAGCCTGTCCGCAAATCGACCGAAAACTCCCTGCACACCTCTTCCACCGTCCGGTTCTCATACATGCGCATTTCCCCCTTTTTCTGTCCCTGTTCTGTACTTTTCACAGACTGCATTTATTCATATGCGGAAAATAGGGGGGATTAGAACTGAATGGTTGGAATAAAGAAATGGAAAGCATAGTCCTGTTTGATGCTCAAATGGCATCGGAACTCTTATTGTTTCGATGCCATTCTATAAATTCTATGATTTAATTTTATCGTTCTGTTTCGGTCACATACCTTACACCTGTGGTTCCGGCTCCTGCGTCTGCGCGGCCGGTTTGCGCTCCATCGGCATATAACCTTCTTTCTTCCGCTGTATCGGCTGTACAGGCACCGTTGCTGCCGTATCCCGGAACGCCGGGAGGCTGCCTGTCTCCATGTAAGCGCGGAACGGAATTTCGCCCTGCGCCGGATCTCTCACGACCTCATTTTTCTCCACTTCTGGTCGTTCTCCTCTGCGCGGTGGACGGCGCTCAAACCGCTCCCGTCTTCCAGAAGCCGGGCGGTCTTCCCGTTTCTCATTTTCCGGCACCGCGCGGTTTCCGCTACGTCTGTCCGCTGCTCTCTCGGCTCCCGAAACACGCGCTGCCCTCTCTCTCTCTGAGCAAGCTCTTTCTCTGCCCTGCGTGCGCTCAGTATTCCCCTCAGCAGCACGATCCGCTGTACGGTTCCGATAGCTTCTCTCCGATCGTTCCGGTCTGTCACTGCCAGACGGACGTTCTTGTGCGCTGCGCTCCTGTTCCGGCTTTTCGGCTTTTTCCGGTGTTTCCAGACGTGTTCCCCTATTCGGACCACTTACGCCTCTTGGCGCCTGTGTCCGCTCCGAAAGAGGTCGAACCTGCATCTTATTTTTCTTTTCCTTCTCCCGGAAGCTTTTAAGTACGATCGCCGCCGAATACTGGTACGCATAGATACAGCTTTTCATCAGTTCCTGCTCTTCCTCCGTCTTGCAGGAACTCAAGAGCATCTCTTCCTCTTCTTTTTCCAGATATGCCTCTCCGTTCGTATCGCGTTCCTTTACCGGCTTGTAGATCCGGTATTTCTTGTAATACGGTGGACATGGAAACTGCTTATTCTTAACCGGTTCCGGTACAATCCGCAGTTTGTAGGTATCGGACATGCGCGCCAGAACATTATGTATTTTCTCACAATTCTCTCTCGTATTTGTCTCCCGCGCCGGGATACAAAGTAAATAATCCATCTATTTTCCCTCACATCTATCAAACGATCCTTTTCAAAATCGTTTTCTTCTCAAATTTTCTACATTTACGCCAATCTTTATTGTATCATGTCAGAGAAAAACGGGCAAGTGAAAAAGAATGTGCCTCACGACAATTTCCTGTTACACAAAAAAAGGCTGCCACACGAATGCCAAACGAACGATTTCCGTCCGGGGCCTTCTGTTTGTGACAGCCTGTCTTCCTTTATCTAACGCAGCCATATTTACCTGCGTGTTACTGTTCATGCATACGTGTCCAGTAACACCTGCGTTCCTCAGTCTCTTACACCATCCAGTCTTTCAGCACGCCGTGATCGCGCAGCAGCTTTCCAACCACCGTCTTGTCAATCTTCCGGAGAACCGGCTTTTTGAGTGCTTCAAGCGGCATCGGCAGCTTCATTTCCAGCGGCGATCTGCCATCCATCAGCTTGACCGTGCTGTCCAGAAGCTCGCGGATATCGTAGACACTTCCCCATACCTCCGGTACGCCGCGGTCTACGCCGCACAAGCCATACACCGCTTCCATCGCGGTGCGGACGGAATACTCGGTCGTGAAAATAGTATCACGCGGGGTCTCCGCAAACTGCCCCAGAAATGCCGCATTGACACATCCATCCGGGATAACGTCCGGGCGGTCTCCGGCACGCCGCGGCATAAAGAATGCTGTAATATACGGCATCATCGTCGGCGTACAGTTCGCATGGTTCTCAGCCAGTTCCTCGATCTGATCCTCCGGGATTCCGAGATGGTACAGCCATTCTTCGGTGATCTCCTTGCCCGTGCAGGCGCGCATCGGCTTCTTCACATAATCGCCCGGTACATCCGTAAATAAACTGTATACCCAGACGCAGATCTCGTCCTTATCCTGCGCTTTGAACTGTCCCTGACGGTTGATCGTCCAGCTGAGCAGCCAGCTTGAATCACGGCAGCTCACGATACCGCCTGTTACGACGCGTCCACTTCTCGGATCCCTGCGGCAAATCTTGCGGATCTGGGAAATGATTGTCTCATCCGAAGTCGTGACCGTCGCAGACTCCCAGTTCGTCTTCTGGATATCCGAGCAGAATTTCTCCGGATGTCCAAATGCCGGATCCTGCGCAGCAATCTGACGCCACAGACTCCAGCAGCCGCTGGTACGCACTTCCGCACCTTCTACCGGTGCCTGATTCTGGTCGCCGTAGATCGTTCCCTCAGTACAGCTTCCGTTCGTAATAAAGACAAAATCATCCTCAGTCAACGCGATTTCCTTCTTCTCGCCGCCCTTCACGTACTCGATCGCCTTCGCAACCTTTTTCTCACCCTGGATGTCAAACCGCACATTCGTAACCTCGGTGCCAAACTGGATCTGGACGCCTGCCGTCTCCAGATATTTCTGCATCGGCAGAATCAGCGACTCATACTGGTTGTAACGCGTAAATTTAAGTGCCGAGAAATCCGGAAGTCCGCCAATGTGGTGGATAAAACGCTGAAAATAGCGTTTCATCTCTAATGCACTGTGCCAATTTTCAAACGCAAACATTGTTCTCCAGTACAGCCAGAAATCCGAATCAAACACCTCATTATCAAACACATCCTCAATGGATTTGTCATACAGATCCTCATCCTTCGTGAAGAACAGCTTCATGATCTCCATGCTGCCTTTCTGGCTCAAGCGGAATTTGCCGTCCGTGTGTGCATCCTCGCCTCGGTTGACCGTCGCACGGCAGAGCGAGTAGTTCGGATCATGTTTATTCAGCCAGTAATATTCATCGAGAACTGATGCCCCCGGCACCTCCAGGGACGGGATGCTGCGGAACAGATCCCACAAGCACTCAAAATGATCCTCCATCTCGCGGCCGCCGCGCATCACATATCCACGGGTCGGATCCTGAATACCGTCACATGCACCGCCTGCTACCTCCATCGCCTCCAGAATATGGATATTTTCTCCCGGCATCTGTGCGTCTCTCACAAGAAAACACGCCGCCGCCAGAGAAGCCAATCCACTTCCGACGATATAAGCCGATTTGCCCTCGATTCCCGCCGGTTTCTCCGGGCGCGCAAATGCCTCATAATTTCCCTTCGAATAATAAATTCCCTTGCTGTTTTTCTCCTGGCTGCCGCGTTCCGTATTCCGGTAATCCGAAGCCGACTTAACCACTTTTCCTGCCTTTTTCCGCTTCGACGCCGCTGCCGCCAGCCCCGCTCCAACTGCCAGTGCCGATACCGCACCCGCTTTCCATGCTTTCTTATTCATGTCCTGATCGCCCCTGCCTTTCTTCAACTTTCAAACCACTTCTTTTTTACATTACCCCGATATCTAGTTTTTAATACTATCTAACAGTAGTTTGATAGTAAAACTTTTTTGGAGAAAAGTCAAGGGCATCATCTTCTGGCACTTCCCGCTTGCCTTTGGTCATTCCATTTTCTTACTACCTTTTGTACTGACTTTTCATGAGCTTTGGCTTTATACTTCTTGGCTTTGAATTGATTGTAAAAAAGCTTTCATTTATTATTTTTTTGCCTTGCAAAAATAAAAAGCACGATTAATAAAATAACCGGGAACAATAGCCCAACTCCCATACCTGCACGAATATTGTCTCCTGCACTTTGTGTAACACGTCCAACAATCCCCGGACCTATGCTTCCACCCAGGTCCCCCGCCATAGCAAGCAAAGCAAACATAGCCGTTCCACCTGCCGGAAATCTTTCTGATGAAATACTGATTGTGCCGGGCCACATAATCCCAACAGAAAAGCCACAGATAATACATCCAATCAAACCTGATATCGGATTCAACGATACAGAAACAAGCAGGTAGCATATCACACATAAAATTCCAGATCCGATCATAAATTTCATCAGATCCATTTTATCACCATATTTTCCGAAAATTATACGACTGATCCCCATTGTAACAGCAAACATGCAGGGACCGGCCAGGTCACCAACTGTCTTTGACAGCCCCAGAGCAGCTCCGCATAAGCAGATGCCCATTGTGCCATAGCCAGTTCTGATGCACCGGAGCAAATCATCAAGCATATGGAAAGCCAGAAAAGAGGTTTTCGAAACAGTTCTTTTATTCCCATTCCTTCCCCCTCATCTACCAAATGCTCGATCGGACAGGTTGCAAAATTATAGATATTTATGGCCGGAACAAGCGCCCATAAGACAGCCAGCCATTTCCAGCTGTCCATGCCAAACACCGCAAAAAACAGTGTAGAGATCACAATCGTTCCCACTGCTCCCCAACAATAAAAAGAGTGAAGCAGACTCATCGTTGCCTCTTTGTTATCAAATGGACACGCCTCCACGATCGGGCTGCAAAGCACTTCAATCAGACCACTTCCGACTGCATATACAATCACACTCAGGATAATTCCAACAAGCGGTTCCGGCAAAAGCTCCGGCAAAAAAGCCAGACCAACCAATCCTGCTGCGGAACATACCTCAGAAGTAACAATACAGATGCGATACCCTATTTTGTCCACAAACTTTGCACAAAACAGGTCTACCAACAACTGTGTAAGGAAAAAGCAGGTAGAAATCAACGCGATTTTTCCAAGTGCAATCTGATAATCATTATGAAATTTCAAAAATAACAATGGGGCAAAATTAGCTGCAATTGCCTGTGTAATAAATCCCATATAACAGGCTATTTTTGTTTTCCGGTAATTTGGCATGGTCATCACTCCTCGTTTTTTATTGAATTATATAACATAACATCTTTATTTTCATTGATTTATTTCCGAAATTTATTGTATAATATCGTAAAGTATGTTTCAAAGAGTGGGGTTTCTATGAATATAAATACAACCTATACCAAAATCATTACAGGTGAAGATTTGATGGAGACAGCTCAGCACGGAAGCACTCTCTATCCTTTCCAGTTTTACTATGAAGATCTGTCCGTTTTTGATTTCAACTGTATCGAATGGCACTGGCATACTGAATTGGAGTTTATTTATATTGAATCCGGAACCGTTACTTTGTGGATTGGAGAAGACCAATTTCATTTAACCGAAGGAAATGGCATATTCATTAATACAAAGGTACTCCATCGCCTTTATTCTCCCTCAAAAGCCCTCATTCCCAATTTTGTATTTATGCCTTCTTTTATTGCCCCTTGCGACAGCCTGATTTATCAGAAATATATTCTGCCGATCATTTCTTCCTCATTGCCATTTCTCGTATTTCATAAAAAAGTATGCTGGCAAGCAAAGGTTTTATCTATCATGCGGCAAATTATTTCTGCACAGGATTCCGTTTTATCCAAAGAACTCCTTACCAGTTCTCTCCTTCAGAATCTCTGGCTGGAAATATTTGAAAACACAGACATTTCATATCAGGAAGAACACAAGGATCATTCAACCGCTTCTCAAGCCCGGTTACAGCTCATGCTGCAATTTATCCATCTAAATTACTCACGGAGTATCTCATTGGATGACATTGCAGAACAGGCAATGGTCAGTAAAAGTACCGCTTTGAATCTGTTTCGGAAATATTTACATATAACGCCGGTTAACTATCTCATTAACTACCGTTTAAAACAGGCCGGTCAGTTGCTTTCAAAAACCGAGAAAAAAGTCAGTCTCATTTCTTCTGAGACAGGTTTTCATAACGTTGACTATTTTTGCAGATTATTCAAAAAACGCTACCAATTAACCCCAACGGAATACCGGAAACAGAAAAGCCGCTGATTGGGACGGCGCTGCATTTCCGGCTGCCATCCGCGGGATTCTGGTCAATGCCTTGCCGAAACTCATGCATCCGACACACAGCTTGGAGATTTGAATATCCTCTGCACCAAAAATGTCGATTTCCATATTTATATTTGAGATTCTGATAAGCATTACAGCGGCTTTTAAAAAATCTGTATTGATTTTTCTGTGCGAGGTGTTATAATCGGTATATACCGAAAACAAAAGGAGGAACGCGTCCATGCCAAGACCGTCACGGTGCCGTCGGATTTGTGGCGCACCACAAGTTGATACCTTCTGCCCCAATGGGTGCGAGAATACCGAGCCGATCCTGCTGACGCTGGACGAATACGAGGTCATTCGTCTGGTTGACTTGGAGCAGCAAACCCACGAACAGTGTGCCGTGCAAATGGACATTTCACGCTCTACCGTGCAGGAGATTTACGAAGTCGCACGGCGCAAGATCGCAGCGTGTCTTGTCCACGGAAAACCGCTGCACATCACCGGAGGAAACTACCGCATCTGCGGAGGGCAGGAGGCAGCCCACTGCGGCCGTTGGTGCCGGATGCAGAGAGCCAACACAGAAAAATCCAACAAAAAATGCAAAGGAGATTCCATTATGAAAATTGCAGTTACCTATGAAAACGGTCAAATTTTTCAGCATTTCGGCCATACCGAACAGTTCAAGCTTTATGAAGCTACAGACGGCAAAATCACTCATGCGGAAGTTGTTGATACCAACGGCAGCGGTCACGGCGCACTGGCAGGCTTCCTGATGCAGAACGGCGTGGACACTTTGATTTGCGGGGGCATCGGCGGCGGTGCCCAGGCAGCTCTGGCCGAAGCGGGCATCAAGCTCTACGGCGGTGTCAGCGGGGACGCTGATGCAGCGGTGAGCGCATTGCTCAGCGGAAATCTGGGCTATGACCCCAATGTTCATTGTGATCACCATGACCATGAGCACGGCGAGAAAGGTCACACCTGCGGTAACCACGGCTGCGGCAAGCATAGCTGCCATTGATATGGAACGAACACTGACACAGCTTCCGTTCTGGTCATCCTTGACCGAACACGAAATGGAAACGCTTTTCTGATGTGATGTGGGCGATGCAGCAGATCATGTTCAAGGGATTGGATCGGCGGCTGGCAGAGTTTCTCCTTGCCGAAGCGGAACGTACTGACTCCGACACGATACGCATGACCCATGAGCAGATCGCCCAGCACATCAGCTCGGCGCGGGAGGCGGTGGCGCGGATGCTCAAAAGCTTCTCGGAGGACGGGCTCGTAGAACTAAGACGAGGCGCGATCACGTTGCGGGATAAGAACAGACTAAATCGTTTGAAATAGATGTGACTTTGTCACAGAGTGAAATCATAATTCTAATATAATGAAAGCAGAAAACCGAAAGGAGAATCGATCATGAAAGAAACGAAATACGCAGGTACTCAAACCGAAAAAAATCTGATGGCTGCCTTTGCCGGTGAGTCCGAGGCACGCAACAAGTACACCTATTTTGCATCCAAGGCCAAGAAGGAAGGCTATGAGCAGATCGCGGCGTTGTTCCTTAAAACCGCTGACAACGAAAAGGAACATGCTAAGCTGTGGTTCAAAGAACTGAACGGCATTGGCGATACCTCTGAAAATCTTCTCTCTGCCGCTGAGGGCGAGAACTACGAGTGGACGGATATGTACGACGGCTTTGCCAAAACCGCCGATGAAGAAGGCTTTCATGAACTGGCGCAGCGCTTCCGTCTGGTTGCCGCTATTGAAAAGCACCATGAGGAGCGCTACCGTGCCCTGCTGCACAATGTGGAGATGGCGGAGGTCTTTGCAAAGAGTGAGGTCAAGGTATGGGAGTGCCGCAACTGCGGCCACATTGTGATCGGTGAGAAAGCGCCGGAAGTCTGCCCTGCCTGCAATCATCCCCAGAGCTATTTTGAGATCCACGCGGAAAATTATTAAAGAAAGAAAAGGAGAATCATCATGGAGCAGAAGTTTTACATTTGCAAGCATTGCGGTAACATCATTGCCAAGGTCAAGGACACGGGCGTTCCCGTCATCTGCTGCGGCGAGCCGATGAGCGAGATCGTTCCCGGCACCACCGACGCCGCCGTGGAGAAGCATGTTCCCGTCTGGACGGTAGAAAACGGCATCGTCCATGTCAAGGTCGGCTCCTTGGAGCATCCTATGCTGCCGGAGCACTACATCGAATGGGTATCTCTCCAGACCAAGCAAGGCAATCAGCGCAAGGAACTGCATCCCGGCGAAAAGCCGGAGGTCTGCTTCGCTCTCTGCGAGGGCGATGAAGTCGAAGCGGTCTACGCTTATTGCAACCTCCATAGTCTGTGGAAAGCGTGATTCATCTTTCAAAAATCTGTTGCTATTTCTCAACCCCTATCGCGGCAAGTGTGTATTCATCCTACTTGTCACGCTGGCGAATGCGGCAGGCGCTTTGCTGATCCCTACCATCACCGCCGACAAGATCAACATTGCCGTGGAGGGCAGACACATGGATTGCGATCCTCGGCGGTGGGATGCTTATAAAAGGCAGCCTGACCCCCGGCACGTTCCAGGCCTTTTTCCAGTACATGAACATGTCCAGCGAACCGATCACAGAGCTTTCCTATATGACAAACTCTCTGCAATCGGCGCTGGCCTCCATGGAGCGGGTATATGAGCTGCTGGATGAGCCGGAGATGGAAGCAGAGCCGGAAGCACCGAAGCGAATCGGTCATGCGCTGGGAGCGGTGGAGTTTTCCCACGTTCGCTTTGGCCAATTATTGGTGAATCGACATTTTGTTTCCTTTATCCACTCATTTTTATGATGTTCCAAGCACTTGATTCAAGGCAGAAAGTCATGTCGCATTACTTAATACTACAGCCCCTTCTTTATTTCTTCAATTGTCATCTCATATACTTCTGTTACTTTTTCCATTGCTTCCGGTATCCCCGGCTGCTCTCCGGTTCTATCTCTCAAAAGTTCTGTCAACTCATGACTAACCTCATACAGACGGTCAAAAGAAAGATTCTGACACACCCCTTTCAGTGTGTGTGCACCGCGAAAAGCATCTTCATAATTTTTATTTTCCAATGCCTGTTTTAACTGTATATAACTCTGATCTTCAAGGAACTTTAATGCAAATCTCCGAATCAGTGCTTCGCTGTGAAGGCGTCCCAAGACAGCTTCATAGTTTCCTCCAATAGCTTCGTAACACTCTTGCATTGTCATATTTTAGTCCTCCTGTCAATTGTATTCCACTAATTCATGAACCTCTGCGAATCAATTATATACATACCTTAAAATCGTTTTTATAACTTCATCAATCACAATCGGCTTTGACAAATGTGCGTTCATTCCTGCATCCAGTGATGCCTGAACATCTTCTGCAAATGAATTAGCTGTCATTGCTATAATAGGAATGTTTTTTCCATCCGGTCTGTCATTCATTGCCCTGATTGCTTTTGCTGCTTCATAACCATTCATTTCAGGCATCATGATATCCATCAGGATTACATCAAATGTGCCTTCCGGATGATTTCTGAAAATCTCAACAGCATTCTTTCCATCCACAACTCTTTCTACATTCATCCCGAACTCTTCCAACTGCACGGCAGCAATCTCTGCATTCAGTTCATTATCCTCTGCAAGAAGGACATTCACACCTGTAAGATTCACCTTTTCAGAAATACCTGTGTCTGACTTACTACATTCCTTATCTGTAATTTCCAAAGGAATATCCACAGTAAATGTGGTTCCCTCATGCTTTTTACTCTGCACGGAAATGGTTCCACCCATCATATCTACATACTTCTTTACGATAGCCATCCCCAGTCCAACTCCATGGTACTGCGTTCTCACATCGGAATCTTCCTGTGCAAATTCCTCAAAAACTTCTTTTGTAAATTCCTCACTCATGCCAATACCAGTATCCGAAATACGGTAACGCATATTTATATATCCATCCCCGCCCTTTTCCAGACACCGGGCTTCAAATGTAATCGTCCCTCCATCCGGAGTGTATTTTACGGCATTGCTCAGAATATTGACCAGCACATCACGCAGGCGTGCAGGATCCGCAAGTACATTTGGAATCTTTGCTCCTTCACGCTGAATCTTAAAGTTGATATCCCTGTTCGTAAGAAAGCCTTTTGTAATATCCAATGCAGAATCTGTAATGTTTTTCACATCCGCCGGTACCGGATTGTATTTCACTTTTCCACTTTCGATGCGGGTCAGATCTAATACATCATTGAGCAGCGACAGTAAATGCTCTGAGCTTTCGTCAATCTTTTCCAGACAATTTTTCACCTCGTCTGACGGATTGTTTTTCATTGCAATACCGGTAAATCCTATGATTGCATTCATCGGTGTCCTCATATCATGGGACATATGTGACAGAAATGCTGTTTTTGCCTTGGTTGCAGCCTGTGCATGCTCTGCCAATTCCGCCATTTCCTCAGCTTTCTCCTGAGCCGTCTTCTGAGCTTTTTTTCTTGCACTGAGACGCACCATTATCACAGCCATAGTAGTCAGCAGCCCTCCAAAAATAAGAAGAGCCAAAACAGTAACAACAGGATGCAGACGGATCCAGTCAACAAATGTCAGCTCTGTTGCTTTGTATGTGGTATACTGTGCTGCAAGATCTTCAACAAGATTTTGGGGCATGGCATACATTGCTTTCGTCAGAATACCAGCCAGCGCATGGTTCTCAGTTGATGAAATTACCATGCGGTAGGTGAATGTAGGCTGTTCCAGCAGAGTATATGTCATGGTGCCTGTAGTGTCACTGTTCACAAACGCCTGTGCCATGTAATAGTAGACGAGGCAGCATCTGCTTTACCCTTACGGACAGCTTCCATCATTTCCTGTCGGGTACTGCACATCAGTTTTTCTGCACCGGGTGCCATTGCATCTTCAATTGAATTTGATACTGTCTGGTCAACAGTAGTAACAACATTAATTTTCCCATCAAAGTCACGCCGTGTCACCCTTGCCAGCTGCATCGTAATGAAAGGTGCAGTAATCCCCCATTTTTTCGTCTCAGCATAGTTATCTGTTTCCAGGCGTGCATCGATGCTCATATCTGTGGTTTCCTTATTTTTCTGATAAGCAATATACTCATCTCTGGTGACAGGTGTAAGAAACTCATAGGAAATCCCGGCATAGTCTGCAATTTTCCGGAAGTAATCCGGGATAATACCCTTCATCTCACCATTTTCATTATAAGAATATGGATAACGGGTCGGATCACACAGAACATGAAGCGGGTTGTCCTTGGAATACTGTGAAATAATACTTTTTTCTTTCTCCGTATATTCCAGATTCTTAGTTTCGATGCTTTCATAATTTTTATTGTAAAGCGTCGTTTTCCAGTCACCCTCAACCGCATTCATCTGATCGATCGCATAATTGATCTCATTCAGCAATTCTGTATTGCCCTTTTTAACAATGACATAGAAATCGCTGCTGCCAAATTTCTCCACGATTCGCTCATTGTTTGTTTTTCTCAGAGAACTGGTAACAATCGCATCAACTTTTTCGCTCTGAAGGGCTTCATCCATTTCTGTGGTCGTATCAAAATAAGATGGAACATATGTAAATCCTTTGTTGTCTGCAAAATCCGCAAACTCTTCATTCCGGGTGTTTCCGTTCAAAAGCGCCACACGCATACCGTTGTAAGTGCTGTAATTGCCGTCCACAATCGTGCTGTTGTCACTGCGGACGGTCAGCATCCCATAATTGGTTCCGATTGGACGTGAAAAATCAAACTTTTCTTCTCTGTCCGGTGTTTTGCGGGCAGATGTTACCATATCAATCTCGCCATCTTCAAGCATCTGCTGCATATCATCCCAGCTCTTATCATATCCGACATATTCGTAATCCACATCCCAATAACGGGCCATCAGCCGAAGAAAATCATAGCCATACCCACTGCGGTTGCCTTCTTCATCCATCACATGATAACCATCCATGGCAAAGAAACCGACTTTGACAGTTTCATGCTGTGAACTGCCCTCGGCTGCATATGCAGTCTGGGGAGAAAACAGCATACACACGCATACAAAAAACAGTAACACTGCCACATATTTCTTTGCTCTCGAAATCATATTAAATCTCCTTGTCAACCTTCTGGTTTAATAAAATTGCACTGTCGCATCAAATCCATTTGTCACTGTTCAGTGACCTGCGGTTCGGTACCCCCCCCCCACCAGATTTTATGCTTCTGATCGTCTTTTCCAGCACCTTCATCTCAACCGGTTTTGAAATATGTGCATTCATACCGGCTGCCAGAGAATGCTGAACGTCCTCCGAGAACGCATTGGCAGACATTGCAATAATTGGAATCTTCTTTGCCGCTTCATGGGAGCTTCTGCGGATTGCCTTCGTTGCATCATAACCATTCATAACAGGCATCTGCACATCCATCAGAATCATGTCATAATCACCTGGAGCAGACTGTTCAAATGCTTCCAAAATCTCTTCGCCATTTTCACAAATGGTACATTCCGCACCTTCAATTTTTAACAGTTCTATCAGGATCTCCGCGTTCAACTCATTATCCTCTGCACACAGGAATTTCATTCCCTGCAGAATATTTCCATCCTGCTCATCTGTTTCTTCTTGTGCCGCCAGAGCAACCGTTCTATCCTCTGCAATTTTCAGATCCAAGAGAACCTCAAAACAGCTTCCCTGTCCTGGTTCACTCTCCACATCAATGGTACCTCCCATTGCCTCAACCAGATTCTTAGTAATCGCCATTCCAAGTCCGGTTCCCTGTATTTTATTTGTAAGGGAACTTTCCGCACGGGTAAACGCATCAAAAATTGTATCCTTGAAATCTGCCGACATTCCCATACCATTATCGCTAACTAAGAAACGGTACTTTGCATAGACAGATGACTTTGTCTCACATTCTTCTACAAAGAACTGAATTTCCCCACCTTCCTGGGTATACTTCACTGCATTGGAAAGCAGGTTGCTGAAAATCTGCATCAGGTGAACCTGATCCGCATTCACCCACTCATGCTGAATATTTTCTTTTATGATTGTAAGGGTCTGCTGCTTTTCATATATTTGAGTATGAAATATAGTGTCAAGTTCCTGTACAAGATCCAGAATAGAAAAGTCAGAATACTTGAAGACTGTTTTTCCTGCCTCAATCTTGCTCATATCCAGAACATCATTGATAATTCCTAACAGGTGCTGTGATGAAATGTCTATTTTTTCTGCATACTCTATAACTTTTGCTTTATTACCTGCATCATGTCTGATCAAAGATGTGATACCAATGATTGCATTCATAGGTGTACGAATATCATGTGACATATTAGACAGGAAATCCGTTTTCGCCTTATTTGCATTTTCAGCTGTCTGCAAAGCCTCTGTTGCAACGTTCTTTGCCTTTTTCAGTTTTTGATTGACTACTTCCATTTCCTTCATTGTTTGTAAATGAAGTTCATTATTTCTTTTTTCATATTCTGCTTTTTGATCTGCAAGACTAAGTCTGGAAATACTGTAGAATAATCCGGCAAAAAGTAAAAATATATAACCTGCCATGAGTATTGTTGTAAACAACACCGTTTTCTGGTAATCCCTCAGCACATTGTCAACAACTCCCCTTTCCACAATACATACCAAAATGGTGTTGTTGCTTTCTATCGGGCAATACCCCAGATAATAGGGGTTCTGTTTTCCCAAAAGTGCAACTCCGGATTCTCTGTTATTAAACTTCTTTTTGAACAAATCAGCCTCTTCTTCTGTAATAGCCTGTTCTCCTTTTAAATGTTTTAACAGGGAATAATTACGCAGGTATTTATCACCACTCTGGTTCGTATACGTAATATTTCCGTCATTATCCAGAATGAACAAATATGCTTTCCCGTCATAACCTTTCAGTTTTAACATGGAATCCAGTTTCGAATGATCATACACGCTTCCAATTGCCGTATAAGTTTCCCCATTGATAGTATATTCCTGACATGGAATCGCAACCAGATAACCGTCTTTTTTCTTCTGATCATAATCAACACGCACCAGTTTTCCAATATTGTATCCATTCTTTAAGTCCAGCAGAAATTTACTTGGCATATCAATCCGCATTTTTGTTCCACCTGCTGATATTGCCTGACCATTTTCCCGAAGGAATATAAGTGTACTTTCCGATTCTTTTTCCCATGCTTCAAAGAAACTTTTGTTCATATCCGTTTCAAGAGACAGCTCCCTCTCATGAAGTAAAAATTCCTTAACCAACTGCAGCTGGCTGTAGTACCCACTCACTTGAAGATCATAGGTCTGCTGCATCTGCTCAACAACAGCTCCCATACTGCTTTTTCCATTTTCACTGATATACTTGCTAGACTTACTTATAAGATACTTTATACAAACTACGCTTAAAAGAATAATAAGTAGTATAAGCAACAGCCTTGTTATTTTTTTTCTTTTATTTACCGTTTGTTCTATCTCCACTTTTACTGTTCAACCTCTATATAATCTTCCGGTGCTGACGGCTGCTGTCCTTTTGACATTGCTTCGATCCATGCACTTGATAATGTTGTATCTTTAAGCTGCTCAATCTCACATTTCGGATTTATTTTTTTCAAAACAGACATTGTGGTGTCTGTAAGAAGAATCGAGTATTCCTTTTCTTTGTCTATTTTCTTATCATTAACTGTCAAGTCCTTTAATGAAAATCCACTTTCCGCTTGATTGACGATAATTTTCATACCGGATGCAATTGGTAATTCGTATTTATTGGTTACATAAAAATTCTCATCCGCATCGGCGAAATAATTTTCCACGAGTTCACAAACCTGTTTACCACTAATTTTTGTAAAATATAATGCTGTATCTGAACTCTTTGCTGTCATCATGCCAACCCGGCTATTGGTGCATTCTCCTTTATACATAGAAGAAGTGAAATAATAATATGGTGCCAGAGCCAGCTGTGCATCATTTTCTTCTCTGATCGTAGTTAAAATGGAAGATGCTGAATCACGGCCATTTCTATCGTTCAGTGAAATGGAATATTCATTTTCAAAATTCACCGTTGCTTTTTCTTCCGGAACTTTACGATTCATTACACTGCGCAAAGTATCATAAGCCTGTGTTTCATCCATTTCCCCTGACAGTAATCCGTGAACAGCCTCAAGACTTGCATCAAATGATTTTTGAGCGGAATATCGGATATAAACAGCATTATTTTTAATTTCCTCTTCCAGTCCAGGTACATCCTGCATCATGGTTGGAACATCTGTATTCAATGAAATAACACCGCTTCCATCCGCAATCAGCTTTTGCCCCTCTTCTGAAATCATACAATCCAGCACATCCAGTGCAGTATCCAGTTTCTCCCGGTCTTTTTCCAGGTTTTTGTTAAATGCAATGTTTAATGACGGAGTCATATACACATAGGATTCATCCGATGTCTGTGAAAAGTAAGGAATACGGATCAGCTCCGCATCCATCTGTTTCTGCAGCTGCTGCATAACCGTCGGATGTCCATGAAACATTGCTGATTTTCCCTCGACAAACATCTGGGTTCCTGTATTGATGTCAATATTGATATCTTCTTTGCCAAAATGCGAGTCCTTAAGAAACTGACTGGTTTCTGAAAAAATACGTTTCCATAATGTATCATCAAACTTTACTTCATCCGCTGCAGTCTCTGCACCGTTTCGCCATTCAATACCATCCAGGCTTGTAAACTCACCGATTGCCGCTGCCTGGATGATTTCATTATTAGACCAGTCTTCACCAAGATCCATGGAATACGGTTTTATGCCATTATCATAAAACTGCTGACAGGCCTGTACATATTCCTCATAATTTTCTGGAATCTTTATGCCATACTGATCAAACAGTGTTTTGTTGGCAATGATCGTCTGCGGAATACCACAGATTGGCAGCCACTGGATTTCATCCTCCTCATTCTTATAATATTGCACCGCATAGGAATAATACTTAGAAACAACATCATAAGAAGCAAAATCCATAAGATAAGGCTGTAAGTCCTGTGCATCTGTTCCAGAAAATCGACGTACTGTTATGATATCCGGTAATTCATCATGTTCTTTAAAATAACTGTATAAATCGGTATCATTGTTACCAATAATAAATTCGATATCCTGATCAGGAAACTGTTCATGGATATAGGGTGCAATATTTTTCATCAAACGATTTTCCCACAGATAAACGGTAAGATGATCATCATTTTTAGATACTTCTTTCTTTGACTGTCCACATCCAGACAAGACAGCAGCTGCTGCAAGTACACCTGACACCACCGCTATCAGACAACGTTTTGCCTTTTTCATACTTTCATTTTCCTCATTCTTTCCTATATAAAGTCATTATTGTTACGTCTATGAAATAACACCACAAAAAAGCACTGTCAGACAGACAGTGCACCTCATTTTATGCAACTGGCTGCCATTTTACAGGCCCTGTAGTTTTGCGTCCCAGACTTTCATCTGGTTTGCCGATTTCCTTATTATAGCTTTTAAACTTATGCAAAAAACTGGTTTTATTATACTATAGCGCTCTACTGTACACAAGAAAAACATTACCGTTTTAACGCCTGAAAACAAAAAAAGAACAGTCGATATATATACTCGAACTGTTCTTCTACTTCCGAAGTCCACGAAGCATTGACATTACTGTTTCCTGCTCATTTGCATTCAGATCGTTCCATATCCCTAGAACTTCTTTCTGTTTTTCTGTCAGATTCTCTGAATTACCTTCCTGAAAAAACTGCGATAATGTCACGCCCAAAGCTGCACATATTTTTTCAAGTGTGATCAGCGACGGCAGGTTTTCCTGCGCCATGATCCTTCCCAGTGACGACTGGGAAATTCCCGACAGCTGCGATAATCTGTATTTACTGATATCACGCTTTTCACATAAAGATGTTATTTTATCCGCAATATACTTCTCTACCTGCAAGTAACTATACCTCATTTCCGCTATTACATGTTCTTATTGTACCTGTAATAATGAAAAAATATTAGTAATCAACTTTGCAAGTATTTATCCCCATCATGGGAAGTATACGGATAAAAAAATATAAAGATACTTTCGTTTCCGCAAAAGTCATTTTCGCTTATATCATTTTTATAATAACACAGACAGTTATGTTTGTCACATAAAAGTTTGAAACCCCAAACAAAAAAATAAGCCTTCTCATACCGCAAAGCCGCATATCCACGGATAAATCCCCATCCCAGAGGGATCACCCTTCTGATGAATATAAAGGCTATTCGCAGATGGCTACGCAATCTGACATGGATGCCTTTTCACAGAAAGTTCACAGCTCATATAATGACACTATATTGACGTGGCACGAGTATGTGAGTATACTGTAAGCCATGTGGAGGTTGTGCGTATGTCAGCAACAAATCTGAACATCCGAACGGATAAGGAAACAATTAAAGGATAAATCTGAAAAGCGAATCAGCTGATGGAAAAATGCACGCTCTGCAGATGCGGTATTTACATCAGCCCCTTCCACATATTTCTATGAAATAAAAAGTGGAGTCAAATTGAATGAAAACACAAGCAGACAAGAAGTCAGTCAAAGACATCCAAGAGTTAAAGCAGAGATTTACCAAGTTTTCCATAGGTTTATTTGCAATTTTGACGCTTTCAATCACATTGTTGGCATCAGCATATACATATATTCTGCAAAAATCGTATACAGATATCGCCCTTGAAACGGAACTCAAACGTGATATAGAAAATGCAGATGCAATCCATAAATTGGCAAATAAAAAAATCGGAAGAGAAGAATTTGCCACGCTCCGCCATCAATCTGATGAAAATACAGAAATGTATCACAAGGTTTCCTCGTTTCTAAATGAAATTCGAACGCTGAATTCAACCAGATATTTATACACCGCCACCCGAAATGAAGAAAACAGGCTGATCTATGTGGTGGACGGTCTGGATCCCAACGCAGGAGATGTCAGACATCCGGGAGACTATATTGAGGATGAAATGATTCCGTATATTAACAAGGCTCTTTCAGGAGAAACGGTGTATTCGCAGAACATTGTTGATACGACATGGGGTCCTATTTTCACAGCCTGTTATCCTATAACAGGCGATTCGGATGAAATAGTTGGTGCTTTATGCATTGAAATGGATATGCAGTCTGTGAATGGGCTTGTAGAGCGAACAAGAAGAGCATCCGTTTATGTTGGAGCTATGGCAGGATGTGTGCTGTTTTTGCTTTGTGCTGTCTGCTTTATCGGCTACAAAAGAAAAAGAGAAGATGAAATTGAACAGACGATTTTGTTGCGCGAGGCTGCGGAAAAAGCAGAGACCGCAAACAGAGCAAAATCATCCTTCTTACTTAACATGTCACATGATATTCGATCACCTATGAATGCTATTATCGGATTTACGGACATTGCACTGAACCAGACAAATGTATCTGAAATTCACGATAGTCTGCAAAAGGTAAAAATAAGTTCAGAGCATCTGCTGTTTTTATTGAATAATGTACTGGATCTTAGCCGTATCGAGAACGGAAAGGTAAGCTTCTCACCTGAGCCGGAGAATTTGCCTGTCCTAATAGATAATGTGATTGCTATCGTGGATGGACTCCTACTGAATCGTGATTTAACATTTGAGATACATCGCAACATCCCCAAAGAACTTTATGTTCTGACGGATGCAACAAAAATTCGTGAGATATTGACGAATCTTCTGAGCAATTCGGTCAAGTTTACAAAAGATGGCGGAACGATTACTTTTGAAATTAGTATCAAACCGGGCATAGACGAACGGCATATTGTAAGCAGTTATGCGGTAAAAGACAATGGCATTGGTATGAGTGAAGAATTTCAGAAAAGGCTGTTTGAACCCTTTTCACAGGAGGATAACGGCGCACGAACACATTATGCCGGAACGGGGCTTGGAATGGCAATTTCCAAGCAATATGTAGAACTGATGGGCGGTACAATTACGGTTCACAGCAAGAAAGGGTGTGGTTCGTCTTTTACAGTAGAAATTCCTATGGAACTTGCAGACCCAAAACAGATACCTGAGCTGAATCTGATACAGGATGTCAGCCTTAATGGAGTAAAGGTTCTTCTCGCAGAAGATAATGAGCTGAATGCGGAATTGGCAATCACGCTGCTCGAAGAAGCAGGTATGCATGTAACTCGTGCAGTAGACGGACAGGACGCAGTTGCTTGTTTTGCCAACAATCCAGCAGACACATATGATGTGATTCTAATGGATGTCCTGATGCCTAAAATGAATGGGCATCAGGCGGCAAGGGCAATTCGTGCAATGAGCAAGGAGCGCCCAGACGCTGCGAAAATTCCAATCATCGCACAATCTGCAAATGCTTTCAAGGAAGATGTACAGGCATCCTTGGATTCTGGAATGAACGGACACATTTCAAAGCCATTCAATATAGATGCAGTGACCACTGCAATAAAACAAAATATAAAGAGATAGAAGATTGAGCAACAATCCGCTAACTATCAGAGCATCGTTCAAGGTTTATTTGGACGGTGCTTTTTCTATACCCACAAACTAAACCTTCATTCCATTTGAATACTAATAATGCCGTATATTTGTCTCTAAAGGGCAAATATGCGGCATTTCTTTATTCTTTATGTGCGTGATCGTACATCTTTTGAATATCCTCCGGCAACTTATCCGATATCATACTACGGCAATGATCATTTGAAGGTTATAGTGTTTGGTATCGCGTGTGACCTGACGAGAACCTCGTTTGAACTATTCGGAAATTCCGAATAGTTGAATCTTCTTCAAGCTCTGAATCAGCATAAATCTTCTTGATACAAAGTCTATTCGCAGATTGCTACGCAGAAGGACTTCGATGCATTTTAACAGAAAATTCACAGCTTGTATAATGACATTGTGTTGACATCACACGAATTTCTGCATATACTATACTTGAATGGAGGTGTTCTGTATGGCAACAACTAATTTAAATATTCGTACAGACAAGGCAATCAAGGATCAGGCGGAGGAAATCTTCAATGAGCTTGGTCTGAATATGACAACTGCTGTAAATATATTCCTGAGAACCGCTATCCGTGAGCATGGTATTCCTTTTGAATTAAAACTGGAAGTACCGAATGCTACCACAGCCGCTGCCATTGAGGAAGGCAGAAAAATGATGAAGGATCCTTCTACTCCGCGTTATTCCAGTATGGATGCGCTTAAGGCAGCTCTCGATGTATGAAATACGACATTCAGTTTACAAATCAATTTAAAAAGGATTTGAAGCTTGCCAAAAAGCAAAATAAAAATCTTGATAAGCTGTTTGAGGTAATCGATATTCTGGCGAATGGCGGTATGCTGGAAGCAAAATACAGAGATCATGATCTTACAGGCAATTATAAAGGCACGCGTGAATGTCACATCGAACCAGACCGGCTGCTTATTTATGAGATTCGTGGAGAAGTTCTTCTTTTGATGCTTTATCGCCTTGGTTCACATTCTGAGCTGTTTAAGAAATAATCCCAAAATCGGAAGTTGTAGGAGGAAATTTTTAATGAATATAACAGTTTATCTTGGGGCAAATGAAGGAAATGACCCATGCTTACGAAAAGCAGTTGAGGAATTGGGGGCATGGATTGGAAACAGTGGAAATGCACTTGTTTACGGTGGTTCTAAAGGTGGTTTAATGGGAGCATTGGCAGACAGTGTATTGAAGGCAGGCGGTGATGTTACGGGTGTTGAGCCGAATTTTTTTATTGAAAATGAGTTTCAACATGATGGACTGACAAAACTGATTGTGACTAAGGATATGTCTGAGAGAAAAAACAAAATGATTGAGTTAGGAGAAGCCTTTATTGCCTTCCCGGGCGGCACGGGAACATTGGAGGAAATTGCAGAGGTAATGTCGAAGGTGTCTTTGAAACATCTGGAGGCACCCTGCATTCTCTACAACCTGAACGGTTACTACGATGATTTGAAAGCACTTCTAAATCATATGATTGAAAAAGGATTATCTTCTAACGAGCGACAGGAGGGAATCTTTTTTGTTGAAAATCTGGATGATATAAAGCGAATCTTGAGACGGGCATAACTTATGTTTGCACAGTAAAATGGAGTTGCATTAGCGAAAGACAGAGCACGATCAATTCCAATTTGACGGAGTAATGGATATGAAAATCCGAGAAGTGAACGAAAATAAAAAGCAATTTATATCATTATTGTTATTAGCTGATGAACAGGAGAGCATGGTTGAGCGCTATCTTGAAAAAGGTACTATGTATGTGCTTGAAGACAATGATGAAAAAGCAGAATGTGTTGTTACCGATGAAGGTAATGGAATACTTGAAATCAAGAATATCGCAGTCGATCCGGAAAATCAGAGAAAGGGCTATGGCAAAGCACTAATTGATTTTCTTGCCAGTAAATATGCAGATGAATATTCTGTTTTGCAAGTTGGAACAGGTGACAGTCCATTGACGATACCATTTTATGAAAAATGTGGGTTTGTTCGTTCTCACAAGATTCCCCATTTCTTTACTGACAATTATGACCACCCAATTTATGAGGGCGGTGTACAGTTGATAGATATGATATATTTGCAAAGATGTTTATAACTTCCAGTATTTGTCAACTTCTTACTTTTGCTCATATTATCACCTCATCAAATTCCGATTGAGATTTCACCTGTTTTAAGAGATTTAATAACTGTTATATTTTCTTATTAAATTCTCCGCAAACCCTTGAAAACACTGGATTTGTCACAGGTGAGCTTTCCCTTATTTTTTCCCTTGTGTTATATATTCCCATATAAGTTTACGAACTCTGATAAGGGAAAATACAAGGGCACAGAATCTTTTGACGTATACTCGCAAACCAAGCTGTCACTCATTGTCCGAGTGACAGCCTGGTTACTTGCTATCCCTGATACCTTATTCTTTCAACCAACGTTTCCTTTTTCAGATTACTGCTTAAAACGCAGGAAAGCACAATCTGCAAAAGGCTGACCAGCAAAATCATAGCAAGAATTGGTGTAATTGGAACATGATAGACATTCATTCCAAATATCACATTATGCTTTGCATAGGCAAAGAGCACGTACCAAGTGGCAGACCAACGACAAGTGCTACACATATGGTGCCAACCGTAAAAATCAGTCCCTGTAACTGCAGACATAAATTTAATTGTTTATTTGTCATACCCACAGCCTGTAATATACCATATTCCTGCTTTTTTGTCGTAATATTCATGATCATGGTATTCGCCATATTCATAAACCCGATGAGTCCTACAATAGCCATAAACAGATAACAGCCAAGCTTCATCATGCTGCTTGCAAATTCGGCAGATTGTAACTGTGCATGATAGGTATCTATTTTTATATGCGAAGTATTAGAAATCAAAGTATTCAGACTTTGTTCTACAGATGCCACATCTTTTTTATCACAGTCCACCCACAGATAGCCATAGGCTGTTCCTCTCGGATTCATGGAACGATATACACCTTCCGGAATGACAAGATAAGTGTCCGCGCTTACAAAAGATCCTGCAATCTTTCCCTGATAGGTATAGGTTCCACTTCCATTCTCAAAGTCAAATGCAATGGATTCACCCGGAGCATATCCATCTTGTTCCATCCACATCGACCAACCAAAGAAAATTTCACCATTCTTTACCGCCTGATCATAGTCCATAGAGCCAATATCCCCGTCCTGGCGCATAAAATCAAAATCATTTTTACTCACAATATCAGCCGGAAATCTTGTTCCGTTCAGATTTACAGAGACTATCTCTCTCGTCATGACATCTGTCACTCCCGGAATGCTTTTGATTTCTTCAATCAGCGAATCATTCAATGGATTATCCGTCAGAATCGTATCCAGATTATTCTCCGGATATCTTTCATCATACTCAGCAGAATAGTCAAGCTGCAGTTCAAATTGTCCATGATTAACGGAAAGACGTGCTTCATGCTCCGTGTCAATATTTCCCACATAATTAGAGATAATCACAAACAATACGCAAGAAAAACCCATTGTGAGGATAGTACCAATAGTTCTTTTGGGATTACCCGTTACATTTGCCATTGCCATAGAAAACACGGTGACATTTTTTCTGCCATTTCGTTTTCCTTTTTTTTGTGTTTCTGTATTTTCTAAATACCGTGTTGCTTCGATAGGTGAAATCCGTGAAACAATTTTCATTGGTTTACGCAGTGCCAAAGCAACGGTAAGAAATGATACGAAAATACAGAGAAACATAACAGGCAGGGAAAACAGAGGCACCTGCTGATTTTGAACTCCCATAGAGCCAGTTCCGGTTGATACAAGGTTCCCCTGTTCTACCAGCCAGTTAAAACCGCATTTTGCAATCAGAAAGCCAAACAACAGCCCCAGCGGTATCGAAGGAACCGCCAGAAGAATGCCCTCACGAAAGATCAACTGCTTCATCTGCTTTCTGGTTGCACCCAGTGCCTTGATTTTTCCGTACTCCTGAACCTTGTGGACGATCCCGACCTGGAAGATATTATAAATGACCACAACGGAAAACAGCACGATTCCGAGGATCAGGGTTCCACAAACCACAATCATTTCATAACTCGGCTGCAAGACCCATTGCAAATAGAGATCATTGACTATAACGTTTTTTTCTTCGATCCCACAGGCTGCTGCAATCTGCTTTATAACCGAATCAATATTATTCATAGATACATTTGCAGAATCATTTAAAGTAAAATAAATATTATACTGTCTGTCATTCTCTGCGACGTGCTCATCATAAAACTCCTGTGACCCGAAAGCAACATAAGATGCCTCGATGGTATACTCATCCCGATCATATAGGATTCCACTGACAACAAATTCTTCCGGCTTATATTCTGACTGCATCCCTGCGCGGTAATCCAATGTCACCGTATCCCCGACTTTTACATCACCATACCCCATTGCACGGAAAAATGCTCTTCCTGCGGCAATTTCCTGCATTTTTTCCGGATACTTTCCTTCCTTTAACTCATATTCTTTATTATAGGGAAGCATTTTTTTTACAGTCTCATCCATGCAGACAAACCCGCCTTTTTCATTGCCTTTTATGATACCTTCGGTGCACATAGTGCCTGTAGCATCTATTTCCGCACGGCGGTTTACTTCTTTTAACTGCGATCCGTCTGCGGAAACAAACAGACCATAATTGCTTCCATATGAGCCTGCCGCCTGACTTTTCTGTAAATGAATTACCCCATTTCCCACAGTACTGATGATAACAAGCAGCATCGTGGTCAGACAGATTGCCATCATGATCAGTATACTTCTTGTCCTGTTCCTTTTGTCATTGCTATATGCAATCCTGCTTATTGTCTTCATCTGAAATCCACCACCTGTCCGTCCTCAATCACCAGAATACGGTCAGCGACCTGTGCAATTTCGTCATCATGGGTAATCATTACAATTGTCTGTCCATATTTTTTTGCTGTCATCTTAAGCAGAGCGATTACCTCATCACTGGTCTTAGAATCAAGATTTCCTGTCGGCTCATCTGCAAATATAATTTCCGGACGATTCACCAGTGCCCTTGCAATTGCTACTCTCTGCTGCTGTCCTCCGGATAACTGATTTGGCAGATTATAAATCCGGTTTTCAATCCCCAGAGTTGCAATAATATCATTTACATACGCTTCATCCACTTTTCTTCCATCCAGCCCCAGTGGCAGTACGATATTTTCCCAGACATTAACAGATGAAACCAGATTAAATGCCTGAAAAACAAATCCGATTTTTCTTCTGCGGAAAACAGCAAGGGCATCTTCCTTCATCCTGTATAAATCTTTCCCTGCTAAAGTAACACTGCCTTTTGTCGGGGTGTCTAGCCCTCCAAGCATATGAAGTAATGTACTTTTACCAGAACCTGACTTTCCAACAATTGCGACAAATTCTCCCTGCTCAATCTGAATGTCCACCTGATTGACCGCTTTGACCTGATTCTCACCTGCGCCATAAAACTTACAAAGCTGTTTGGTTTCTAATATCACACTCATGTGTTGCCTCCTTTTCATCCTACATCCAAATTGTATCAGGGCAATCTTTCATTTCACTTTCAAAAAACGAGCAGACGTCTTACAGAATTGTAAGATTTCTGCTCACTTAAAATTTAACCAACATGTGGTAATTGAATCACAAACGTGCTTCCTTTTTTCTTTTTTCCGGAGGTTACCGTAATCGTACCTGCGTGTTTTTCGATAATTTCTCTCGATAGAAAAAGTCCGATTCCTGTACCACTCTTTTCCATGACCTCCTTGGAACTTCCTCTGTAAAATCGTTGAAAAATTTTGTGATACTCATTCTGCGGAATACCAATTCCCTGATCCTCAATTTCCATTCTTACAAGATCGTTTCTTTTTTGTAACCGGATAAATATTTTTGAACCACACGGACTGTACTTGACCGCATTATCCAGAACGTTGATCACAGCTTCACCAAGCCACCTTTTATCCTGCATAATCGTGCATGTTTCCAGCTCTTTTTCATAGTCAAAAACGAATTCAATTTCTTTCTCATCCGCTTTAGGATAAGTGCGGTTCACAGCAGATATGACAGTATCCATAAGCGGAAGTTTTTTCTTATTAATCTGAATCAGTCCAGTTTCCATCTTGGATATTTCAAGAAGCGACTGCAATAATGTCTCCAGTCCATCCAGAGCACTCCGACAACGGATACAAAACTCCTCCTGTTCTGTGGCACTTAAATCATTCTGCATCAGCACACTAAAACATGTATCCAAAGCTGCAACCGGTGTCTTTAACTGGTGAGAAATATCAGAAACCATTTCTTTCGTGTTCTCCTTTTCTGCCCTTGCTTCTTCCTTTATCAACTGAATATGATGTCCGATTGCTTCAAGCTGGTCATTCAATTTTTCCAGTTCTGCATGATTTTCCGTTTTCAGTAAATCATCAAATTTATTTTCACGGAATCTGATCAGAATTTCTTCCAACTGGTCTAAAATTTTCTGATGACACGCATCTTCTTTTTTCTTCCAATAAAGTAAAAAAGTCAAAAGAAGCACGCATATCACAGTGCTTACAGCACCGGTCACCATAACCTGATGCCGCAATTGCGAATAAAATGCATTTCCTTTATTCCCCCAGTATCCATATTGCTCCAATAATCGCCTTCCCTGTTCGTTAGTTTCAATATCCTTATCCTTAAGCAATTTTGAAACAGCATCCAGCCCGGAAAATTCTTCCTTTGCAGCAATCTCTGTCATAAGATTCATTTTATATTTATAATCTTCATAAAACACATACGTGGTAAAGCAATTTAATATTGCAAACAATAATATGACAGGTAATACCAAGGAGAGCACTACTGTAATCTTCTTGCGATATCTCTTTGTCACAGCCTTACCTCCTGATTCCATATATACCCAAGACCTCTGATATTCTTTATATAGACCGGTGCAGCCGGATTGTCTTCGATTTTCTCACGGAGTCTTCTGATATTGACAGCGATTGTATTTTCATCCACAAAATCCCCTTCCAGATCAAACACATTTTCCAATATTTGTGTTTTTGAAAGAATCTGTTTCGGATTCTGAAGAAAAAAAGTCAGCATTTTCAACTCCGTTTTTGTCAGACTGATTTCACGACTCTTTATCAGGACTTTCATTTCTCCTGCGATAAATACGATATCTCCCGAAATCATCTTTCCGGCTTCCGTTTTCTCCTGTCTGCGGCGGAAATGTGCTTCTATTTTCAAAAGAAGTACCGAAAGACTAAACGGTTTTGTAATATAATCATCTGCCCCTGCTTCATATCCCATGACCTGATCCATCTCCTGATCTAGCGCTGTAAGACAAATAATGTATGATTTATAATTGCATCTCATCCACCTTACAAATTCCAGTCCATTCCCATCCGGAAGATTCACATCACAAATGGTAACATCCACATTATTATCACTTGCAATTCTTTTCGCTTTTTTCACTGATTCTGCTGAAAAAACCTCATATCCGGATTTTTTCAGTGAAAATGTAATTCCACGATTTAAATTTTCATCATCTTCAACACGAGTATACCTGGCATAGCATATGCACCTCTCTTTATTAACTATTCATCTTAAAATGCTTCAATGCCTCCACAATTGCACTCTCTTTATCTTCTGGACACTGTGGCTGCCTACTATCTTCATTTTTAGATAAATTATAATTCTTTCCAACCTCAATTCCGCATTTTCTCTTTACCTGTGAAATATACAGATGCTCTGTCTTTTTATTCCTACAAATCTTCGTGCAGTTTTACATCGCTATTATCTGCCATGCATTGTTTTAAGGCAACAATCATTTTTTCCGCATCCAGACCATTCATCCTCGGCATCATAACATCCATATAAATTACCCCAAAATAATCCGGTGCAGATTTCTCGAAGATTTCGACTGCTTCCTGCCCGTCTACTGCACATGTAACTTCCATACCGCTGTCTTCCAGTATACATCTGGAAATTTCCATGTTCAACTCATTGTCTTCCACAACCAATGCCCGCATGCCTTCTACCGAATAATCATCAAGGCTTACTTGCTTATCTGATAAATTACTGTTTTTATCCTGTGTGCCAATTTTGAACGAAATTTTTACAATAACTGTTGTCCCGACACCTGCTTTGCTCTTCAGTTCAATACTTCCATCCATTCTGTCCACGAGCTGCTTCGTAATTGCAAGCCCCAGTCCGGTGCCTTCATACCTGGATCTGCTTGTCTTGCTTTCCTGGGAGAACATATCAAAAGCATGTGCAATAAAATCTTCACTCATACCCACACCCTGGTCTTTACAGTAGAAAGTGAAAATTGCTCTGCCATCATCCAGAGTTTCTTCCTCAACCCAGACCGTAATCACACTACCCGCCTGACTGAATTTTATAGCATTATCCATAATATTCGACAGGATCCTGCCAAGATATACCGGATTTCCAACCAGAGCGCTGTGACTGTATGTACCATTTTTCCAGTCAATCTCATACCGGATGCCTTTCTTGGCAGCCCGCTCATCATAAATCTGGTTCAATTCCCGTAGTACCATTGTCAGATCAAACAAAAGCTGCTGGTCCTTCAAATCTCCGCTCTGTAGTTTATTCATATCCAGCACATCATTTACCAGAGACACCAGATATTTCAGGGATTCCATTACCTTTTCTCTGATCTTCTGCTGTATCTGTGAATCATCTGCGTACTGATTTTCCATATTTACCATACCGATAATACCGTTCAGTGGTGTACGTATATCATGACTCATCGTTGCCAGAAACCTTGTTTTCATTTCGGCTTCCCGCTTTGCTGCTTCCGCAGCACGGTTATAAAAACCAAAACTGCCATGGACTGCGGTTGCTTCGAAAATATATATTTAGTTTCTGTCATAACAAAACCCTCTCTATGTTTCCTAGCTGCTTTTCCCATACATCCAGGAAGACAATTACAGCCAGTTTTCCAGAACATCATTCAGCTTATTCATATCCAGCGGTTTCGCGATATGCCCATTCATGCCTGTATTTTTGGCCAGCTGTACATCTTCTGCAAAAGCATTGGCAGTCATGGCAACAATAGGCAGTTTTCCCTTTTCACCCGGAAGACTCCTGATTGCTGCAGTTGCCTCATAACCATTCATGACAGGCATTTGGATATCCATAAAAACAAGATCATACAATCCTTCCGGAGAAGCTTCCACTTTTTCAACTGCGATTTTCCCATTTTCTGCTGTTTCCACTTCTGCCCCTGTCATCTGCAAAATTTCAACACCAATTTCTCTGTTCAACTCATTATCCTCAACCAGCAGAATCCTTTTTCCTGTATAATCTGCTTCGGACAGTTTCTCCAGATAATTTCTCGCTGTATTTTCTTTTCTGCCTGAAGTAAACTGCCGCAGTGTAGCCGTCAGTCGGGAACGGAACAGCGGTTTTGCAATAAAAGCATCTACACCTACAGCCTTTGCTTTTTCTTCAATTTCGCTGAATTCATAGGATGTCAATACAATGATGGTGATCTCTTTTCCTATCCGTTTCCGGATCTGTCTGGCAGTTTCTATACCATCCATCTCCGGCATCTTCCAGTCCAGGATAACAGCAAAATAATCATTTTTTAGCTCATGACGTGCATAACAACGTTCAACAGCTTCCTTGCCAGAAAGAACCCATTCACCTGTAATACCGATTTCTTTCAGTGTGGCAACTGTACTTTCACAGCATGTCTTATCATCATCCACTACCAGAACCGGCAGATTCATCAGATTTTTGTCCTGTTCTTTTTCTTTTTCCTGAAGCTCCAGATAAATTGTTACTGTGATTTTAGTTCCCTTGTGCAAGGTACTGTCCACTTTAATAGTGCCATTCATCAGGTTCACAATATTTCTGCTGATTGCCATTCCAAGACCGGTTCCCTGAACTCTGGTTGTCCGGTGGTCATCTGCACGGCTGAACGGATCAAACATGATTTTCTGGAATTCCGGTGACATACCGATTCCATTATCCTCAATCGTAAATTCATAGCATCCAAGTTCTGAAAATCCATTGGGTTTTTCCTCTATCGAAAAAGTAATATTTCCACCATCCGGTGTATACTTGATCGCATTACTCATCAGATTCACAAATACCTGCTGAATCCTCAAGCTGTCACCACAGACAGCCTCATGTTCAATATGATTGATGTGTATATCAAAATTATGTTTATGTTCATCAAGCACCGGTTTCGTAAGTGTAATAAGATTATCTACCAGCTCTGACAGATTGAAATCTTCCTGTGCTAGTGTCATTTTTCCACTTTCAATACGTGCCATATCCAATACTTCATTGATCAGCCCCAGCAGATGGCGGCTTGATTCTGTGATCTTGCCGAGGCATTCAATGACTCTGTCCTTGCTCTCAACATTTGCTCCTGCGATTGCCGTCAGACCCACAATCGCATTCATTGGTGTCCGGATATCATGGGACATATTGGAAAGGAATTCTGTTTTCGCACGATTTGCATTTTCTGCGGACCGGTAAGCCTCTTTCAGTGCCTGACGGGATTCAATCTCTGCTTTCTTCTCCTGTGTCACATCCATGGATGTCAGCAATACTTTTTCCAGCTTTCCATTCTTCCATTCCAAGGGAATATAAGAAGCGATTTTATAAGTCTTTTCATCCAGGCTACAATACTCAAACTTATAAATATCATTTTCACTTTTCAGTTTCTTCCGAATATTATCCGGGTCTATCAGGATATCTATAGCTTCTAATGGTTCCAGTGTCTTATATTTTTCAAGAACCTGCATCTGAAAATCATGATAAAATCCCAGAGGTTTATATATCATCTGTCCATTCAGATTGTAGAATTCATATCTGTCATTTTCCAGATCACAGACAACAAAGCGGTCAACCAGACGCACAATACTCTGAATCAACTGCTCCATGGAAGCATTATCCGTTGCCATCTGCAGATGCCGTGCGCTCTCTACCTTTGCCTCTGTGATATCACGCAGAAAAATCATGGCATATTCTGAATCCTCTATTTCGCCACGTATGACCACATTGCGGACCCATCGTTCTTCTCCATTCAGATTGATACGGCACTCTAAAGCCAATTCGGTTTCCAGACCCTTCAGCCTTTCTGCAATATAACCACGGTCGTAAAAAGAGGATACCGCCTTCTTATCTGTCTCCACAACATAGGAATCCACAAAATGCCGAATCAATTCATCCCATGTATAACTCTGTTCAAAGACGGTCATCAGGGACGGTTCAACCTTAAAGGTATCAAAAGTATTCGCTTCCAGATTCACATAATACTCGCACAAATCTGCTTTCGTAAAAGCCCGGTGGAAAGCAGCAGATTTTTGTGCCTGCATGATTTCTTTTTTCTCCCCATCAATGTTAATAAAAATCCCGGCAATCCTGCTGGCAGAACCATCCAGACGGCGTATTACTTCCGCCGATGCCCGAAACCACTGGTATTGATTATCCTTCATTCTCATACGATACTCTACCTGGTATTTTATCTGGTTCGTCTTATCCTTAATTACCGCCTGAAGCTGCACCATTACTCTTTCTTTATCCTGTGGGTGCAGAAGATCTGACCAGGATTCCAGTTTATTCGGAAAGTCCAGAGTATCATGATAGCCAAGCATTTTTCGGAATTCATGACTCCAGTTTGCATTCACAATCTCACTGTTTTCGTCACAGTCAAAATACCAGAAGCCGGAATAGATAGCCTCATTGAGCAGTGCCAAATTTACATGATCCCAGTTGACCTGTACGGACATTACCCAGATCTGTCTGCCCGCCTCATCTGTCGCGTCCTCTTTACAAAGCCGTACATTATTCACTGTACCGTTTGCTGCAATGATTTGTGCTTCCCCTGTTCCGTGAAGCTGCAAAAAGCGGTCTCGCTCCAGTATATCTTCCGCGTCATAAAAGAAGTTTCTCAATGAACCTTTCGTCTGTTCCATGAAAGTATCGAATGTATATCCTGTACTATGCAACAGCAGATTATCCACAGACAAAATAGACAGGTTTTGGTCATAAGATCCTGTCATTATACCTACCCCGCCATTATTTTCCAGTGTTTTCTGTATGACCTGTAACATAGCCTGTGTCTGTCCCGTTACAGTCTCACCTAAGGAATATATTTTGTCTTCATAATTTTTCATTTTATAAAAGTCCTCTCTCCGTCTTATGCCTTCTTCATCCTGCTTTTATCTGTATACAGAAAACCTGTCCCTGCTAGTTTTGTTACCCATTTTTGCATACAAAAAGGACACTTGCCAAGATCTGCCAGTGTCCCTACTATATTTTTTTAAATCACACATCTATATAGTATAAAAGGTATCGGAATCTCTTCTGTTCAAACATCTTTTCCATATATTATGATGATATGGAAACAGTGACAACCGGCTGACATGGTCAAGCTTTCTGACTTTAGTCCCTTCTGGCTTTGCGACCCTGCCTTTCAATAGGTTTGCCTTTAAAATAATCTCTTTCTTCAAAAAAACATACCACGCGGTTTTCCGCACGTCAATAATTTTTTTTTGAAAAATCTACACATATTTTACTTCTGTTTTTGAACTTCTCTTTATAAAAAATCTAAATCGATGAATCCTAAAAACCTAACATTTTTTTCATATGAAACTCATTCATCATTTATAGTGCTATTCTCTCCATTAACTAAACATAACCTATTGTTCGATAATAAATGTTAGATCCCAAAAGAGGCTTCACACCACGAACCAACTCGCAATGCAAAGCCTCATCACTCACCCATTATATTCTTGTCACAAAATCCAGCGAGCTCCACCCATTCCGCTCTTTCTCATATGCTTTCAGCAGCCCCCTCTTTGATGCTCCAACACCATCAGCCTCAGCAACAATAGTAAAACAGCCAGCACCCGTATATTTTCCAGTCTTCTCCTGATCCGTTCCCAGCTTCTTCCGGCTTCTTATGTTCCTTTGTTGATGATATGATAAATCATTACTGTTTCCCTCTGTCCCTGTCTCCACAGTCTGGCATTGCACTGCATATACAGTTCCAAAGACTGTTCTTGTTCTGTGCGATCATCTTCTGAAGTCCTTTCAGTTTCTGCCGTAATGACGGACGCTGTTGCTTTTTCTCATTAACTTTTACAAATTCCTTGAACGCCTGTGCAATCACATCGGCATCCCTGCCCTTGAAAAATACAAGATACTTGGGTTGTTCCGTGGTCTTATCCCTCTTTACTGCGAAATCGACATTGTATTTCCTTGCGACACGCTCAAAGGATTTTATATTGCTATCCGTAACCTCAATGGACTTTGCACCCTCTCCCTGACCGACCAGCTTCTTTACCGGGATTTTCCCATGGGAAGGCTTCTTATGCTTCTGATGCTCCAGATACATCTTCATTGCCTTCTGTAAAACACTTGCGGTCTATAACTGCCCTTACGCTGTTATGTCTATGTTCTATTTCAAATTTACAAACAGAAATTAATCAAATTCTTAGACTTCTTGAAGTTCAAATTCTGAACTTCTGTGGATTTATCAGTGATCCCTCTCTTTCTTTTTGTACCTGTCTGTGATAAAATCAATCCTGTAGAAATCGAAAAAAGTTCATAAAAATTTAGCAATTACAGGCATTGATTTTTTGCTGTAAATTGCATATAATAAAAACACAGATAGAAATATCTGTGTAGCGGTTAGAGCGTCCAGTTAAAATGCTCGTTTAAAAGCGGTTAGATTGTCCAATAAAACAATCGGTTAACAGCAGTGGGTGGAGTAATCCACCCACTTTTTTACTTTTCAGGAGGCTTTATGGATTAGTACGTTGTCGATAAAAAATACATCCATTACCTGACACAGTTTGATTCCCGTGTCGGATATGTGGAATATGGGGAACGTTTGAAACTCCATGTGGGAATTCTTCTTACTATCGGAGATTTCCACTACTATGTCCCTATTTCCTCTGCAAAACCAAAACATCAGAAGATGTCCAACAGTCTGGATTTCCACAAACTCCAGGATGAATCCACCGGATATCTTTATGCGGTATTAAATATCAATAATATGATTCCGGTTCCTGATAACTGTCTTACACAGTTAAAATATAATCAGGTAGAAAGCTTCCGTTCTTTCAGCAACGAAAAAGAAAAAACAGACTATGTCTACCTTCTCCAGAAAGAAAAAGCTTTAATCGACAATGTTCAGGACACTCTGCAAAATAAAGCCATGAAATTATATCAGAAATGCATTGCCAAGCCCGATTCTTCCCTTGCTGCAAGATGCTGTGACTTCAAAATGTTGGAAGAAAAATGCAGTTCTTATTCCGATACATAAACTCTTCATCATTTCTCGGTGGAAACACAAGTACAAATGCCGTGATATCTGATGTACTTGAAAGGTCTAAACCGCCATAGCAAGTTCTTCCGATAAGTTCCTCCTCATTTACGGGAAACGCACAGGCATCCCATTTATCCATCTGCATCCAACGTGTGGACTGTTTTACCCATTGGTTTAATCGAAGCTGCCGGAAGATATTCTCTTCTGCAACATTTTCCCTTGCACTGATATAGGCATTTCGAACCTTTTCAATATCGATAGTTTCTCCAAGGGAAGGATTGGCTTTATACCATGTGGCTTCGCTCGTCCAGTCATCCTCATCGGATGCCCCATAAATCACGGGATAGAATCTATCTCAAGCAGCATTAGCTGAACAAATAGGTTGTGATGAGCGTACAATACTAAATATTGAAAACGACCGTGGTAATCCCAAGTTCGAAGTATTGTGCCAGATCATCGCTTATTTACACATTCCTGCAGACCATATTTTTCACCCTGACACTGCTACGGACGGGTTGAAAAAACAAAAACTGTTATTGATGCTACAGGAATGTGATGAGCAAGAGGCAGCCGAGATTCTTCCAGCAATTGAATACCTCTTAGCACTTATACATAAAAGAGGTAATTCAAACGAGTAAAGGAACCAGCTAATCCGTTGTGATTCTGGTTCTTTTCTTTTTGTAGTCATCTCTAAATCTTACTCTTGTAATGTTTTAATTATTACAAGAGTAAGATTTCAAGTCAATCTGTTTTTTCTGAAATTGACAACCACATAAATAGCGTCTATAATATATTTATTACATCCGTAAGATTTAAGGAGGGATTTGAAATGAGCGATTTACCACAGATTTCTGAAGCTGAATTTGAAGTTATGAAAATCGTATGGAAACATGCGCCGATCAGTACAAATGAAATAACAGATAAATTATTACAGACCACAAGCTGGAGTCCGAAAACGATACAGACTTTAATCAAACGCCTTGTGACCAAAGGCGCTCTGACTTATGAAAAACAGAGCCGAGTGTTTGTTTACACCCCAGTCGTGAAGGAAAGCGAATACATCGGCCAGGAAAGCAATTCTTTTCTGGAACGATACTATGACGGAGATATCACTGCCATGCTGTCTGCCTATATAGAAAATGACAGACTGTCTGAAACAGAAATAGATACCCTCCGCTCCCTTCTTTCAAAGAGGTCAAAAAAAGGAGGCAATTAACGTGGCTGATTTTATGATACGCTTTTTAATATGCAATGTATTTATCAGCGGTATCATCGGAATTCTTTTGATAGCCAAGCGGATATTCAAAGACAACCTTTCCAGCCGTATGCAGTATAATCTGTGGTTCCTGCTTCTTGGGTTGCTGACATTTCCCTTTATACCGTTCCGTTTAATCGGATTTCCTCAAATTTTCTCGTGGCTCGGCAGCCTGAGAAGCTCTCCATCTTCCAATACTGGAACTGCTATGGGAGAAACCATTGGGGCCGATCCAACCGGAAATGTAAATTGGATGAATGACTTTACCCTTTCTGTAAATAGCGAGACACCATCCATTTCCGGATACATATTGTTAGGGATATGGATTGTAGGCATTTTTGCAATGATTATATTGGTAATCAAATCCTCTCTCCGTTTACGCAACTTGGAGAAATCTGCACTTCCCCTTCAGAACAAGGAAGTCCGCAGACTGTATCATCACTGCTTAGAAGAGATGGGGATTCACAGAGATATTCCTGTCTACAGCACCGCATTTTTGAAATCCCCGATTATTGTGGGACTTTTGAAACCGTGTATTTATCTGCCGATTCATCTGATCTCTGATTACAACGAATCCGATATGCGGTACATGCTGTTACACGAACTGCAGCACTATAAGCACAAAGATGCTATTGCCAGTTATCTGATGAACCTTGCCGGAGTGGTATATTGGTTCAATCCTCTTGTCTGGTATGCATTGAAAGAAATGCGTAATGACAGAGAGGTTGCCTGTGACACTTCCGTTTTGAAAATGCTTGAAGAGGATGCTTACGAAGATTATGGCAATACATTGATTAACTTTGCAGAGAAGGTTTCGCTTACTCCTTTTCCGTTTTCTGCCGGCCTTGGTGGAAACATGGAGCAGATGAAACGGAGAATTATTAACATTGCCTCTTATGAGAAGCCGACATTTATGAAGAGAATAAAAGGTACAACTGCATTCATGTTGACTGCTGTCCTTCTACTTGGATTCGCACCTTTTATTTCTACATACGCAGCAGATGGAAGCCACTATCAATGGGATTCTTCATCAGAAAATATATCCTATGTAGACCTTTCTACATACTTTGGCAAATATGAAGGCAGTTTTGTTTTATATGATTTGGAAAATGATGCATGGAGTATACACGACATGGAGCATGCTACCCTGCGAGTTGCACCAAACTCCACCTACAAAATATATGATGCCTTGTTCGGATTGGAAGAGGGCATCATTACACCAGATGACTCCTTGATAGCATGGAGTGGAGAAACCTATCCATTTGAAGCATGGAATGCAAATCAGACCTTACAGTCTGCAATGAACTCCTCTGTTAACTGGTATTTCCAATCCGTGGATGAACAGCTTGGAGCCTCTAACATTTACAGCTATATTCAAGAAATTGGGTATGGAAATGAAAATATGAGTGGAGATTTCTCCACCTATTGGATGGAATCATCCTTGGAGATTTCGCCAGTAGAACAGGTCGAACTTTTAACCAGGCTGCAGAATAACAGCTTCGGCTTTGCCCCTGAAAACATCAATGCGGTAAAAGATGCCATCTGCCTTTCCGCTTCCGATGCCGGAACATTCTACGGAAAGACCGGAACCGGCCGTGTGGATGGTCAGGATGTGAATGGATGGTTTGTTGGTTTTGTAGAAACTGCAGATAATACATACTTTTTTGCTACCAACATTGGTGCAGACAGCGATGCTACCGGAGGCAACGCAACTGAAATAACCATGTCTATCTTGTCCGACATGAATATCTGGAAATAAAGAAATCGGGTAAAGGTCATAGTCGTATAATCCTTTGCCCGATTTTTTTATTTTCACTTTATGCATAAAAGCGTTTCAATTATCCAGTTCTATACGTCAAGAATTAGATTTATCATTGATGTATTCTATAATTTCTCCAATAAAAAAAGATATAAATGTCCCAATTGAAACAAACAAACTATCTCTATCACCTAATGATTCAATGAAGATTGAAAATGTAAACGTAAAGTTACTATACATATAATCATAAAAAACGTATTTCAGAGAACCTATCAAGAGCATCAACCCGAAAGAAATTAATGCATATATTAGACACAGCAAAAAGCTAATGTCAATGCTGCGTTTGACAATGATTTTTCCCATAAAAAAACCTAAAATAAAAACCCCAATATCAATATATGTATATATAATTAAAAAGCCCAAATAGGCTAAGGCAGCATTATATTTGGGAAATAAATAAAAGCAAAGAAAATAAGCCAAAGCCACACATACAAAATACACTAAAAATGGAGAATACGTTCTAACAAACTTTCTCATAAAAACACCTCACTCCACATGTAGATAATCGAATTAAAATCAAAAGCTTATCTTAATTTATTTCATGCTCTTCACTTCCAGTCGCTGACCATGATGTTTTACCACTACTGACCACATCTTTTGTAGACATACTATATGCAAATATATCAAGGATCTCCGCCTCTGAGATATACCATGAACCATCTGTGTTTTTCTTACTTCTGTATAAAACATATAATTCGCATTTTTCATTCTCCGAAAGTCTGTCATATACAAGATATTCTATTATTTCCTCATTCTCATTTAAGATAACTCTAGAATTTCCATTCGCACCGTATGATATCATAAAATCACATCCTTCGTCTGCGAAGTATTGTTGATATATAGTACGATATCCATCATATATTTCATTTGTTTCCATTAATGTCACATAATCACAGATCGCAGGAATAGAAATATCATCCTCTTTCATATTTTCCATTAATTCATCCATTAAATCATGTTGAATGACAAAACCATTATCCTGTGAACTGAATATTCTAATGGTCTTTCGTGGCATCATTCCCTGCGGTCCTGCTCCTGTAACATAGTTTATGATGACAATCACATCCTTTGCACCATCTCCATCTATATCCTGAAATCCAACCGCTTCAACACTATCAAACATTCCTACACTATCATTCTCTGTACTATTATTTTCATAACACTCCGGAAAATAATATATAATTTGATTGTCTTTTGCCAGCACAAATGAAACATCTTCCCAGAGCGTTTCATAAGTCGGCAGATAAGATACAAACTGTACTTCACCCCAATCATTCAATTCTACATCAAAGGATTGTTCAGTTATAACCCGGCTTTCATCTAATCTCTCTCCTGATGGATATTCTACTTCAATATCTGCTACATCTGTCAATTGCTGTATTTCTTTCGTACCATCGAAATATAAAATGACTTGTTCATCAAATTGCTCTTCACCTGATAGAATTATTTCTACATAATCCTCATGCCAGGTAACCTTCCAACAGCTGCTACTGATGCTTGCACCGTCATTGTGCAATTCAAAATCTGTTTGCGATATCTTATCTTCGCCTTCTTTAAGGACTAACCGTCCACTTGCTGAACCAAAAGGCCATTCCGGTTCTCCAACAGCTTGAAGTATCACTTCATATTTTTTATCTGGTGAAACGGATGTATCGCAAGTTATCTTCTTGTAATTTACCGTATACGAAATGCA
The DNA here is from genome assembly GCF_003478725.1 of Clostridium sp. AF22-10. Taxonomy (NCBI): domain Bacteria; kingdom Bacillati; phylum Bacillota; class Clostridia; order Eubacteriales; family Clostridiaceae; genus Clostridium; species Clostridium sp. AF22-10. Next base: position 216,785 of record NZ_QUFZ01000004.1, read on the forward strand.
ACACCAAAATACTACAAACAGTGCAATGAGCGAGCCCATAATACATAGCATAAATTTTTTCATTGATATAGCCCCCTTTTTAATGTCCTCGTATATCCAGTTCTTTCAATAGAGAATTTTCGCTTTCCCATGAATATACAATGTAATATCCGGCGTCATTTATTTCTTTCCCAAAATTCAGAGTTTCGTTGTCAATCACATCAATAGACTGTCCTTCCTGAATTTCCACAAGATACTCCCATTCATTGCTTCTGTGATCCGAATAGTAATCATCCAGTTCTTTCAAGGACAACTCGCTCTGAATTAGAATCGCACCAAAATATTGCATCCCGTTTCCGTTACCTGTCAGCTTCCCTGTCCGTGATATTGACTCTATCAGTTCCGTTTTCTCTGGCAGTGGTGTTTCACATAATTCCTTTTCCACTTTATAGGCAATGTTATTATTTATGAATGAAATGGATATTACTCCGCCTATCAATACAACTGCTACCAATATTCCAACTAATTTTAATTTTTTCATGTGTCCTCCTTTCTTTTCTTACACGTGTAAGATTATCATAGAACACCATTATCATCAAATCATTCTTTAATCCGGTATTGGTAATCGGGTATCTGCATAATTCCGTCATTTAGGATTTCATTCCCCAAATACTGAAAACTGCCATCCTCTGCAAATCTTACCGTAAGTTCATGGGTAATGACTGCATCATCGCAAATGACCATGTCGCAAACTGCCTCCACCGTTAACGTAACCGTCCCATCCTCATTTTCTTTGATGTCGACAACCTCTGGCAGAGATGTCCCAAAGAAAGTAGGCGCATAATTAAAGCATCCAAGTCGCACCCAATAATAGGTCTGGTTTTCCTCATCAAATACTGCGTAATCCCGTATCTGCTCTGCTGTTATCGGAAGATATTCCATAATCAGACTTTCGAATTCTTCTTTTGGGATACCATTTGGATAATCTTCGGAATTAAATTTTTCTCCATATTTCATTCCATACAGATATTCAAACATCCCGTTATAATCCAACTCATTCAGATTTTCTATATTCCAGTTTGAACACAAAAGGTTATTTCCCTGATATCCAAGACCTCGAACACAATGTTCAGACATTTCACGCTGTTCCTCTGTCATAGGTTTTATTCTAATCAGGCAGCTTCCATCCACAATTTCACTGACTTCCGGTGGCTCCGGAACACACAACTCATAACAGAACCATCCTTTTTCCGTGTATTTCCATTCCTTGAGTCTCGTATATGAAATGTACGAAATTCCCGGCTCGTTGTCAGCATTCCAGATTCCTCTTGTACTTACAACATACATATCCGTTCCATCAAAAATGAATTTCATTCTGCCCAGTCCACCATCGTTGTGGATTTCATAAATTACTACAGAACCGCTTTGCCCTTCCATACATTCTTTAAGAAAACTATCGACACTTTCATAATTCCCCATGTTAGAATACGTTACCATCGTAGCAATTGGATATCCTGCGTCCTTTACCTTCTTCTGCATTTCAAGAACCGTTTGATCATCCAAAACAACATTGGATGCTATCCCTTTATCTGCAGTTTCATAAATATCAAGATAATGTTCCATCAGCTTTTTACAGTCAGTCTCAGCTTCTTCCCTTTCCTGTTCATCTACTGGAAGGTCGTAGCCCTTTTCCCATTGTTCTGCAGCCTCTTCCTCGGCACTTTTTGTTTCCTCCGTGGAAGATACTTCTTCCGTATCTTCCACAAGAGATTCACCCACAACGCTATCTTCTTTTCCACAGGCACACACGAAACACCCAATCAGAAATACCATGATCAGTAGAATGCTTTTTCTTTTTAATGCCATAATATCATCCTTTCTTTTCATACTTGTAATAGCTTCTGACCACATCCACCCTTCCGTCTTTTGAGTGCAAATCGTATTTTACAAATCCGCCAAAATAACTGACTTCAAGAATCGTTATTTCTGCTTCTTCCTGTGCATCCACCTTTTCGCAAAATTCCAGTACCTGCTCTGCCTCAGTCATGTTAACTTGATTTCTGCTGTCAACAGCCGGATATCCATTTTCTCCAAGGCAATTTACAATACTGCGAATCGTTTCCAAATCAGCTATCTGGTTTTCTTCTGCTGCCTTCTTATAAAGATCTATACAGATGTTTATAATTTCTTCTGCATTCTCCTGAGGTTCTTCTGGAATAGCCTAAATATCAATTACTGTTTCCGAAACTGTATCTTCTTCCGGGGGTGCATCGCTGCACCCCGAAACACTATGCATCAGTAAAAAACTAATTACTACTAAACCACTCTTCCAGAACCAGGCGGTCTTTCTTAACAACATATCCACTTCCTCCTCTTCCTTTTACATCTTCTACCATGCTGATAATCAATATAGGACGTTCTACCGTATCTTCTGCTGTAAAAATTGCAAACCATCCTAATTCCGTACCCGAAGCATCATCCTTCGATGCCTTGATTTCTGCCGTACCTGTTTTTCCTGCTAAAAGAATGTCATCCCGATGGGCTGCATATCCAGTTCCATTAGAATCATTTCTTCATATTGACCTCCATTCATTTTGCTTTGCTGATATGGTCATATTCTATTTTCAATGTACACTATATCTCCAAAATATTACATTTGTAAGATTTTGGAGTGAAAAAATTCCTCTTTTATGAATATATCGTACTATACATTCCTCCTCCCTTTTTTATTACATATGTAAGATTTCACAACAAAAAAATATCGTTCGAACTCCTGCTGCACTTGTGTAAATATTACATCAGTAAGATTTAGAAGTCAAGTTATCTTTATATAAAAAGGCTTCTGCCGGAAGGTATCATACATTTTCGCAAAAGTGATACCTTTTAGCAAAAGCCTATTATTCAGCAGAGTCTGAAAAAACACATTCATTTTCTCCCCTTAATATCCTACAAACCGCAGAAAATCAAGGTTTCTTTGAAAGCAGACGAACGGTTTCAATATTCCCCTGAACTTTGATTTTATACTGCATAGCGAAAGTATGCAATAGGTGTTCAAAGTGGGGTAATGGTTTTATCCCCATAAAAAGTGGTTGACTAAATGTATTTTAAGATTTTTCTATATAAATCCCACAGCCTCGGTTCACAAAACCCACCCAAAGCACTCAACCCACGATGCTCATGAACATCTCTATCTTCAACCTCAAAGAGCCTATGGAAATCATCTCCCTCACCTACATAAACTGATTTGTCATAATTAAGAAAAGTAGACTTTCCACTAAATTGGTCACCTGTGATATCTATAATAATATGTTTGTCTACCATCAGCCACGCATGAGATTGTCCGTTTCCATCCGGTTTACCCCAATATGTTCCACAGACATAATCTGTTTTGATACCTTTATCCAATAAATACTGAGCTAACAAATCACTCGTATCTCCGCAGCAAGCACGTGGAAATCTGCGATATATGCTGTCATTATCAAACTCCCCTGCTTCCAAAGCCAAATCAATCGCTCTTCGAAATTGGGTTGCGAACTGTTTAACTTCCTTCATCATACGCTCCTTTAACAAAATCACTTTTGCCCAAATGTATCCTTTCGCCAAAATGTATACTTCCCGTTCTCCAAAGCCTATCCCCTGGGGTAAACCTCCAGTTATATCATCACTCTACGGAAACAGAAACACACATCTATTTTATTCCCAAAATGGCGAAATCCTTTGATTTATTTGGCTTTTTTCGACAGAAGGCAGACTGTCTAAACGCGTTTCTCATTGGGTAGGGAATTTTCTGTATCTTCATCATCATCGAAAAACATTATATCTACGAGCTTTCCGTCAATGTTCAATGGTATTTTGAACTGTACTGATTTCACCCAACGACCATCCGCCTGCTTCTCCTTGAAAATTTCTACTTTCTCAAGCAATGCATTCATAAGTATCTTCTTGTCTGCATCTGATACATTGTCAATATTTTCGATTGTTGCATCTATCAGTCTCTTATAGACTTCCGTCGAAAGATTCTCTCCCTGAGCATTCTCTATTGCCAACTCGTTCTGATACAGGAGATTTTCGATTGTTGCAAGCTGGTCATTGATTTCGCCAAGATATGCTCTATAAGATTTCATCAAATCGTCATACAAATCATCATCAATATCCAGCTCATTGATTCTGCGCAACTGCTTTGCTTTCTTTGTATTCAGCTTTGCACGCTCATCAGCTAATCGTGTCTTCTCTGCTTCCAATTCTTGCAATGAATCATCTGTACCAACTTTGTTTAATACATTGTCTTTCATGCTGTTTTCACCGCCAAAGACATATTTTATCATCTGTATGACCTCTGCATTGATTTCATCCTGTCGAATATGCTTTTTATAATCACAAGGATGACCAGACACCATCTTTCGATTTTTACAGATATAGTACCACATATCTGTATAGAATTCGTCAGAGCCTTTCTTTTTCTTACGATTTACAACGCCATACATCGGAGCACTGCAGACCGGACATTTGATAATTCCTGACAGAATATGTTCATGCAGTAAGCTGTGTGTCTTCTCACGCTTGAAAGCATTCTTCATTCGCTTAACCTGTACTTTGTACCATGTTTCTTCGTCTATGATAGGTTCATGTTTACCCGGATACAGCTTGTAGCTGTCCTTATCCTGCTTAACTACATGAAACTCATTACGTGTACCAGCCACTTTTTCATTTCTTCTACGTCCATACGCAATTTTTCCAGCATATACGGGATTATCCAGCACTCCTTTCACAAAATGGTCTGAAATCAATGGCACTGTTCCATTCTGACGAACAGTCTTTCTATATCCGTTATCATTGAGCCATTTTGCAACAGCATTGACACCCATACCAGACAGATACTTTTCATAAATCAGCTTTATCAATTTAGCTTCGTCTTCATTTATTACAAGCATCTTTGATTTCTGACCTTCAACTGCCACAAGTTTATAGCCGTATGGTGCAAAACCACCGTTCCATAAACCATCACGAGCTTTCTGCTGTCTTCCAGCCATTGTCTGCTCGCTGATATTACTTCTCTCGATTTCTGCTACAGATGCAAGCACAGAAATAATCAACTTACCAGCTGCACCTGCACTGTCAATACCGTCTTCGACACACAACAGATTCACTCCATAGTCTTCCATGAACTGTAATGAATTAAGTGTGTCAGCAGCATTACGACCAAATCTCGATAGCTTGAAGACAAGCACATAATCAACATCATCCTTGCCAGATTTAATGTCACTCAACATCTTCTTGAACTCAGGTCTTCCGGCAATGTTCTTACCGCTCTTACCTTCATCACTATACTCACCGCAGACTTGCATCTTTCTATGCTTTGCTTCGCTTCGTAATCGCTCTTTCTGAGCTTCAAGGCTATATCCGTCAATCTGTAATTCCGTTGAAACACGTGTGTAGATATAACATCTTTGTTTCTTTGCCATTTCCCTACCCACTTTCTCAAAATCTTTTTCAATATCGTGCTTCTACTATATATCAATGATACATTTCTTTCAACATTTATCTACATGATTGCGGAATATATAAAAATCACTCCCTTTACAGGAGTGACTTCACTTTATTTTGTATCACCGTATTTATCTAAATATTCAGCAATCAATCTATCCAGCGTCGGTCTTGAGATACCAAGCTCTTCGGCAAGCTCCCTTTTCGTATAGACTCTTCTCAAATACTTTTCGTAATACTTACCAAAATCTTCAACCTCAATTGCTCTGCGTCCCTTGTACACACCACGCTGCTTCGCAAGCTCAATACCTTCTCTCTGTCGTTCCAGGATATTCGCACGCTCGAATTCGTTGATTGCAGCAATCATGGTCAGCATCAGCTTCCCTGTAGGTGTAGCTGTATCAAGATTCTCTTTCATGGACACAAGCTCAATCTTCTTCGCTTTGAACTGTTCCGCAAGCTCAAGCAAATCCTTTGTACTGCGTGCCAGACGGCTGAAATCCTCTACATACACTGTATCGCCTTCACGTGCAAACTCCAGCATATTCTGCAACTCAGGTCTGTTCATATCTTTCCCGGACACTTTTTCTGTAAACCATTTCTCTATATCGTATCTTTTCAGAGCTTCAATCTGTCTCGCCTCGTTCTGGTCAGCAGAACTCACACAAACATATGCAATTCTCATAAAATCATCCCTTTTATGTAAAAATAAAGAGTATTTATATTACTCTTTGTAAAATAATTATCGTTTATAACTTTAATTTTACATATGACACCAAAAAAGTCAATATTTCTCACAAATAAATTTAAGGTAAGCCCTATTTTTACACAAAAAAAGGCACCTGAAAAATCAGATGCCAACATTTTTATTTATGCTTATTCTTTATATATTCATCATAATCAAAATCCCAGTATTTTTTCATGAATTCATCTCGTGGTAAATTTTTCAAATCATCATAATACTGGTCTACTTGATTTTGATACTCAACAGCAGCCTTACGCTGTTCATAGTGTACATGTACTGCATACATACTACCACACCAAATACTTACTGATGAAATGATAATCGCCAAATAAACTAACATCATTCCATCATACTTTACATGTTTATCATTCTTCTCCTGATAATATCCCACGATGCTCAAAATCAATGCTACAATGTTAATAACGATGCCACCAATCAACGAAAATACAAATCCCGTAACAACACCACACGCAGCACATGCAAAACCTAACAACCCCATAACATTTAATTTATGTTCATCAGGTTCCTGCTTAACAACAGGCACTGTATTATTCTCAACAAGTTCATCTTTTTGTACTGCTCTTTCCTGTATCCGCTTCTTCAATGCAGCTCTTTCTTCATCAGTCATAGTATTTCACACTTATCCTTTCCTACAAACTTCTATCCTCTTTTTCATTCTGAACGCCTCTGATACGCTCCATGACAGATTCTGTTGACAATCCCTTCACAGATTTCATATCCTTACGAATCTCTACTACACCAGACTTTGCTTTATTGCGTTTTCTGTCTCGTTCTGCTTTCTGCTGTAATCGCATTGCCAGAATATCACTGCTCTTATCTTCAGACTTGTCCAGAACAACATCATCAATATTATCACGTTCATCTACATCATTATATGACCCGCGTGGCGGTATCACATCCCTATCAGGTTTAAAATGTGTCACATGTTCAATATCATCAGGAACAGCAATCTCCACACGTCCGCTTCCCGGTCTCTTCCGAACACTTCCGACATCTTCCGAATGCTTCCGAACACCTCCAGGTCTTTTTACATCCGATTTACTATCATATTCATCTTCGTCTTCTTCATCTGCATCCGGCAGCATCGCTGCACGCTGTCCTGGTGTCACATCTTCATGTACCGGTAAAGTCACATTCGTTTTATCTTCCTGTACCGTCGTATGTTCATCGTCTTCACTGCGATTTCCATGATGCCTGTGTTCCAGTTCCTTCTCAGAAAAATATTCCTGTACATGCTCTGCATCGTACAATGTTCCAAGCTTGTAAGAACGTGATTTCAGATTCTGAGGAATCTTCTTATCACCGAATCCATCTGTATCCATCAGTTCATACGTGTAATATTTTCCACGCTTCCTGCTGTCGTGTACTTCAATGTTCACGCCATGTGCTGGCAGATTCCTAATCCAGTCCTCTTCGCTTTCGCTCTCGTTCATAGCTTCTGTGATACGTGATTTCAAATCATCTTTCCATACATATTCACCAAGTGCACGCTTCGCACGTTCGGTCTGTGTCGTCTTGTCCATCGTCTTTGCGTTGCCAGAGTCCAGCTCGAAATACTGACCTGCAATCTCGTTTGTCCACTGTGCAAGTGTCGGCTGATAATACTGCTGTTTATCACAGCCCCTGCTCGATGTCATGTCCGTATCACTGATAATAATATGATTGTGTACCAGATGAGATTTGCCATCGGTCTGTGTAAACACGACAGCCTGTCGGTCTGGATAATATCTCTGTGCAAACTCCTGACCAATCATGTTCGCAGTCAGAATGTCTGCTGGTTCGTCTGGATTCAGTTCATTGATACTGAATGACTGCACAACACGAATCACCTATGTCTTATAATTCGCTCTCGCTCGGTTCCAATACTTCTGCATCTGGATTTCCGTCGGTACGCCCGGCAGGATGTTCACGTTTGCAATCATATCATTACGATGCTGATTGTCATTGTGCCCCTTGCCTTTTCCGTATGCATACGCAAGAGCACCAGCACCGTTCACAGTCCTTGTTACTCTTGTGTACGCCATAATTCCTTGCCAATCCTTTCCGATGCACTGTCTAACTGTTCCATGTATTTCTCAACACTGAACAATGTGAAATAGCTCCAGTTACACGCCGCCTGTGCTCTGTGCATCTCCTGCAGTCGCATATTGATGTATCTCTGTTCTGATGGATTCGCAGTCTGCAGCTACTTCTCCAGCAGACTGATACGCCTGTCAATGTTATTCCATTTTGCAATCTGGTTCACATTCACTCTCAGCCTGTTCAATGCTGTCTTGATACCCTGCAGCTCGTTTGCAATCAGTGCTGTTGCACGCTTCATGTACTCGCCCTGGTCACCGTCGATGTATCTCACGGTTCCCAGATATTTTTCAAGATGTCCATCAATCGCAAGTCTCACTACCTGAGAGAATGGTACATCAAATTCCTTTGCCATGTCCTTCATCACTTCATCAACTTTCTCATTGATTCGTGCTGAAATCTTTACAAGCCTGATTAGCTCCTCTTCGTCGATGTCATCTTCGCTTTCTTCTGTACTGCCATCCGAGATGATTTCTTTTTCATCATCTCCTGTCGGTTCCTGTACCACTTCGGATTCCATAAAGTCATCGTCTGGTTCAGGCTCCGGTAAATTATCAATTTCATCCTGCTGTACATCAAATGGCATTTCTAATTCACGAGCTGCCTGTTCTCTTTGTCGTGCTTCTTCCTCTTTCTTTTTCTTGAACTCCGCCCAAAAATCAACTGCACCATTCATATCATTTGCATTTGACATTCACAGTCATCTCCTTTCTTCGTTCACATCGGTTTGCAAAGCCGAATCCGGCTTTTCTGCACCAATGTTCACCTACTTGCTCAAATACCTGCTATTTTACTATATAGGGTTTGTCCCCATCACTGTATTTTCGCCCATGTTCACATCCACATAGGGTTTGTCCCCTATGGTCTGTGTCCATGGTTTTCTAACCATAGTTGTTAACTATGGCAAGTATAGGGTTTGTCGGCGGAGCCGAAAAACCCTACCGTTCGCTTACGCTCACTTACTTGCAAGGGAAACTTCGTTTCCCCTTGACCCCTTCATGCTTCGTTCGCATCCTGCTCACTCTTATTTTCAGCCCCAGAACGAACAAAACAGCAGACAGCTTTCACAGCTGTTCACATGCATTACTGCAGCTGTCCTGTTTCGTATGGGTCTTCTTCCTCGAACTGGTTCACTCCGTACATGCCGCCATCTTCATAGTCATCTTCCGCAGCCATCTTTTCCAGTTCTCTATCAAGCTTCGCAGCTTTTCTCTTTTCAGCACGTTCCTTTTTCTTTGCTCTCAGCTCATTGATTTCACCCTGTGATTCACTGATGATGGCATCAATGTTCTTCACAATGTGCTTCGCAATCACACGTGCTTCGTCCTTGCTGTACGCTGACATTTTTTCCTGTACATCTTCGCTGTTCAACAACTCGTTGTTGATGAGTTCAATGACCGGGCGTACTTCTTCACGCTTGAGTTCGGCTTCTTTCGCAGCCATTTCCTTCTTCATTTTTTCAAGTTCTGCACGAACATTTTTTAAATTACTCATATACTGTAACCTCTACTTTCTATCAAAAAATTTGTAATAAAAAACGGTGAACAGAATCAAGAAACAATAAGTTCCATCATCTGTTCACCGCTACGTCTCTCACGTATTTTTATTTCAGAATACGCTTCTGCCAGAAGCTGTGCGTCCGTAAACAATTCGGTTTTCTACACCGTACTGCGTAGATATTTTTTCATATCGGACATTCTCTCGTGAACTTTTTTATTTAATTGTTCAATGTAAATATAACAGATTTATTTATCAGATACAACCGTATAATTTCTGCCCAGTGCACCCATAAATAATTCCTTTGCAGAGCTTCCAGTAAAGTTTTCAATCTCATCCTGCACCTGTTTTGTCATCAAATCAAGATAACGATAAACACCGCCTTTTTCATCTGCAACAGCGAGTACAGAACCAAACATATCAGGATGGTCTTTCAAATACATTACATAGCCTTTCAGCTTTGCAACGCTATCTCCTAACCAATCACCATGAGGGTCTACAATCGAACGAATAATTTTTCCATCGCCAGTCTTCTGAAAGAAAATAAAATCAGGATACATATTTTCCCATACATCATTTAACTTGTAAGGAATTGCAAGAGATGCATTAAGATTTCTTGACTGATTCCTATACCATGCTACATTTAATGTACGTGATAATTCTGTTTGTACCACTTTTTCTTCAAGGTCATTCAGCTTCAAATATGCCCAACCTTCATCGTCACTAATAATATGTTTTGGATATGCCTTATAATCTTTGTTCTGACGTGTAATACTTGCCTGAACATTTAAATTACGTTCAATATACGGTTTTGTATTACCCTCAATTCTATCCCATTTTGCTTTATTTTCTTCTGATACAGCATATCTCTGCGGAGCATAAATACTCAACAATTCATCTGTCTTTTTCTCTGCCCACTCTTCCATTGCCTGAATAATTTCCATACAATATCCAACAGCAGCAATACGACTAATCGCATTTGCATCAGAATCAAATTCTTCATTTTTACGCTTGTTGATACAATATTTAATCAAATCAGATGCACCAGAAAACACACTTACTGTATGTTTATAATATGTTACCAATCTATCTGCATCATTCTCAACCAGTTCTTCCCTATCCTCAAACGCTTCTCCTGTAAGTGGGTCAACCCTTTTTACGCTCACGGTTGTACTTTTAATTTCACTCAACGAACGCTTAAATTCTGCCGGATGTTTATGAATTTCACCTTCGATATTGTTATAAAATTCTTCCTGAATTTTTGAATCCAAATCAGACTCCACATCAATATCAGACATAACTACGTCAATACAGTCCCATAAGTCTAAGAAATGGTTTGTTTTATCATGACGCACCTGTCTGGTGATAATTTCTTCAAAACTTGCTTTAATTGCATCACTGTCAACCTTCGGAATTCTTTCAAGAGCTTCCGTCAATTCTTCCTCAGTTTCAACAATATCATCAATGTTAACCGCAAATTCATCGTCTGTATTAACAGCAAATTCTGTTCCTGACAATGAATCTTCTGTCGATTCTCCATATGTATAACCGCCTGATTCGCCTACTCTATCTGCACTAGCAGCAGTTACATTTTCATGCTTGACATCATCAGGTTGCTTCACTTCATTTTCACTCTGCTTTTGAGCTAATTTCTTTTCAATTTTCTTCTTGGTTTCTCCAAAAAATCCTACATCTGCCGGATTTTTAATAATCTTATTTGCATCAACCGCTACATTGTCTTCTTTCAAGTGTTCAACAACACTCTCAACAGTCACAGCATCATATTCTGGAAGATAACATGCTACTGTGTTCAATTCTTCTACATTTGTAACACGTCTTGCTAATGGTGTACGAACCATACGACCAATCAACTGAGCAATGTATGTTGGGTCAGTTCGTTTTCTTCTGGAATAAATAACCTCTGCACGAGGACAATCCCAACCAGTAGATACTGCATCCTTTGCAAAAAGCACTCTAATTTCTGTGCGTTCAGCAACTTCCTCTGGTTTTACATACGGAATCTTTCCAGCCGGAGTAACAATGTCATCATGTTCACCAAATACATTTGCAAAGCAATCTGAAATATCCAGCCAAGGTAATGTTTTATGAATCTGAGAACAGAGAGAAGTTAATGTATCAACACTCACTTTATCTTCAACTTGTACTACCATCAGTGGAATTACAGTAGGGATTTTATTTTCTTCACAATAATCCTTCCATAATTTTGATGCAGAAGCCAGTTTCACACATGCCTGCGTTAAATCCTGATGCTTTGTATCAGCTGCTTTCTTAGGTGTACGAAGCTCAATCATATCTTTAATAAGACCCGAATCTTTTACGGCAGATACAGGTACATCAACAGATGCCTTCATATCCCTGTTCTTACGACCAGCCATTGCATTATTAAATCGTTCAGGTGTAGCAGAGATTCCTACTACGCAAGGCATTGGCTTATTGATTCCATCCTGTCCATCAATAATAATTCTATAAATAGTTTTATTGGCATTATCACTTGTACCTTTATCATTTCCTGTACCAAGACCTCTGTGAGCTTCATCAATAAACAGGAACAAATGAATGTCATCATCTTCAATAGTCGCATTCAGTACATCATAGAACGAACGTCCACCTTCAGCTTCATTTGTCAGCTTCTTTCCCTTGCCAAGTAACTGCCTATTCAAAAAATAAATATGCCCCGGTGACAGTTTTGCATGATTTTTTGCAAAATCTGCACTGATTGCTTCCATCGACACAGCCCCATTCAATAAATCTGTTGCTGCATCAAATCTTTTCATTGTCTGTTCATTCAAGCTAGGACTATCTGACAACCACAAAATTGCTGCTCTATCATCGCCAGCATATGTATCATTACCATAAAACAAGCCTTCTGCAACAGCAGCTGAGATAACAGTCTTACCTGCACCAGTTGGTGCAGTCAACGATACGGCAGATAAAGAACCATCTGCGTCGTAACTACGACGCATAGATTCTATCTTTTTTAAAAGCTCAGTTACTGCATCTTTCTGAAAATCAATTAAACCATACTTCATTAGTCCAGTCCTCCTTCGCCACAAATTTCAAATGTTCTGAGGAAAGTTTCGTACAATCTATGTACTTCAATTCCCGGAAGACGTTTGCACATATTAGAGTAACGTCTCTGGTCATCAGTTACTACAAACACAGTCTTAATAGTCGGTGTATTCTTTACCTTTTCACAGAATTTAGATGCCTGTCCATAATCAAAAAGCACACCATAATAATCTGTTGTCAAATAACTCTTACCAATCTTACGAATAATCGGACCCTGACAGCCTGCCTGCATCCATAAAATCGGTGCAATAGCATTGAATGCATTATCCAAACGAATAGGCCATGCTGACTCGTATGTCAACTCGCAGAACACGGCATTCGCTTTGAATCCATCAGCTTTAGGCAATGAATAACCTAAATCAATATCCTTTGACGGCTTACCGTAGTCACCTTCTAACGGTTTGCCATTTACATCATGACCTTCAATACTGCACACAGTTCGAGGCCATGTAACATAATTGGCAATTCCATATTTTTCCCAATCAGGGTCAGAAGGACGAAGACCATCTGCAACAAATTTCTTTTCCTCTGCTTCTGAAACCTCATTATTTGTAACACAAATACAACGACGATGACCGCCATCTTCTGCATTGAGCAAATTCACTGCATGAAGAGTTGTTCCTGAACCAGCAAAGAAATCTACAATCAAAGCATTTTTCTTTTCTTGAACAAAATATTTTAAAGAATCATTAACAGAATACAATGACTTAGGAAAAGAAAATCGTTCATCGCCAATAGTATCTTTTAGCAAACTTGTCCCATATGCTCCTGCATCATATGTCTTATCTTCCCATACAGTAGTGACTCTATTAATCTTTCCAGATGTCTCGACAACTATCTTACTTCCATCATCACGCACTCCTCTAATAGCCCATCTTCCGTCTTCTACTTTTTTTCTGTAAGTTGTGCTCAAATATTTAAAAATATACTTTTGCTGAGCATTGCAACGGTGTACAAAGGGAACATAATAAAAAACTTAATAATGGACTGCCAATCTTACACAAAGTACCGCCCAAACGAGACTACGGGCGGTATTTTTGTATCATGGCGGAGAAAGGAGGAACTTCCCACGGGGGCTTGACTGAAAAGTTGAGCCCCTTTTTTCATGCCAAAAAACAGGAGGTAAATGCTTATGGCAGATGATAAAACCACAAAAACGCCGGAACAGCCGGTAACGGATACCGGACCGGGCAAAGAAACACCGCCTACTCCCCCAAAAGAGCCGGAGAAGGTTTCCGTTTCCCCGGAGCCGGAAAAAAAGACGGAACCGGAGGTAAAGAACCCGCAGGTTTCCGTCTATAACTTCGCTGAAATTATGAAGGAAAAGAAAGCCGAGGAACGGGCGGTAGCTCCCGGCGGGGAAAAGCCTGACCCGGCAAAAGCGGAGAAACCGGAAAAGCAGTCGGAGGCTCCGAAGAAAGCGGAGGAAAAACCCAAAGAGCCGGAACAGCCGAAGCGCCGGGGCCGTCCCCCGAAAGCAGATAAGGACAAGGCCGCAGCCCCGAAGCCCAAAGCTCCTGCACAGAAACCGGAAAAGGCGGTCAAAAAGGAACCGGAGAAAAAAACGGCTCCAACGGTACAAGCCGCTCCCGCTCCGAAGGAATCCGAAAAGCCGCAGGATGCACCACGCCGGGGCAAGGAGCAGATCGTCTATATCAAGCTGAATGAACTCCACGCCTTCAAGAACCATCCCTTTGAGGTTCGGGACGATGAAGAAATGCGGGCTATGGTGTCCAGCGTCAAGGACAAGGGCGTGACCCAGCCCGCTATCGTCCGTCCCCGTGAGGATGGCGGCTATGAGATCGTGTCCGGCCACCGCCGCCAGAAGGCCAGCGAGCTTGCCGGATATGCGGATATGCCCTGTATTGTTCGCAATCTGACGGACGATGAAGCCATCACGCAGATGGTCGAGGACAATCTCAACCAGCGTGAAGAAATCCTCCCCAGTGAGCGGGCCAAAGCCTTGAAAATGCAGCTTGAGGCCATCAAGCACCAGGCTCCCGCACTTCGGGCCAGATTGACCCGAAGGACGCAGGAAAACGCTCCAACGAAATTGTAGCCGAGCGCAATAAGATGGCGGTCAAGCAGGTGCAGCGGTATATCCGGCTCAATGAGCTGGTTCCCGACCTGATGAAGCTGATGGATGAAAAAAAGCTGGGCTTTACTACGGCGGTGGAGCTTTCCTATATCGGCAAGAAGAACCAGAACTATATCGCCGTCGCCATTGACAGCCAGCAGTCCTCGCCTTCACAGGCGCAGGCAAAGCGTATGCGTGAGCTGGACGAAAAGAAGCTGCTCAACGGGGATGTGATTGACGGCATTATGATGGAGGACAAAAAGGAGGTAGACAAAGTGATTTTGACAGGTGCGGAACTGAGCAAGTATTTCGGCAAGGAAACTACGCCGAGGGAAATGAAGGACCAGATCATCAAGCTGCTGGACGACTGGAAGGGTCAGCAGAAGGAACATGAAAAGCCGGAGAAGAAAACCGAACAGGAAAAGTAAGCCCAAACTTCGGGTCAGCATGGCCCGAGGATTGCGCTCTGCCCCGCGCCCCGAAGCTCTGGAGATATAAATGATTCCCCGTCGCCAGTTATTCCGTAGCATAGCCGGGAAAATCAGTCAAGGGCAGCGCCGCCGCAGGCGGTGCCAGAGGCACCCTTGACGGATTTCTCCCGGTTATGCTTTTTCCCGGTCAAGCGACGGGGATATAAATTCTCCAGAGCCGTTCCCCTTCCCGGGGGAAGGGGCGGAGGGGTTGGGCGAACTCTTGCTTTTCCCTAAACCAAAACAGAAATGGAGGCTCAACCAATGAAACGACCTTTAGCATACCTGACCGCCGCATGGAGCGGCGAGCCGGATGTTGATATGGAGCTGGCGGCCCACTACTGCCGTCTTGCTTATGAGGCGGGCTTTTCCCCAATCTGCCCGCTCTTGTATCTGCCGCTGTTTTTGAATGACAGCGTTCCCGAGGAACACAAGGCCGGGATTGATATGCGCCGGGATATGCTGCGGCGCTCCCACACCCTGATCGTCTGCGGCAGCGCTGTGGACGAGGATGTAAAAAATGATATTGCGGTTGCCGGACGGCTGGGCATTGCGGCGACAACGCTGGAAGGGGTGCTTGCCGTGAAGGGACACGGCACCCCGGGCCATGCCGGACATTAAGCTGGGGAGCCTTTTTGACGGGATTGGCGTGTTCCCTCTGGCTGCTTCACGGTGCGGTATCCGTCCGGTATGGGCCAGCGAGATTGAAAAAGCGCCCATCTCCATAACCAAAAGGCACTTTCCCGATATGGCGCATTTGGGAGATATTACGAAGGTGGACGGCGGGAAAATCCCGCCGGTCCATGTGATAACCTCGGCTCTCCCTGTCAGAACCTTTCTCTGATCGGCAACCGCTCCGGTCTTGCCGGGGCAAAATCAAGCCTGTTCTATCAGGCGTTTCGTATCATACAGGAAATGAGGGATGCTACTGATAACCTATATCCAGCTATCGCTGTTTGGGAAAACGTCATGGGAGCGTTTTCTACAAATGACCGGATGGACTTTAGAGCCGTCCTATCCGCCTTCTCGGACACCGAAGTTCCAATGCCTCCTTCGGGAAGATGGGGAAACGCCGGAATGGTGCGAGGGGGAACACCTGATGTGTGCTGGCGGCTCATGGACGCCCAGTATTGGGCAGGCTCCCGAAGGCTGGCACGAAGGCAGCGGATTTTCGTCGTGGCGGATTTTGGAGGCAGACGTGCCGCAGACATACTATTTAAGCCCCGTCCAATGCTCCCACTTCCTCCGCCTTGCGGAGAGGGCGGGCGGACCGCCGCCGAAGGAGATCGAACAGCTTCTTTTGAAACAGGGCGGCAGATACCAGTCACCCACCCCTTTCAGTGCTTCCGTATGCGGGGAGCGGCAAAAAGGCAGGAAGAAACGGCCTTCCGAAACAGCTTCGGATTACCAACTGACCCTTTTCCCACTCTTTTAGCCAGTGATGTAACGCCCTTTGCCTTCTGGTATGAGGGCGACCCGAAGGGCGGCTGTATCCGTTTTCTGACGGAAACGGAAAGCGAACGGCTGATGGGGCTGCCGGAGGGCTGGACAAAGTACGGGGCGGACGGCATGGAGATCCGGCCTCTGCAACGCTACAAGGCGCTGGGAAATGCGATTGCCCTCCCTTGCGCCGATTACATTATGGCCGGGATTTATGAGGTGCTGGCTGACCGGGCCGGAAAGGAGGAATGAGCCCATGTTTGAAGCCTATATAACCAATACAGCCCTGTACCCCTTAATGGGGATCGAGGTAGGGACAACGGTACATTTCCCCATGACGACACAGGAGTTGCAGGCCGCCCTTGCCAAAATCGGGATAGACGGGAAACGGTACAGCGAAGTGTTCTTTACCAGCTTTGACAGCGATGTGCTGGGGCTCTACGATCATCTCTACGAATGTGAGAACATCTACGAGCTGAACGAGCTGGGCCACGCCCTGCTGGAAGTACGGGATAAGGGCGGACTGGAAACCTTTGAAGCCGCTCTTGTCTTGGGAAACCACACAAGGAGCGTGAAGGATTTGATAAACCTGACGCAGAACCTTGACCTTTACCGCTTTTACCCGGATATTTCCGATGATGAAGGGCTGGGCCGTCTTTACGCCGACGAGCTTGGGACTATCGACATACCGGAGCACATTCAGAACTACTTCGATTATGAGGCATACGGGCGGGATGTGCGTATCAACGAGGGCGGCGTATTCGCTCCCGGTGGGTATGTGTCGGCAGTCCCGGAGGGCTTCAAGGAGTATTACCACGGGCCGCAGGACATTCCGCCGGAACACCGGATATTTGCCTATCCTGAAAAGGCCGAGCCTGTCCACTCCATTCTCGCTACACTCAAACGGTTTCAAGAAGCCCCACCCGCTCCGAAAAAGGACAAGGCGGGGCCTTCTCATGAAGAACGGTAAGACTTCGGGCCAGCATGGCCCGAAGCATAAAGGAGGTGCATACCATCAACTATTACCCTATCAATGAAGGAGCCGCCCGCCGGGCAAAAGAAATGAACAGCTTTTCCGACTACAAGGAAGGGAGCGCAACGGCGGAATACCGGGCAATGGTGGACAAGGCCGCCGCCATAGCGGAAAAGCAGAAATCCCGGGTGGACCCCATGTACCATGAGAAGATCGACCATCTGTTAGACACCTACGCCCGCAAGCTGGCCGAAAACATGAACCAAGGCTTTGCCATTGACGCGAGGGTTCCCTCTGTGCTGATCGCCGGGCCTTCCAATTTCCCGGTGGGAAAGAAGGAAAAACAGAACCGGGCGCGGGACAGCAACATGGAGGAATGGCGACATATTCAAGGGCTGCTGGATAAGATACGCAGCACCGGCATGGGCGGGATCAGCGCCGATGACCCGGCAGCGATTGAAAAGCTCCAGAAGAAGCTGGACGGGCTGGAACGCTCCCAGCTCATTATGAAGGAGGTCAACGCCTATTACCGCAAGCATGGCAAGCTGGACGGCTGTGCGCTGCTGTCGCCGGACCAGATTGAAAAGCTGAAAGCAAGCATGGCGTCAAGTTGGCGAAGCGACCCGAGGCCCTTTGAAAGTTACCAGCTAACCAACAACAATGCGGAGATCCGCCGGGTAAAGGCCCGTATCGAACAGCTTTCCAAACAGGCACAGCAGGAATTTTCCGGCTGGGAGTTCGATGGGGGTCGTGTGGAAATGAACCGGGAGGACAACCGCTTGCAGGTGTTCTTTGACGGAAAGCCTGACGCGGACACCCGGGCCGAGCTGAAAAGCAGCGGCTTTCGTTGGGCTCCCAGCGTGGGCGCATGGCAGAGGCAGCTCACGGACAACGCCATCCGGTCGGCTGACCGTCTGGAATGTATCAAGCCGCTGTCCGGCGAAAAGCCTCCCAACTTCAAAAGAAGCCCTCTATCTTGCAGACCATGCGGGAACAGGACGAAAAAGTCCAGACGGAGCCGGAAAAGAAAGCTCCGTCCGGCAGAGATGCCGAGCGGTAAGCCTCGGGCCACATTGGCCCGAGGTTTTCTGTTCCCCGAGATTGTACGGGGACCTCCCGGATAGCGAGAACCCCGACGGAAAGGAGGTTTTATGCAGGAAGAAGTAAACCAAAAAACGGTTGCCCTTTCGATCAGGACAACGAAGCTCACAGGAAAAGTGCTGGCTGCCGCTCTTGGCAAGGTGGTTCGGGCGCTGCAAAAGCACCACCAGAAGGCGCTGACCCCGCAGGGACGCCAGAGCGTGAAAAAGCTGATGAACCACTATGGCGGCAAAAGTGCCATGCCCTATGTGGGAGCTCCAAAGGATTTTGACCGGATCGCGAAGGAGTTCCATGTGGACTACGCTTTCCATAAAGTGAGCCCCGGTCATTACCTGCTGTTTTTCAAAGCCAATCAGGCGGACGCTATCACGGCGGCCTTCCAGAAGTACAGCGCAAAGGTGCTGAACAAAGAGCAGGACAAGGCTTCCATCCTCGGTCAGCTTCGGAAATTCACGGAGCAAATCAGGACGCAGGCAAAGGAAAAGCAGCGGACCAGAGAGGCGGTGAAGGACGGACGTTGAGTGACAAGATCAGAAAATATGTGCTCCCAAACCTGCCGTACCTCTTTGTGTTCTGGTTTTTCTCCAAAATCGGGACGGCCTACCGGATCGCCCCCGGCACAGACTTCGGGACAAAGCTCATGGGGATGCTTGATACCTTCCCCAAAGCCTTTGAAACCTACTGGCCGGGGCTGGGAGGTATTGACCTGCTGGTGGGCCTTGCCGGTGCGGCTGGGATGTATCTGCTGATACAGTCAAAGATCAGGCAGGCGAAAAAATTCCGGCGGGATGCGGAGTACGGCACCGCCCGCTTTGGAACAAAGGAAGATATAAAGCCATTTGTTGACCCTAAATTTCAGAACAATGTCATTCTGACCGGGACGGAGTTCCTTACCATGAACACCCGTCCGAAGATACCCGCCAATGCCCGGAACCTAAACGCCTGTGTCATCGGATCGTCCGGCTCGGGAAAGACAAGGTTCTGGTTGACCCCGCAGCTCCTTCAAGCCCATTCCTCGTATGTGGTGGTAGACCCGAAGGGCGGCACCCTCGACCAGTGCGGGCGGTTTCTGCAACGGGAGAAATACAGGGTGCGGGTGTTCAACAGTATCGACTTTTCAAAATCCATGCACTACAATCCGCTGGCCTATATCAAGACAGAAAGCGATGTTTTGAAATTTGTTACCGCCCTGATTGCCAACACCAAAGGCGACGGCAAGGAGGGCGACGAGTTCTGGACAAAAGCAGAAACCCTCTTGTACTGCGCCCTTGTGTCCTACATCGTCTTTGAGGGGCCGGAGGAAGAACGCAACATGAATACGCTGGTGGAAATGATAAACAGCATGGAAGTCCGGGAGGATGACGAACCTTCAAAAACGCGGTGGACTATATGTTTGACGGGCTGGAACGCCGCAGCCCCCAGCACTTCGCCGTGAGGCAGTATAAGAAATACAAGCTCGCCAGCGGTGTTGTATGCTCTAAAAGACTTCTTAATCAAGCGGTTGGGAAGTCTCTTAGAACACACAACCTAAAACCGAAGAAAGGAGCGCAAGTTATGAGAAAAAATGAGAAAATCACAGCTCTGTACGAACGACTGAGCCGTGATGACTTTGGCAAAGATGATGACCAACAGCGTGAGAGCAATTCCATATCCAATCAAAAGGCAATGTTGGAGGAGTTCGCCGCACGGCAGGGCTTTACAAACATTGTCCATTTCACGGACGATGGCATTAGTGGTACTTGCTTTGACCGTCCCGGATTTTTAGCAATGATGAAAGAAGTGGAAGCCGGGAATGTGGAGTATTTGTGCATCAAGGACATGAGCCGCATGGGTCGTGACTATCTGAAAGTCGGTCAGATTATGGAAATCCTGCGTCAGCGTGGCGTTCGCCTTATCGCCATCAATGACGGCGTGGACAGTGCCAGAGGGGACGATGATTTTACCCCTTTCCGCAACATTATGAACGAATACTACGCCAGAGATACCAGCCGTAAAATCCGTTCCACTTTCCAGTCCAAAGGCAAGTCCGGCAAGCACCTCACAGGCACAGTCATTTACGGCTATCTCTGGAACGAAGCCAGAGACCAATGGTTGGTTGACCCCGAA
Organism: Clostridium sp. AF22-10; assembly: GCF_003478725.1. NCBI lineage: Bacteria > Bacillati > Bacillota > Clostridia > Eubacteriales > Clostridiaceae > Clostridium > Clostridium sp. AF22-10. The sequence continues at coordinate 237,847 of NZ_QUFZ01000004.1, forward strand.
GCCGCCGAAGTGGTCAAGCGCATCTTTGCCATGACGATTGACGGCTACGGTCCGTATCAGATCGCCAGCAGGCTGAAAGAAGAAAAAGTCCTCATTCCGTCCGCTTACCTTGCCCGGCACGGCGAGGGCGTGAACAAAAATAAGACCTTCAAAGATGTGTACGGCTGGGGTTCTTCCACCATCTGCAACATTCTTGAAAAGCGTGAATATCTGGGACACACCATCAACTTCAAGACCCGAAAGCACTTCAAGGACAAGAAAAGCCATTATGTCCCGGAGGACGAATGGACAATTTTCGAGAATACCCATGAGCCTATCATTGACCAGCAGACCTTTGACCTTGTGCAGAAAATCCGTGGGAATGTCAGACGCTACCCAGACGGCTGGGGCGAAGCGGCTCCCCTCACGGGCTTGCTCTATTGCGCCGATTGCGGTGGCAAGATGTATGTCCACCGCACCAACAACGGCAAGCGTATTTCTCAATATACCTGTTCCCAATACAGCAAAGTCCCAGTTGGAAAGCTCTGCACGACACAGCACCGTATCAATGAAGATGTGGTACTGTCCCTTGTCTCTGAAATGCTGAAAGCCATTGCCGAGTATGCGAAGCATGACCGAGCCGAGTTTGTCCGTGTGGTGCAGGAAGCGCAGTCCAGCCAGCAGACGGCAGAGGTCAAGAAACAGCGGACACGCCTTGCCACCGCAAAGCAGAGAGTTTCCGAGCTGGAAGTCCTGCTCTGCAAAATCTATGAGGACAACATTTTAGGAAAGCTGTCCGACAGCAGATACGCCACTCTGGACGCTCAATACGAAAAGGAACAGTCCGAGCTTACCGTTGAAATCTCCGATCTGGAAAAGGCTATCAAGAGCTACGAGAAGCACGAAAAGGACGCTGACCGTTTTATCGCTCTGATTGACAAGTATGAGAACTTCGACAAGCTGACCATTGCCATGCTCAATGAGTTTATTGAGAAAATCCTTGTGCATGAGCGTGACCGCAAGGGCAGTATTCAGACCACACAGGAGGTCGAGATTTACTTCAATTTCGTGGGTCGTTTCGTTCCCCCTGCGTTTGGCGAAGTGGAGCTTACCCCGGAGGAATTAGAGGAAATCCGCAAGCGTGAGGAACGCAAGGACAGGCTCCACCAGAACTACTTGAAGCGGAAAGCCAATGGTAAACAGAAAGAGTATGAGGAGCGCACGAAAGCCAAGAAAAAAGCGGAGATTGAAGCCAGAAAACAGGCAATCCGCACCGAGGATATTGCCAGAGGGGTATTTATCCCGGTGAGCAGTTTGCCGCAGCTGGGACCGAGAAAGGGAGCGTGATTTTATGAAAGAGTTGAAACCGAGAATCCATGAGAACGGTATGGACTATGTGTTGGTGGGCGACTACTATGTGCCGGACTTGAAGCTGCCGGAGGAACGCCGACCTATTGGGCATTGGGGACGCTTGCACCAGTCCTATCTGAAATTGCACCGTCCCATGCTTTACAACGAGCTAATTTTGTCCGGCAGCCTCCACACCGTCGTTGCCGATCTGAACGAGCAGGCGGCAGACAGGCTGGACTTGATTATCCGGCAGATGATGAAAGCCGAGGGCGTGACCGAAGCCATGAAAGCGGAAAATCAGATGTTATGGGTGCAGTCAATGAAATCCATCCGCTGCCGGGCAGAGGAAATCATCAAGACGGAACTAATCTACTGTTGAGAGAGGTAAAGCTATGATTTTGGAAGCCATGTATAATGGGGAGTTTTATCCCTGCGAGACAGTTGTACCTACATCACCGGAATACCGAAAGGCAGTCATAGCCTGTGAAAAGCTCATGGAGCAGTTGTCCCAGCGGCTCAGCAAAGAGGACTATGAGCTGGTGCAGGAACTCCGGGCGCAGACAGCAATCGCCCAATGTGAAGAAAGTGAAAGTCACTTCAAGTATGGCTTTTCCGCTGGGCTGATGTTCAGCAGGAAGCCCATGAACAAGTGCAGCAGAAGAAAGAAAAATGGATGAAGAAAGCCGCCTGAGCAGAAAGAAACTGTTCGGGCGGTTTCAGCATTCGCCAGTAGATTTATTCACACTCTTGTGATAAAATTTACTACAATCAAGAGCGTGATAGCACTAATTTTATGGGGGGATGCTTAATGAATAGAATTTTGAAAAAATTTTTACAGCGGGGTGTCGATTTAAGTCCTGTGGGAGTTGAACTCCGTGAGGATAATACAAATTATTTTTGTACCCCAAAAGGGGCATCGGTTTTTGGATGGGCAGGGATAGATGGTATCCACTTCTGTTTCATTCGTGGATTTGGAGAGATGGTTTTCTCTGTCAGCCCCATGAATACTTCTCCTGATTATGTTCATCCAGTAGCTGAAAATTTTACCGACTTTCTGCGGCTTATACTGGCTTGTGGTGATGTGGCGGCAGTGGAACAAGCGTGGATGTGGAACGAAGCACAGTTTGAAGCCTTTCTCAATGAAAACCCTACAACCCAGGAACAACAGCAAACTTTATCGGAAATTTCAGAGAAGATGAATTTGTTGCCTATGGAACAACCGTGGACATATATCAAAAACCTGCAATCTTCCTTTGATTACAGTCAGATTAAATACACAGAAGATTATTACGATAATGATATGACTTCAGAAGCAGAATTGGTTGCCCCTGAATGGAAGGTCTACTTTGATGGAGATTTCTGGGGACATCGAGGTAAAGACCGTGCCGGAAAAGAGATCAAGCTGGATAAACAATTCGATTGGGCTGGATATCATTGGGTAATTCCGGCAGCTTATTCATGTAGCAAAGGACTTGTCGTTGATTTTTGTATGCGAGTTGATTCAGAAAGCATCCGTGACTTCATGAAAAAATGGAATCTGGACTGGGAAAATGACTCATGTGAAAATTTTACCCGTGAGCAACAGATGCAGATGGAATGGGAAAACCCACTTTGTTTTAACTTCAAACCTTGCTTGAAGTTAAACGAGAAAATATTACAGACAACCCATGGCTGCGCTGTGAGCTTTAATCCTTGTCTGCCAGATGGCGTTATCAATGAGTTGGAAGCAAAATGGGCAATCGACCATTATGGGCTGGATAGTACTTATGGCTGGGTCATATGCAGAGACGTATTTCCTTGGGGAACCAAGCATCACCCTGAAATCAATAAACTTTTTCTTACAATGGAGCAGCAACCAGGACAAGTTCCAGGCTCACATTTCAAAGTTCACGCACCCGGAGATTCATTTATGTTTTCCCATCCTGTTAGCGGAATAACCCATACACTGACCGTGCAGGAAATAGAACAGCAGACAGTTCCTCAAAATAGTTTTGGTTCTGATCGCTGGATTTATCCGACACATTATATTGCCATGAGTTATACACTTACCCCTGAACCGATGGAGAACATTTCGGTTTTTGATTGTGATGAAGGCGATAGACCGATAGAAGTTACACCAGACGATCATTCGTTCCGTCCAGTTGGCAGTAGTTCCTGTTTTGTTGTTGGTGTTATTGGTGGTGCAGATGGTCCGACAGCAGTTATATATGGAACAAATTCACAAGAAAAACTTCATGCTGCTTGTTCTGCTCTGCACTTTGAACCGGTTGGTGATGATGTCGAGTGGCGTATCGTGTTCAATGTTACGCAGTTTGACAAAGAAACATTCCCAATTATCTAAAAATACCCTTAGAACTCTAAGGGCGCACTTCTATACTCTCCTATCGGGAGTATCGTGCGTCCTGCGGAGCTTCATTCTCCGTCAGCAGAAAAAACTTCCAGACCGAGAATGTTTCGTCACTTTGTTCCGTCAAGGGAGCTACACTCCCTTGCGACGCTTGTGCGTCTATCCCTTGTGGACTTGCCGTCCGCAAACAGCATACAATGCTG
>NZ_QUFZ01000040.1:0-5982 GCF_003478725.1 Clostridium sp. AF22-10
CATTATTGCACTTTTATATATTATTTGTATAATATTATACATTGCTTTGTATAATATTATACATTGCTAATAATTTAAAAAATTTTACAACTTATCAAATTCCGATTTTAATTTTTCAATTGTATCGCTCTGCCACATTTTAAAACTTTCCATTGTATTCATTGATAATCCCATTGGTACATCAATTTCTTCAATCCACTTAATATCTTCCATAATTTCTTTTGCTCGGTCAAAATTCTCTTTTGTCATATCATTCATCCTCAGAATCTTTATCATGAATACCACAATCACACGCAATCGCAAATCCTATTGTTACAGCCATTGCTCCAGTAGCTACAATGAAACCATACCACCACATTTCATTGTTGATCCCGTATAACTGATATAATCCAAATATTAATAAATAAAAACCTATAAACCTTAATAATTTACCTATAACATCTAATTTGCTAACTTTAATATCTATCTTTTTCATTTACATATTTTCCCTTAAATGATATTCTTGATTTTGAAAACTAGGCGAACGCCATCAGAGAAAGAAGCGCTGCAAAGGTTCACAAAACCGTTGTCGCCGACACAGGAGAAGTAAATAGCGGATTCTCTGACCTTGTTCATCAGCCAGTACCACTGTAAGTTCTCATTCTTGCTGCCATCGAACGCCATACGGTTTCTGCGTTTCTTCATAGGCTTCCACTGCTTCACATACGGGCTTTCATACTCACCGTAGTAGTTCTCTCCGAAAATCTCTTTCTCAGTCGGCAGACGGAGCAAGTCACCGTTTTCAAATGGAGCCATCATAGCCTTGAGTTCTGCCGGGAAGAGATTCAGAATCTCACCATTTAGCTTCTTACGCAGGTCACTCTCTTCGTAACCTCCTTCATTGGTACGGATGCTGTTCATCAGGTACTCACCAGGCAGGTAATCAACCAGGCAGAAAATCATGCCATCCTCTTCCTGCTTTACCACCATAGCCTGTGTCTTTTTGTCATCGGTGAGTCTGAATTTGATTTTGTCCCCGACTTTAAAAGTATCTGTTTCGATTTTTATCGTTCTATTTACCTTCATTGTGTTTTTCTCCTATTAACCACGTACTAATATATCGTTTAACATTAACATTGATTGATATTCCAGTATTTCTTTTTTAGAATAAATACATGTATCATAAATCTTGCAAATTTTTCCATCTCTAGGCGGGATATCCAATACTTTGATGTCTTTCACTTCAATAAGTGGACTACTACCATCTAAACCACTACATCGAACCACATCTCCCACCTTAATTTTGTCTCTAAAATCATTCCAAAAATTAGCTTTAGGAACCCTCCATATATACACTTTGTCATTATATCCAACCAAATGAGTTCCATAAATGTACATAGTATTTTTAGTATTTTCACATAATTTATTCATATCTTTAATCACAAAAACCTCATCAAAGCCGCATTCTTTCATAAGAAGATACGAGATATAACCATCAAATAAAACAAGATTTTTGTCAACGACTGGAAGTTTTTTAAAGGCTTTATACTCTTCATATGTATCTCTATATTCATCAATCTTATCTTTCTTTGGAGTAGAACTCAAAAAACTCTTCTGAATTTTAATATCAGCTAATTTTACTTTTGTGTACAATTTCATGCTGCATTCTTTCCCTTCTGAGTAAATTCTTCAAAATCTTTCTTCATAGATTCATAATTCTGTTTCTGATCAAACAGGTAAGAATCCTTTCTCTTAAAGAAATCAACAAACCATTCATCCAGAGACACATCATTCTGATAAGAATATGCCACCATAGCAAGAAGAGATTTTCTATTTTCCTTATCCAGAAGCAGCGTATTATTATCTACATCCAGACTATACACATCTAAATCTTCTTCGTATGCCTTTAAATCTTCCTCGGTAATATCTGGTGAAATATTTTCTTTTAAGAATCCCAGAACATCATTATCAACAGTATCCTCTTCCTCTACATTAATATTCTCTTCTTTGTCTGTTACAACATCATTACTTTCAGTTTCCGTTACATCGTCCTTTTCTACTGTGTAATCACCAGTGTCAATATGTAAATAATCTAATAATAAATATGTAAGATGCTCTACCTTCTTCTGAATGATTCCAGTGTCTTTTGTATGTTTATCTGCATCCAATTCATTCCATGTGATTCCATCAACTTCTTTGTTCATCATATCTTTAACAAACACATTTAAGAACTCCCCGAACTTCTCATCTGAAATATGAAGTTTTGTAAAGTTATCAAATACCTTCATCCATACAAGTATATCTTTTGTTGTGAATAAATCAGAGACTTTTTTATTCTCAAGTTTGTCAGAATATAACGCAAGTCGATTAAAGTAATCTTCGATCCTAAGATACTCATTTTTAGTTGCATTTGTATTCAGGTAATCGCACATTTTCTTCGGATCTTTCTTCCAATTTTCAAAGTGATTAACTGCCATTACACATTCAGAAATAACACGTTCCCAAATTCCTTTTTTCTTATCTGATTCTGTTAATGCTGTTCCATCTTTCAGGAAGTCGCTATCTTCTTTAATGCGTTTTACCTCTTCAGCGAAATTCCCAAGATATGTAAGAGACTTCTGAGATACGTTCATTCCACTCTGAATATTATAAATACCTACTAAATCTGTGGTTTCACTCGGTTTAGTATTCTGATAGATAGTTAATCCTAATGGACACTTATAAAAACTTTCTTTTAATTCATCTGGAAGATCATCATAAGTTTTACCACGTAAATCATACTCTACTTCTTCCCAAACAATTTCACCATCATCGTCTCTGACAACATTTCCATTTTCATCTGTCTTACGTTTATCGTATACAATAATAGGTTCTCTAATTGTCTTTGTGATTCTATACCCCTCATACATAAACTTACCCAATGCAACGGTTCTCTGTCCACCATCAACAGCATACGATTTAATAATCTTATCATCTTCATTTTCATCGGCAAGGATGATATTAGGGATATAGATTTCGTTTGATACTACACTATAAACCAGATTATTAATAAACTCATTGTTAGAACAGAATGCTCTCTGTACAGCCTGATCGATTCTAATTTTCTCATTGTGTACATCAGACAGGTACATTCCAACACAAGTGTTTTCAATAATATATTTTCTCTTTTTTCTCATAATATCATCCTCCTGATTAAATTCATTTTCTTAATTTACTTATGTATCTTATATTTTCATTCGAATAAATGGCTTTGATACTATCCCTATAGAGCTTATTATCGATATGTAACTCAGCTTTAATCTCATCTTCGCTCTTATCATCTGCCAAAGCTTGTAAGATTTTACGCTGTACTTTTGATAATCGTTTAAGATATTTTTCCATTTCTGGAGAAAATTCTTCTTCAATAAATTGTTCTTCAAAAAGTGGTTTCTTTTGAGCAATTACATCTAAATAATCAATACATTCTTGTGGTAATGCTTCCAAAGATATATCTGGAACATAAACTGTAATTTTCTTTCCATCTTTTTCTTTTATATATGTGTTACTTCTGCATTGCCTATTTCTATCACGTACATACGTAGTAAAAATTCTTCTTTTAGTCAAGCTCCAAATGAATGTATAAAAACTTGCATTATTTGCGTTGTTAGGATCATATTTTTTTACGTTATCAAGAATTAAAGTCATTCCTAAGTCATAAATATCATGCTTGTCTTTATCAGTACATCCACCAATTTTGTCAATGATCGGATCAAGTAACCATTTCAGCTTTTTCATATCATTTCCACAATACTCATAAATATAATTCATCTGTTCTGGTGTATAATCTGTTCTTTTTTCATCTGCAAGAATTTTTAATACTGGTTTTTTCGATTCCATTTTGTTTTCTCTCCAATACATCAATCTTTGTCTCTCATATAAATATTCTCCACATAACTCATTTGAACATTAGTATGTTTACTTTCCATATGACACCGTGGACAACGCCAATATTCTTCCTGTTTGCCTCTATTAAAAGAAATTACTCGATGCATTGGTACATTACATTTTTTACAAGTCACTACTACCACCTCCAAGTGTATCCAGAGCGACCTGATAGTATTTTGTCCTACCTTTGTACTCTGTAAATTTTGCTTTACTCAGTTCATACTTTAATTTTTCCAAAGTAAACTGATTATCAATGGCTTGCTGCATTACCTCTACATATCTAATCACCTGTTTAATCTTTTCATGTTTATCCCGGATCTCAGCTAAAAGATAACCAATTTTCGCCATCTTATGAGCCTGTGGTTTCTTCCCACCAGAAGTATGATTATAAGTTTGTAAAGCGTGTTCTATATCAGATACAGCACTATCACAACGTCCTAATTCGATTCCAAGTAAATTTCTGTATGTATGGAGCTGTGTTTTATCCCAAGCTGCCAGTTCCAGAATTGAAAATGCCTCATTATTAATATCATCAAGTATTTTCATGTCAAATTCCGAAGAATCATTATATGTATTTGCCTTTCCTCGATAATTAACGGATTTTTCAACTGTATCCCCCTCTTCATCTGTTCCAATTAGATGATACTGTTTCATCCAAGCCCACTTCTTACGATTACTCTGAATTAATGCTCTCGCTTGTTTATAAGAAAACTCTTTCGCGTGAACTGGTGACGTTGTAGAAAGATACTCTCCTATCTTCATCGGATTCTCCATGACATAATTTTTGCCATCCGATAAAATATACATTTCATCCACTTCCTTCCTAAAATTGAGGTGCAAAAAACCTAAGTAAATCAATATTTTTTTGATTTACCTCAATTTAATATTCTCTTATTAAGTTGAAAAAATTTCATTGGAAAATTTTGGTAGAAAAACCAATGCGCTTACTTGACAAATAAAAATAAAATATGTAAAATCTAAATAAGCGGTATATTCTACCGTGGTGCAAATTATGAGTGTAGATTAGGCAGACAGAGGTGCTGGTAACACCGGTTGAATGTCGCTAATCTACACTTCTTTTTATAAATAACCAGCCAGAAAACCCATTACCTTCAGGTGGTGGGTAGTTCACTTATGTCATTATGATAGAACACTTGTTCGTATTTGTCAATATATTTTCGAACATTTGTTCCATTATTTCCCTTTTAAGACTTTTGGCATCAATAATGTATTCAATGTCCCTATACTCTTGATATTAAAAATATCCTGTTTTGCTGAATGAATATCTACTTGAGACAAGAACCTATTCCCAGAATAAATCATTGTCTTAGCCCGGTCAGCTATAAGCATCACATCATCTTTGCTCATTACTTTCTCTCCAATCGGAATAATAGTCATTCCTAGCTGCGTTTCAATAACCTTAAATTCCTTATCATCAGGATAAAGATCCAAGAGATTTTTCAGTTCATTTTTTGTGATTACCTTATATTTATCCATATATTATGCCCTCACCTTCAAATTCCTTGGAACGTTTGAAAAATACGCATCCAGTACAAGTTTACATTCATAATCATTAAGGGTTCCAAGTTTAGATATAATATCAGTTTTAGAAATAACCTGTACCTGTTCTCCTAAGATCATCGAATCCTCTATTAAGCCATTTTCTTTTGTACAACGCAGGAGTTTATGACATGGCATATTCAGCTTTTTAATTGCTGATGTAATAGGAACGACAATGGAGGTTGGAGAAAATTTATTACCTATATCATTCTGGATTACAACCGCTGGACGTTTTCCTTTTTGTACAGATCCGATACTATTCTCTCCAAAATCAACCCATACAACATCCCCAAACCTAATTTCCATTCTGTCTTCCCCCTTTCTTCTTATTATGTAATCTCCTGCGTTTTTCGCTCAACTTATTAGTTGAATATTTAACTTATGAGTTGATTATACAACCAATAAGTTGAAAAGTCAACTAATAAGTTGAATAATGTTGCACAAAAAATCAACCTTTTTAGTTGAATATTTATTATATAAGTTGTATAATGGAATCATAAGTTGAAAATACAACTAATA
>NZ_QUFZ01000041.1:0-5881 GCF_003478725.1 Clostridium sp. AF22-10
TTTATCTCAGTCGAGAAGACTCCCACCTCTTCAGGTGGTGAGTAATAGCAAATTTGTCTCAGTGGAAGCCTTGTCTCCGACTGAGATAAACGCTCCGCGAGGATGCGCAGTGATTCTGTAAAGAATATGTCAGCTTACGCTGACCAGAATCACGCGCCAAGTCTCACGGACGTTCGACTTGAATGAGAAGTTGTTTGTTCGAAAAGCTGTCAGCCTGTTCTGGCAGCTTTCGATAAAATATGAAGATTGGAAGTAACTGTTCAGTAGGTCAGCAGGCAAAAATCCCATTGCCGTAGGCAATTTTTAATGGATTTTTGCGCGTGACTGTGAAGGTACTGAACAGTTACGATTGGGAAAATCAAGAAGGAGGATAAAGAAATGAGTCATAAAATTACAGTATTTCGCGGCGATGGTATCGGTCCGGAGTTAGTTGATAATGTGTTAAAGATTTTAAAAGCGGCAGATGCACCGCTGGAATATGAAATTTTCAATGTTGGTGAGGATGAGTGGAAACGCAACGGTGCTTTGATTCCAGAGGAAGCTTATGCTTCCTTCGAGCGCACCAAAATACTCTTAAAATCCCCGATTACGACTCCGGTTGGAAAAGGATTCCGCTCCCTGAATGTAACACTTCGCGGACAGTATGACCTGTATGCCAATATCCGCCCGGTTAAGTCCAACGCGGCAGTAAAAACTCCATTTGAGAATGTGGATATCGTGATTTTCCGCGAAAATACAGAAGGTCTTTATGTTGGTGTAGAGGAGCAGGTAAATCCGGATACAGTTCATGCAATTAAGATTGTTACAAGACAGGCAAGCGAGCGCATTATCCGCGATGCATTCGAGTATGCGAAAAAGAACGGACGCAAGAAAGTAACCTGTATTCATAAGGCAAATATCCTGAAAATGTCCGATGGCATGTTCCTTTCCATTTTCAAAGAGATTGCAAAGGAATATCCGGAGATTGAAGGTGATGATAAAATCATCGATAACACCTGCATGCAGCTTGTCATGAATCCAAACCAGTTTGATGTTATGGTAATGCAGAACCTGTACGGAGATATTCTTTCGGACCTGTGCAGCGGCCTGATCGGAGGCCTGGGACTCGTTCCATCCAGCAATATCGGTTCTGACTATGCTATGTTTGAGGCCGTACATGGCAGTGCACCGGATATTGCAGGCAAGCACCTGGCAAACCCGACCGCATTCCTGTGGTCTGCCTGCATGATGTTAGAGTACTTAGGTGAAAATGAGACCGCCGGACGCATCCGCAAGGCTGTGGATGAGGTTCTGGCAGAAGGCAAGCACCTGACAAGAGATCTGCATGGAACTGCAACCACCGAGGAATATGTGGACGCAGTGATTGCGAGACTGTAAAACTTCATACACGCACAGCAAAAGCCCCGGAATTTTTTGATTCCGGGGCTTTAATATATTATATTGTGCTAAACACTAAGCTTTTGCAATCTCCTGAAGGATCGCAATAATTACTTCTTCCATCCGATAGAAAGATTCCACATCTGCTTTTTCATGCGGTGTATGAACATCATAAAGATTTGCACCACAGGAAATCATATCGATATGATCTCCCAGTTTTTCTGCCAGATATCCACATTCGATTCCGGCATGAATTCCTGTGAAAACAGCATCTTTTCCAGAATACTCACGGTATGTCTTCGCACAAATATCACGAAGTTTAGATTCTTTACGATATTCCCACTGCGGATAATCACCATGGAAGGTGCAGTTCATTTCCAATGCCTTCGATAATATCTGCATTTTTTCTTTTAACTGTGCTTTTTCTAATTTTACAGAGCTTCTTCCGGAACACAGGAACTCAAGTGTTCCATCCTGAATCGTCATACTGCCTATATTAGAAGATGTCTGTACCATTTCCACATTTTCTCTGGTTCGGCTGATAACGCCGCACGGAAGAAACGTAATTGCCTCGATAATCAAATTCACCGTTTCCTTTGTAAACACAGTTACCTCTTTTTTCTGCTCTTCCTTCTCCAGGCGGAATGACAGGTTTTCTGTTTCAGAAAACTGTGCTTTCAGCATTTCTTCCAGTTTAGAGAGTTCTTTTAATAATGCCTCTTCGTCCTGACTTGATGTGTGCATAACAATCGTTCCCTTAGATGCAATTGCATTTGCTTTTCCAGGCGCATCCAGCGAAGAAATACGTGCAAATGGAGCAATATGATAAAGAATTCTTCCCACAAGCTGAATTGCATTTGCTTTTCCAAGAGCTATATCCAGACCCGAATGTCCTCCGCTTAATCCACATAATGTCAATGTATATGCAATATCTTCCGTTGAGCCCGTATATTTCAGCGGAAGAGAAAGATCGGTTCTGACTCCTCCTGCACAGCTTGTAAAGAAAACACCTTCTTCTTCTGCATCCAAATTAATCAGATAGCTTCCTTTGACATCTGTAAGTTCCAGATGCTTAACTCCCTCTAGGCCCACTTCTTCACTGGAAGTAATTAAAATCTCCAGGGCCGGAAGCGGCAGATCATTTCGATCCAGCAAATCCATTGCATAAGCAACTGCCAGTCCGTTATCAGCACCAAGAGAGGTTCCATCCGCTGATTTCAAATAACCATCTTCTTCCACAACATGGATACCATCTTCGTACTTATGAGTGCTATCTGCGCTCTTTTCATAGACAATGTCCATATGACCCTGCACAATAACCGTTGGTCCCTTATATCCAGGAATCGTTGACGGTTTCCGAATCAGCACATTATGATGGGCATCCCGTTCTGCCTGCAGGCCTCTGGCTTTTGCAAAATCGAGCAGATACTGGCTGATCGCTTCCTCGTCACCGGTTTGTCTCGGAATACGGCAGATATCTTTAAAATATTGAAGCAGCTTTTCATTTTTAGATTGTCTTTCCATAAATATAATCTCCCCGTACATACAATTTGATACGAAAATTTAGGATAAACGCTTTTGAGATAATAGGGCGCTGACAATTCTGACAGCGCCCTTTCCCAATTAGAGGTATTATTTAGGTATGTTTACTACCATTGTAATGATTAATATCCTTCAACGCCAAGTGCTTTACAGAATTTTCTTGCTTCCGGATCTACATAGATTCCGTTTTCTTCCAGCTTATAGCCATCCAGAAGAATCGTCGGTTTAGAAACAATACCATCTGTATGAGCAGCAGCATCCCAGCAAGCTCCCATTAAGCTGGCTCCCTGACTTCCGATACCCATCTCGATACATCCAAAGAGTCTCTCATCCTCAACAATACGTCCGGTAGGTTTGGTTACGCCCGGGTTAAAGCCGATGGAATAATGAGCCAGACGGAACATATTCGGGTCATTAAATTTATTCAGCCATTTTTCGAAGATAGCAGCATCTTTTCCGCCTTCTATTTTTGTTACAACACCTTTTTCCAGGGTCAGCTCTACATTGCTGTTAAGAAGACCTAATGTATCCGGTGGGAACAGAGCAGAATCAAAAATTAATTTACCATTGATAGTCTCCTCTACCGGACACCAGCTTACCTGACCGCCTAACATAACCGGATAGCCCTTCTTGGTTGCTCTCTGTCCAGAATGTTTAACGCCGCGTCCCTGATTGTAGCCAACTAAATTTGTTCCATTCTTATCCGTAACAATTACTTCATTTGAGCGATGAACTTTATCTGTCAGATACTCACCAAATTCAATCAGGACATCATAGTCAACACGGCCAACCGTATTTACCAGCATGATAACATCCATACCATTTAAGCAAGTAAATCTTGCACCATTCTCCATTGCTTTTCTAAAGCAAGGAGTATGCATAGAGCAATAGTATGCTAACTCAATCCATACATCTGCATGCACTACTGCATCTGCAACCGGGCGAATCGGTTCTTCATACGCTTTTCCGGAAGTCGGATAGTGAATAATAACCGGATTTGCACCAACTGAATATGCTGCACCTGCAACCGCCTCAACCACACGGAAATCTGCAGATGTATCAGCGGTGATAACTACATTTTCACCCTCTTTTACAAGCATGAAATCACGTACCAGTTTTAAAGCAGCACTTGTTACTTCAAATGATAAGTAAGTGTTTGACATTTCTACGCCAACCGGATATTCCATAATAAGTTCCTCCTATAATATATATTTTTATTTATTAAGTTTCTTTCCAAGGTTCATCGTGGAGCTGAAGAAGCTGTACAGGGCGGCACCGGTAATGAATCCGGCACCCAGAATATACAGTTTACTCTGTCCAAGATCACCATATTTCTTAACTACAATGTAACGAATCAAAAGACCAACGAGTACTGTAATACCAGCCATCGGAGAAGCAATCAGAAGACCGGTCGCAAATAAAACACCTAACTGACGGCCTGAACCGCCGATTGCCTGAAGAAGTGCTCCCGGGATAGCCCAGATAATCAGGTTCTTTGCTACTGCCATATTAGTTCCTGCATCAATAGTTGCCACATATACAGCATCAACCGGTGCGAGCATTCCTTTTTCAAAATATGCTTTGTAAGTAAAGAGAACAACCAGAATTGCAATTACAGCACTGACCATTTTTGCAATATACTGCTGTCTTCTTCCTTCCATCTCAAACGGAACATCTTCACCGTTGCCTCTGACAATATAACCAGATTTCAGGTCATATGCCATATCAGCAAAGGCCGGTCCGGTTGCGGAAGTAAAGCCAACCAGGATTGCCAGCTGTGCCGGCGGGAATCCAAACAGCATTCCAAGAATCAGGAAAATGAAAGCTGTTGCAAATGCCGGGAACCATCCGGAGTGCATGGCGGAGATACCAACAATCAGCTCGGAAATGATTGCAGAAAGGGCTGCAAAGATAATCCACCATACGAACATTCCAGCACTCATATCTGCCGAAAATCCACACATAATTGCCATAACAATGGATACCAGAATATATGCGCCAAAACCTTCTGCAAGGGAGAACTTCATGCTCTTTAAGCTTCTGGTAAATTCTTTCTTTTCTACCTTTCCAGTTGCAGCCTCAGCTGCTGCCGCTTCTTTTTCTTTCTTGCTCTTTTTCTGAAGAATCAGAATCATCTGGATAAGAGCAACGAATCCGGCACCAATCATGACACCATGAGGTACATAGTAATCGCCAAGTTTGATGTTGAAGAATTTCGGAGTGTATTCGGAAATCAGAAGGCCCACGCCAAATGCACCAAGAGCCCACATATTTCCAATCCAGCCTACGCCCAGGATATCGGTCGGAATACCAAAAATCTTTCCAACGATTCCGCCAACCATACCAATCATAAGGATAACGGAGTTCTTTCCCTTTTCAGCAACTGCCAGCATAGCCTCTGCTGCTGCAATACCGGGTGCCCATGCTTCTTTTGCCGGGAACATCTCTGTATCAAACACCTTATAAAGAATCGTTGCATCAATGATTACTGCTAATGAAGCACCTACCATCATTGGAATAACCAGATCATGTCTTCCTAACAGATAAGGAATACCGATGGATAAGAAAATACCGTTTGAAGCAGCGAACGTTGCACCTGACATAGCTGTCTGGACAAGGTTCTGGGTATTAATATCTTTATATTTCTGGAATATCTTCAACGGAATTCTGGCAATAATAATTGCAAACAGTGCACCGATGATGGATGTATTTGTACTGATTCCCAATCTGGCAATTAACTCGAGACCAATGATTGAACCAATCACAGAAACTAAAATATTTAACAACATAATAGCTGGATCCCATGCAGATGGGTGTTTTTTATTCATAAATTTCCTCCTTTCTTTTGTCATGCAATGAATGAATTCAGATTAGTATACTTTTTTGAAATTCACGAAAAATATTTTTCTTTGTCTTGATCTTAGCATATAAATCAAATAAAATGAAATTATGTTATTTTATA
>NZ_QUFZ01000042.1:0-5815 GCF_003478725.1 Clostridium sp. AF22-10
TGTCATTTATAATCTAGCTAATATCGGCAATAGAGATTTTCATAAAAGAGAAAATTAAATAAGCGAATATATAAATGGAATCAATAAGATTCAAATAGATAAAATAAGAAAAGGAGAAACAGAAGTGAAAGATTTTAAAGGATTGAGTGACAATGAAGTTCTCAAAAGTAGAGAGCTTCATGGTAGTAATAAGCTACCAGAACCAAAACTAAAGAAATGGTATGATTTTGCAAAAGAAGCATTAAGCGAAAAAATCACAATGATTCTTATTGCCATTGCTATTTTACACCTTGTTCTAGCTGGAATGGGAGTTATGGATTTTTCAGAGCCGATTATGATCCTCATAGTATTAGGTATTGTGGCAGAAATTGCTGTTAAAACTGGATTAGGAGTTCAGAAATCATCAGAAGAATTAAGAGCAAAAACATCTACTAGATACTGTGATGTTATTCGAAACGGAAAGGTTCAGACAATTAATAAGAATGATTTAGTAGTTGGTGATCTTGCTATCGTAAGAATGGGATAGGAAGTTTTTGCAGATGGTTATATTGTCGAAGGTGGGATTTCTGTAAGTAATGCAGCTATCAACGGAGAAAGTAAAGAGTGTAAAAAATCTCCTATTGATGGATATGTACATGAGAAAACCACATCTACAGATGTTTATACAAACCAGAATTGTTTATTTGCTGGTACAACGGTTACTGCTGGTGAAGGTAAGATGATTGTGACAGATGTAGGAATGAATACTGTAAATGGCGATACTTTAGTTAAGATGCAGACGTTAGAAGCACCAAAGACAGCTCTCGATATTGCACTTGATAATTTATGCGACTTTATCTCAAAATGGGGAACTGTGGCTGCTCTGGTAACTTTTGTGGTACTTATGGCTACTGGTATCGCAAAGGTTGGATTTGATACATATTTTGGAAATGGTGTTCTGGATATTATTCAGAAAGTATCACAGAATTTTTCAGTAGCATTGACAATTATTGTTGCAGCGGTTCCAGAGGGACTTCCATTAATTGTTAAATTGGTTACTAAACAGAATGTTAAGGTAATGGAAAAATTCAATATCCTTACTAAAAATCCAGCAAAAATCCCGGAGCTTGCTTATGTTGATTTGATTTGTACTGACAAAACTGGAACACTTACTACAGGTATTATGACACCAAAAATCATTCTTGATGAAAATGGAAATGAGACAAGTTTAAATCACAATGGTTGTTATGATAGTATCAGAGATAATATTGTATTAAATAACAGTGCTACATTTGATGCGGATGGTAATATCACTGGAGGAAATTCTATTGATAGAGCTGTTCTGAGTCTTGTTAATCCAGAGGAATACGCTGAGATTTGTAAAAATAGTCCAATGGTGCATAAGCAGGTATTTAGTAGTGAAAATAAATATTCTGCATATGAAGTAAAAGATAAATATGGAAATATATTTACATATTATAAAGGTGCGCCAGAAAAGATTATTCAGAATTGTAATTTTAAGACTGCCAATACTAATATTTCTGTTCTGAATGAGAAGATTAAAGAGTTGACTAGAAAATCTATGAGATGTATTGCACTGGCTTGGTCATCAAAACCTCTAGTAGAGGGAATTTTACCTGACGATTTGGAATTTTCTGGAATTATCGGTGTAGTCGATCCTGTGAGAGATGAAGTGCCAAACGCTGTACAGCTTGCAAATAAAGGCGGAATTCAAGTTATCGAGATCACTGGAGATTGCTATGAAACAGCAGTTTCAATTGCTTCTGAATGTGGCATTTACAAGGATGGTGATGTCGCTCTGACAAATGACGAGTTTGAGAAGATGTCTGATGAAGAAGTAAAGAAAATCATCCCGTCTTTAAAGGTTGTTTCCAGATGTTCACCTAATACAAAACTTAGACTTGTTACTTTGGCGCAGGAAATGGGTAGATCTGTGGCGATGACTGGTGATGGCATCAATGACTCTCCAGCATTAAAGAGAGCGGATGTTGGTTTTGGTATGCAGAGTGGTTCTGATGTAGCCAAAGAAGCATCTGATATTATTCTAACGGATGATAACTTTGCGAGTATTGTAAAAGGCGTAGAGCTAGGACGTACATTCATGCATAATATCATGATGTTCTTAGAGTTCCAGTTACCTATTAATATCACACTTCTAATTCTGAGTACGCTTTATCCTCTGATTGCTACAAGTGCATTATTAGCTTCTGTACAGATTCTTATTATCAATATCATCATGGACTCCCTTAACTCTCTATCCTTTGGTGGAGAACCACCCAAAGCTGAATATATGGTAGAGAAACCAATTAAAAAAGGATCTGGTTTATTTATTAATGGTGCTAAAACGAGAATTGGAATTAGTACGTTTGTATTTATTGTACTGTATGGAATTATTACATTTAGTCCAGTATCAAATTTATTTGTATCTGATGTAGAGGCTATGACTGCTAGATTTGCATTACTATGTTTCATGGCGGTGTTCAACGGATTTAATATTCGTACAGAACATATCAATCTATTTAAAGGAATTGAAAAGAATAAGTTGTTTTCTGGAATTGCAGTAGGAATTTTTATTGGAACATTTTTCATTTGTAATCTATTAGGGAATCTTGTAAAAGTAACATCACTTGATTTAATGCAGTGGATCACTGTTATTGTTACTGCGTTTATGGTTATTCCAATTGATCTTATTAGAAAGATTATTCAAAGAAGTAGAAATAAGAGAATATGTAAGTGAGAAGACTGAGTGATGGAATTTAGTTTCATCACTCAGATATAAAAGATAAAGGAGATATAAAAATGGGATTATTTAGTAAAATTTTTAGAAAAGAAATAAAAGATTCAGGTGTTTTAACTCAGCAGGTTCCATCTAAACTTATGGGTACAGAAACAGTCTCTACATCGAATGTGATTGATATGTCAAAGTCAAAAGAGAATCTGAATAAGGTACTCATCGACATGTCTAAGAGTAGCAAAATCGATATGTCAAAGCATGTAGCAAGAGTAGCATTAGCAATGGATTATTCTGGTTCTATGTGTGATCTATTTGATAATGGTTCGGTACAGAAAGTTATTACTAGACTACTTCCAATTGCTCTTAAATTCGATGATAATGGGGAACTTGAATCATGGTTGTTCTCTAATTATTTTGAAAGACTTAAAGCAGTTACAATTAAGAATTACGATAATTATGTAAAGAAAGTTATGCAGAAAGCCCACATGAGTATGGGCGGTACATATTATGCACCAGTATTAGATGATATGGTTAAATATTACAAAGATATTGAACCTAGCGAAGTTCCTGCATTTATTATTTTCATTACAGACGGTGATAATTCTGATAGGTCTGCGACAAACGAAATTGTAAAGGAACTTTCAAATTACAACATCTTCGTTCAATTTATTGGAATTGGTAGAGCAAAATTCAATTATCTTAAATCATTAGATGATATGAAGGGTAGAAAGCATGACAATACTGGTTTTACCGCAGTAGAAGATATGAATAAGATGACTGATGAAGAGTTATATACTGAAATCCTTAGACAGTATAAGGATTGGCTGAATAAAAAATAAGAGAATATATAAGTGAGAAAGATAAAAATATTTAAGAAAGATGAGGTATCTAAAATGAGTAATGTAATTAACATGAGTAAGAATCAAAAGATTAACATGACAAAGAATGATGGAACTGTAATTAAGAACTTCTTCATTGGTGTAAATTGGGAGAAGAACAGATATGCTGGAGAATCAGATATTGATTTTGATATTAATGGATTTATTACTAATAGTGATAGAAAAGTCAAGTATCCAGATGATATTGTAAATTATAATACATATTCTGCATCTGAATACCCGTGGATTGAGTATTCTGGTGATAATCAGACTGGTGATGATTCTCAGGGAATTATGTTTGATGGTGTACATTACGATGAATCTTTTGTTGTTCATGCAGATAAATTCCCAAGTGATAGAACCGATTTTACAATTTGCTTAACTATTTATAGAGCAGTTCAGAGGCTTCAGAATTTCGGAATGGTAAATAATGCCACAATGATGATTTGTGATTATGATAATCCAACTACCAAGTGGACATATGACCTTTCTGAAGATGAGAATTTTGAAAAACTGAATGCTGTTGAAATTGGTAGACTGTATAAATATGGAGATGGTTTTAAATTTCAGGCACTTGGTTCTGGATACAACGGTGGTATGACAGAACTGTTTAAGAATTTTGGGCTTGATATTGATGAAGGAAGAGACTAAAGAGCCAATAGGAGAAAATATATAAATGAAAATCTTATGTTTTATTATTGTAGTAATTGCTATGATTTACTTCTTCAAATTCACTAAGACAGGCAAAAGACTCAAAATTAGAGTCTCTGGTACATCTGATGAAAAGTTCACTGAAGACGCTTCTACACCAGAGGGTGCAAAGGCTTATTATAATTCAGCTATTGCTCTTGCTGAAAAGAAATATAGTGACGAGTATGGTAAATATATTCAGCAAACAGGGAAAATTAAAACTTATGAAGAACAGCTTAGAGTTCTGAAGAAAGAAGATATGCAGTTAGATCTCAATATTAAGTCTTGCATTGACAAGAATGATGACAACGCTGCTAAAGTATATCTTATCAAACAAAAAAATAATGAAGAAAAGGCTGAAATCATTAAAAAGAATCTTGAAGATTTAAGAAGCGCAGCTAAGTTACAGGATGAGGTTGTTAAAAATCTTCATGATGAATTAGAGAATCTTAAAGCAGAAAAAGAAGTTTCCATTCTTGCCCTTGAGACAGCAGAAGCTACAAAATCTCTTCAAGCTACATCTGGTATATCTACTAATGAAGAAGATAAAATGCTTGAAAAGGTACGTGAGGGTGTTAAAAAAAGTAAAGAAGTGGCAGAGGGTTCTAAAATTGCTTACGAAAGTTCTTATGAGGTTCAAAAGAAACGTTTGGATAAGCAGATGAAAGATGATGAGATTCAGAAGAAGCTGGATGAACTGAAAGCTGGTAAGAAGAAATGATGATGTTAAGTATTAAAATGTATCTTGTTTGTATGATTGTGAGTTTCGCTATTGGTTATGTGATTGGTAGAAAATATAGAAACAAACAATAATTATTTTGGACTGGCTGGTGTTATAACTGGTCAGTCTGTTTTCAAAATGATAAAAGGAAAAAATATTATGAACTCAAATTGGATTAAATGTACTGAAGGACAAATGCCAGAAGATGATAAAAGATACGAAGGTAAGAAAGTAATCAATGTACTTGTTACCACAAATCGAGGTATGGTAACAAAAGTGCAAAGGCAATACTATGATGGGACATGGCATTGGGGAAGAATCAATGGTGGTATGAGAGCTTGGATGCCGTTGCCTGAACCATACAGAGAATAAATGAGGTGAAATAGATGGCAAATGAATTTACATTATATGGTGTAATGGATAAATCAACAGGGAAATTAGTAAGTAATCTTACAAACCCACGACACAAATATTGGGAAACAAGAAAAACTGCTGAGAATGCGGTTAGAAATTTTATGTCAAGACGTTATAACGCTGATAGGCAGCTAGAAGTTGTAGAAATTGAATGTAAGATACATACAGTGGACAGAGAATAATCTAATATAGAAATTTCTATCTTGGCGATTCAACCAAATTTTCTTGAGAAGAGAGGTGATAATTATAAAGCAAAATAGTTTTACAATTAGAAGTTGTAGAAATTGAATGTAAGATACATACAGTGGACAGAGAATAATCTAATATAGAAATTTCTATCTTGGCGATTCAACCAAATTTTCTTGAGAAGAGAGGTGA
>NZ_QUFZ01000043.1:0-5546 GCF_003478725.1 Clostridium sp. AF22-10
AAATTAGAAAAAATTAAATATCTAATTGATATATTAAATGAAGCTTCAGAACACTATTATTCAGATGAACCAATTATGAGTGATTACGATTGGGATAATATGTATGAAGAACTAAAAGAATTAGAAAAGGAAACGGATGTTGTATATAACAATAGTCCAACTCATAATGTAGGATATGTTGTATTAAACGGTCTTGATAAAGTAAAACATAATCATCCAATGCTATCACTCGACAAAACGAAGTCTGTAAATGATTTAAAGAAATTTATTAGTGGAAAAGATTGTTTTGTGTCAGTGAAATGTGATGGATTAACTTGCTCATTATATTATAAAAATGGGATGCTGGTATCAGCTGAAACAAGAGGAAATGGTATTGAAGGTGTTTCAGTATTGTCTAATGTGTTTACAATCAAGAATGTCCCTAAGAAAATTCCATATAAAGATGAACTAATTATTGACGGAGAAGTAATTATTGGATGGGATACATTTAACAAGATTAATGCATCTCTTCCTGTAGAGACAAAATATAGACACCCTAGAAATTTGGTATCAGGTTCGTTGCAGCTTTTATCTAATAGATTAGCTGAAAGTCGTAACATGAGATTTGTCGCATGGAGGGTAATTAAAGGATTTAAACATAAATCAGTATTTGACGATCTTATTGAAGCAAATAATATTGGTTTTGAAATTGTACCAATGTTTAAATGTAATAAAAATAATATAGAAGAAGTATTAGAACGAATTCGTGATAGTGCTGATAATCGTAATATTCCGTATGATGGAGCAGTCATTGCTACAGATAATTATTCATTAGCTGAATCAATGGGAAGAACAGATAAATTCTTTAGACACTCGATTGCATTTAAATATGAAGATAGTTTATATGAAACAGTATTAAGAGATATTGAGTGGAATACATCAAAAACAGGTCTTATTAATCCAATTGCTGTATTTGATCCAATTGATTTGGATGGTGCTGTTACAACCAGAGCAACACTTCATAATATTACATATATTAAAGATATGATGCTTGGAATTGGAGATAGAATTAGAGTATATCGTTCTAATATGGTTATTCCTAAAGTACATGATAGCATTGACAAGAGTGGTAACTTTAGTATTCCTGATAAATGTCCTATTTGTAATCAGCCTACAAAGATTGTTAAAGAGAACGATTCAGAAGTTCTTATTTGTACTAATCCAGATTGTAAAGGTAAATTGTTAGGCAAGATGGTTCATTTCTGTAGTAAGAACGCTATCAATATTGATGGTATGAGTGAAGCTACACTAGAATTATTAATTAACAAAGGATGGATTTCTACATTTAAGGATTTATATAATCTACCAAACGATGTTATTTCGTATTGGAAGAATCATGTATCTGGATTTAGTTCTCATAGCGTAAATAAACTTCTAAAATCTATTGAAGCAAGTCGTGAAACAGATCTTGAGCATTTCATTTATGCACTATCTATTCCTTTGGTTGGCAAAACAGCAAGTAAACTTATTGCAAAAGAATGTGAATATGATTTTGGTGAGTTTATACGTTCTATGATAATGCTTAATCCTAAAAATAATAGGTTTAAGAGTATTTCTGGTATTGGTAATTCTATAATCACATCTCTTGATTCTTACTTTATGGATTATGGAGCTATGGTCTTTGAATTATCTAAAGAGTTCAATTTTAATAAACCAGAAGTAAGTAAATCCACTAATTTACTTAGCGGAAAGACTTTTGTAATTACTGGTTCGTTAAATCACTATTCCAATAGAGATGAGCTGAAGAATGTAATTGAATCAAATGGTGGTAAAGTTTCTGGATCTGTTAGTTCTAAAACATCATATCTAATCTGTAATGAAGATTCTAATTCAGGAAAATCCAAGAAAGCAAAAGATTTAAACATCCCAATTATTACAGAAGAAGAATTTATGAAAATGTTTTAAAGGAGAATTTATGTTAGTTTTAGTAGGAGAATCAGCAAGCGGAAAAGATTATATTAAACAAACACTCATTGAAAAATATGGTTTTAAGCCTATGATCACTTATACATCTCGTCCGATGCGCGAAGGTGAAAAACAGCATTCTACATATCATTTCATTTCAGAAGAGGATTTTAAGAAGAAAATCAATGAACATTTCTTTGCTGAATGGAAAAAATATAAAACTGTAGAAGGTACTTGGTATTATGGCACAGCATTAGAAGATTGTCATAGAGCTGATGCTGATACTATTGCAATTCTTGCACCAGATGGGGTGAGAGATTTACAGGATAAAAATATTAAAATGTACGTTATCTATATTTATGCCAATCTGAGAACGCGTATGCAGCGTTTGTCTCTTAGAGGAGATAATCAGGAAGAAGTAAATAGACGAATTAAAACAGATGAATATGATTTTCAGGGTGTAGAAGTGTTAGCAGATCACATCACTAGAAATCATTTTAATGACGAAATTTACGATGTGGTGGATGATATTATAGATGCTTACAATTCATATCTTATGTAAGAAAAAACATTTAATATGATTGAATGTATGAAGATGTATATTAATTGGCTTTTAACAACTCCAATTACAGGTGCTGCGTTGATTATAATTTTAATCATTATTGTTGTGTCATTAATTTATATTTTTTGATAATTGATGTCAATTTTAAAAGAGAATATATAGATAGGTGGTGATGATTATTTACAAAAAAAAGAATATCACAAGGTATCCCATTGGCTTTAGCCGATGGGTTGTTGACCAATTATACTACTTGCTTTGGACTTGGACGAGAACTACTGAATAGAGATGGTTTCGTTACAGTCCAAGTTGGAAATAGAGAATATTGTATTACAGGAACTAGGACAAGGAGAACTCATGCAAATGCAGATGACTCTTCTGTTTATACAGTTCTGGTTTGTGGTGAGGAGGTGTAAAAGATGCCAGATATTAGCATGTGCAATGGTGATGGATGTAGTAAAAAAGACTCTTGCTACAGGGTAAAAGCTACTCCAAGTAAATATCAAAGTTATTCAAATTTTAAAGAATATCTTGATAAAGATGGTAACTGTAAACATTATATTTTAGATGGGAGAATGACGGTTAAATGAATGTAATTTTGTACACAACACATTGTCCAAAGTGTTCTGTTTTGGAAAAAAAATTAAATGAAAGAAATATTTCATTCGAAGAAAGAACTGATGTGAACGAAATGCTAAATAAAGGTTTCGATGAAGTTCCAGTTTTAGATATTGATGGAAAAATCATGAAGTTCAAAGAAGCAAATGCATGGGTAAATGAACAGTAAGGAGAACGCCTACATATGAATATCAATATTAAACTAAATAAAAATTTCACAACTCAATATAATAAGCTTCAAGAAGAATTTGGCACAGAAATTGCGAAAATCAATGGGTTTGATGATGGTCAGTTAAGCTACACAGATTTTATTGATAACTTCGTAGATGAAGAAACCGTTGCTGATGCGAGTATTGATGGTAATAGTAATGTATCCCATAAAGATATTGTAACTCTTGAAAAAGAAATGCCAAAGCCTCATGAAAAATTATTAGCATTTAATAAAATTTATTATGAGATTAATAAAAAATATGGTTTCAGAGATGCAAATGAATGGTTACGTGATGAATGGATGGGTAAACTTTATATGCACGATGCGAATACAACATCATTCAAGTCATATTGTTTTGCCTATGATTTAAAAGATCTTGCTGAAAAGGGCTTATATTTTATCAAAGAAAGAAATGCGAAACCAGCAAAACATTTGGTAACATTCGTAGATTTTGTAAAAGAATTTATTAGTTTTGCTTGTAATCGTACATCTGGAGCTGTTGGTCTACCAAATTTAATTCCATATATGTTTTATTTTTGGAAGAAAGATGTTGATAGTGGATATCTTGGGATCACAAAAGACACAGGTAAGAGTTATGCTAAACAAAATTTCCAGAGATTCATCTATGCTGTAAATCAACCTTATCTACGTGACAGTTCTCAAAGTGCATTCACAAATACATCTGTATTTGACAGACCATATTTTGAAGCTTTATTTGGTGGAGCTGAATTCCCAGATGGAACATATATGATTGATTATGAAGAAGAGATCATTGAGTTCCAGAAATGGTATATGGAGACTATGGCTGAAACCAGACATGAAAATATGTTTACATTCCCAGTATCTACTATTAGTTTGCTCCGTCAAAATGGTAAATTTGTAGATGAAGAATTTGCTGAATGGGGAATTAAACACAATATGGAATGGTCTGATAGTAATATTTTCTGTGATTCATCTGTTAATTCTCTTAGTAACTGTTGTAGACTAAAGAGTAATATTGCTGATCTTGGTTATTTTAATTCAGTCGGTGGTACAGCGTTAAAAGTTGGATCTGTGAAAGTGTCAACCATCAATTTCGCAAGAATCGCTCTTGATACAAATTCAGAAGAAGAATATCTTGATGAATTAAAGAAAAGAACTCTCATTGATTTAAAAGCCCTTGACTGCGTAAGGCATATTATTAAACGAAATGTTGAAAAAGGACTTTTACCTAACTTCACTTTTGGTCTGATTGATTTCGATCATATTTATAATACCATTGGATTTTTAGGCGTTTATGAAACAATGAAAAAGTTTGGGTATATTAGAGTGGATGAATTTGGAGATACATATTATACAGAAAAAGCATCTGCATTTGGTGAGAAGATTTTTAAAACAATGCGTCAAGTTGCTGAAAATTTTATCAAAGAGTATAAATGTGATTATCAAATCAATACCGAACAGATTCCGGGTGAAACAGCAGCCGCTAAACTTATGAAAAAGGATAAATTTTTCTATCCAGATGCTAATATTTATGATCTACCTTTATATGGTAATCAGTTTATTCCACTTGGAATTAAAACTACTGGACAGGAACGTGTAAGAATCGCAGCAGAGTTTGATGGATATTGTTCTGGTGGTTCTATTCTTCATTATAACATTGATGCTCCGTTTGATTCTTTTGAAAAGGCATGGAAGATGACTAATTATGTAGCAGATCAAGGGGTTACATATTTTGCATTTAATACAAAGATCGATGCCTGTGCAAATAATCATGCTTTCTACGGAACGAAATGCCCTGTTTGTGGAAAACCAGTAGATACAGAATTTACAAGAATTGTTGGTTTCTATACACCAGTAAAATCCTATTCTAAAGAACGTAAGGCTGAATTTGGAATGAGAGAATGGGATGATATTAATGCTAAAGCAGAGGAAGTATAAATGCTAATAAAAGGTCTTATTTCTGAAGATCTAGTGAACTATAAAAAGCCATCAATGACAATTATGTTCCCTCACTGTACATTTAAGTGCGGTGAGGTGAATTGTCAAAATAGTCCACTAGCAAAAGAAAAGAATATAGAAATATCCATTGAAGAACTAACAAAAAGATATTTAAACAATTCAATTACCGAATCTATTGTAATGCAAGGATTAGAACCTTTTGATTCTTGGATGGATCTTAAAAAATTTATTCATAATTTAAGAGAATATACAGATGATGATATTGTAATATAT